>JACPCF010000120.1 GCA_016179965.1 Candidatus Rokuibacteriota bacterium | reverse complement strand
GACCTGGGCGTTGGCGCCGGCCGGGTTGGTGAGCGGCCCGAGCATGTTGAACACGGTGCGGATCCCCATCTCCCGCCGCGCCGCCATCACGTGCTTCATGGCGGTGTGGAGCAACGGAGCGTACAGGAAGCCTATTCCCACCTCGTCAACGCACCGCGCGACCATGGCGGGCGGCAGCTCGAGGTTGATCCCCAGCGTCTCCACCACGTCGGCGGAGCCGCACAGGGAGGAGACCGAGCGGTTACCGTGCTTGGCCACCCGGAGCCCCGCCCCCGCGACGACGAAGGCCGTCGCCGTCGAGACGTTGAACGTCCCCGCCGCGTCCCCACCGGTGCCGCAGGTGTCAATGAGCATCTCGCGGTCCGTCCCCGTGAGGGCGGCCACCTCCTCCCCCCGGGTCTTCACCCGGACCGCCTTCTGGCGCATGACCTGGGCGAAGCCGATCAGCTCCTCGACGGTCTCCCCCTTCATCCTGAGCGCCGTCAGGAAGGCGGCGATCTGGGCGTTGGTCGCGGCCCCGGACATGATCGCTTCCATGGCCGCCGCCGCCTCGATGCGGCTCAGGTCCTTCTTGTCCACCAGCGCCCGCACCGCTTCGGTGATGATGGGGCTCGTCATCGCCCTGCCTCCGGGCGGCGGGAGCCGAACGTGGCCACCGCCGCGAGAATGTCCTCGAATTTTACCGGCTTCGAGAGCACCGCGTCCACGCCCTTGCCGCGAAGCTCGTCGGGCGAGAGCTCGACGCCCCACCCCGTGACGAGGAGCACCGGCATCGAGGGGGCGTGGTCCTTCACGGCCCGGGCGACCTGCCAGCCGTTGACTCCCGGCATGGCGAGATCGATGAACACGATATCGAAGGGCTCCGACTTGAAGCGCGCGATCGCCTCGGCGCCGTCGGAGACCAGCACCGCCGAATGCCCTCCCGACGCCAGGACGTCCCCCAGCATCTCCAGGACCGGCTGCTCGTCATCCACCACCAGGCAGCGGAGCGGCGACACGGCCTGGAGCGCGGCCGGGACCGGGGGCGCCGCCTCCCCCGGGCTCACCGGGAATGTCAGATGGAACGCGGCGCCCTGTCCCTCGGCGCTCTCGACGCGGATCTCCCCCCGGTGGCGGGAGACGATCCCATACGTGATCGAGAGCCCGAGGCCCGTCCCCCGGGGCCCCTTGGTCGTGAAGAACGGATCGAAGATCAGTGGCTGGACTTCCGGCGACATGCCGACTCCTGTGTCGCTCACCCTCAGCGTGACGGTCGTCTCGTCGGTCCGCGTCGCCAGGGTCAGCGTCCCGCCCTCGGGCATGGCGTCCACCGCGTTCAGGATCAGGTTGGTGAGAACCTCGCGGAGCTCGGCGGGGTCTCCGGAGATCGGCGGGACCGGCGTCAAGTCCGGGGTCACGCGGATCGTGACGCCCCGACTCTGGGCGTCTTCCTGCCAGCGGGACTGGGTCACCTCGAGGGCGTCCTGGACCACCCGGTTCAGATCCACCGCGACGAAGGGCTGGTCGCGCCGGATCCGGGCGAACTCCTGAATCCGCCGGACCGTCCGGGCGCCGTCCGTGGCGGCGCGCTCGATGACCTGGAGCCACTGCCGGAGCTTGGGGTCCTCCACGCGCCGCATGAGCAGCTGGGCGCGCCCGAGGATGGACGCCAGGAGATTGTTGAAGTCGTGGGCGACGCCCGAGGCCATCTCACCGAGCGCCCGGAGCTTCTCGGTGCGGATGAGCTGGGCCTGGGCCGCCGCCAGCTCGCTGTAGGCCCGGGTGCGCTCGTCGAAGAGCCGGGCGCTCCGGATCGCGAGGGCCGCCAAGCCGGCGATGTTCGCGAGTAGCCGCTCATCGCCCGCGCTGAACGCATAGGCATCGCTCCGGAGGATCAGCGCTCCAATGGTCTCGTCTCCCGCCACCATGGGGACCCCGAGCCAGCAAGGGTAGCGCAAGGACTCCTCGACCGGCTCCACGCCCTCGCGCCGGCACTCGTCGGCGTAGTTTTCGGTGCGGATGGGCTGGCCCCGCTCGACGATGCGCGACATGAGCCCTTCGCCCAGGCGGTAGCGCTTGAGCTCGGCTTGCTCCTCGCCCTCGACCAAGCGCAGGGCCTCCTCGAACTCGCGCCGCGTGTCGTCGTAAAGGACGATCGCCATGTGCCGCGCGTCGAGGATCCGCGCCACCTGGCGGTGAATGGCCCGGACGAGCTCCTCCAGGTCCAGCTGGCCGGTCACCGCGCGCGAGAGCTCGTGGAGCACCGACAGCTCCTCGAGCTTTCGGCGGTTGTCTTCGAAGAGGCGCGCGTTCTCCACGGCCACGCCCGCCTGGCTTCCCATCGCTTCGATGAGAGCCACCTCCCGCTCGGAAAACTCCCGCGTGCGATCCCACCACACCGCGATGAAGGCGCCGATCACCCGTTCCTTGGTCACGATGGGCGCGAAGAGCTGCGCCTTGTGGGGCGCCGCCTGAATCAGGCTGGCGGGAATGCGCGAATCCTCCGGCACATTGCTCGACACCTGCACGCGCTTCGACCGGAACCCCTCGGCGTAGAAGGGGCTCCCCTCGGGATCGATCTGGGTTTTCCGGAGCGCCGGCAACAGGTCGGGCGGGACGCGGTAGCCGACGACGGGCTCGAGCCGACCGGTCGCGGGGTTGACCAGCCACACCCCGACCGAGTCGCATTCGAGGGTCCGGGTCACCTGGCGGAGGAAATGACGAAGCAGCGGGTAGAAATCGAGGGTGGAGGAGAGCGTCCGGCTGACGCTCAGGAGCGTTTCGGTCTCCCGGAGCTTTTCTTCGGTCTGGCGCGCAAGGTCGGCGTTCTCGAGAGCCAGCCCCACCTGGGAGGCGATGCCCTCGATCAGGCGAAGCTCGGCGGGAGAAAAAGTCCGCCCGGGGGTCCACCAGACGAGGATGAGACCGCCGACGATCTCTCCCCGGACCAGCGTCGGCGCGACGAGTCCGGCGCGAGGGTGAATGGCCGCCAGGTATTCCGGGGCGAGCCGGGGGTCGTTCATGGCGTCGGACGTCCACGCGGGCTTTTTCGTCCGCCACACTTCCTCGAGGATCGGGAACCGTGAGGCGGGAAACGGGGTCTGGAGAAATGTCGAGAGGAGGCGCTTCGGGACCCGATACCCCGCCAGGGGAACCAGGGCTTCTTTCCGCGCGTCGAGGAAGTACGCCCCCACCATGTCTGCCCCGAAGGCGTGGGCGACTTCCCGCGCCACCTGGCGCATCGCCTCCTGGGGCGGCAGGTTCTGGGAGAGCACCTGGCCCACCGCCAGGAGGATCTGGGTCTCCTTGAGGCGCTGAGTGGTCTCGGCGTAGAGCCGGGCGTTGTCGAGAGCCACCGCCGCCTGGGCGACGAGAGACCCGAGCAGCGCCTGGGTCTCGGGGGTCACCGGGTAGGGGGCGTGCCGGTGCATCGTGATCGCCCCGAGCAATCGGTCGCCCAGCATGATGGGGTAGGCGGTGTAATACCGGAGCCCGTGGCGCAGCGCCCACGTGCGGCGCAGGACCCGGGTGTCCTTCTCCAGATCGGTCCACACGATCGGCTCGCGCCGCTGGGCCACCCAGCCCACGCCGCCCTCGCCGAACGCCATGTCGTCCACGAGCCCGGCGGCGACCTCGGGGTCGCCGACCGTGACGGAGCGGCGCAGCCGCTGGCCCCCCGGCTCCACCACCCACACATGGGCCTGGGGCGCCTCGAAGAAGGTGGACACGGCCTGCGCGATGTTCTTCAGCACCTCTTCCACCTGGAGCGAGGAGGAGACGAGGCGGTTCACCTCGTCCAGGGCCTTGAGGCGCTCGGCGTGCTCCCGCGCCTCGCGGTAGAGCCGGGCGTTCTCCAGCGCGATGGCGGCCTGGGTCGCGAAGCTCCCGAAGGTCTCCAGGTCCCCTTCGGTGAAGCGCGGGTTGCCCTCCTCCCGGCTCACGGTGATCACGCCCAGGAGCCGCTCGTGGGAGACGAGGGGCTGGGCCATCACGTGGCCGCTTCCCAGGAGCGGGATCCCGTGCTGGATCAGGGAGGCGGCGTACGGCGTGCTGGAGAAGTCGTTGGCCAGCAAGCCCCGCCCCTCGGCGGCCGCGGTGCCGGCAATGCCGACGCCGAGCGGAATGCGCACGTCGCGGACCTGGGGCGGCATGGCGTACCACGCCCTGGGCGCCAGCGTCCCGCCGGCCTCGTCCAGGAGGAAGACGACGCCCCGGGCCTTCAGCAGGGCGCCGGCGCGCTGGATGATCAGGTCCAGAAGGTGGTCCGGGTTCAGCTCGGCCGTCAGCTCGCGCTCGATCTCCACGAGCGCCTCGACCTGGCCCCGTCGGGTCTGCTCCAGCGCGAAGAGCCGGGCGTTCTCGAACGCGATCGCCGCGTGGTTGGCCAGGGACTGGAGCAGGCTCACCTCTTCCTCGCTGAACTCGTGCGCCTCCCGTACCGCGATGGACAGGGCGCCCAGGGCACGATCGCCGAGCAGGAGGGGCGCCCCCGCGAACGAAACGGTCCCCTCGAGCCGGATTCGCTCGCGGTTCTTCACCCGGGGCTCCTCCCGGAGGTCGGGGACCACGAGGGGCGCCCGGTTGGCCACGATCCATCCCATGAGCCCCTCCCCCACCCGCAACCGGGTGAAGCCGAGGACGTCGGACAGCGACCCGGCGTGGGCCCGGAGCGACAGGGTCTCGCCGTCCTCGTCCAGGAGCCAGAGGCGCGAGACGCTGGAGCCGAACAGCTCGACGGCCGACCTGACTACCCTCCCCAGCACCTCCTCGACGCTCAGCGTGGCCGTCAGGGTCTGGGTGAGCCCGGCGAGGGCCTCCAGGCGCTTCCCCCGTCGCGTGGCCGCCTCGTAGAGCTGCGCGTTGTCCAGCGCCACGGCCGCTTGGCCGGCGAGGGCGCTCAAGAGCCGGATCTCCGAGAACGTGGGCGAATACGGCTCCCACCAGTACACGGCCAAGACGCCGTAGGGCTGGTTCTTGATGAGGATGGGGACGGAGAGCACGGCCCGGTATCCCTCCCGGGTGACGAGGGCCCGGGCTTCGTCGCTGAGCGCGATGGCGCCGTCGTTCAGGAGGTCCGCGGACCAGGCCGGGGCCCGATAGCGGATGGCTTTGCCCGAGGTCCCCTCCCCCACCCGAACGCGCAGCGATTGAACGAACTCCGGCGACAGCCCGATACCCCGTTCGTAGGCCAGCGAGCCGGAGGCGGCGTCCAGCTTGAAGATCCCGGCCGAGCGCACGCCCAGCAAGGCCCGGGCCCGCTCCACGATCACGTCCAGGACGCGCTCCACCTTGAGTGTGGAGCCGATGAGCGCCCCGACCTCGAGGAGGGCCTGATGCTCGGCCGCGCTCCGAGACGCCTCGGTATAGAGCCGGGCGTTCTCGATCGAGATGGCCGCCTGAGTGGCGAAGGAGACCAGGAGCTCCATCTCCTCCTTGCTCGGGCGATGCAGCCGCCGGGTCAGGATGGCGAGGACTCCGAGGAGCCGATTCTGGAAGAGGAGGGGCACCCCCGCGTACGACACGTAGCCCTCCCGCCCCATCCACTCGACGTTGACGGTCCGTGGATCCTCCTGCACCCGCTCGACCACCAGCGGCTCCCGCGTCGCGGCCACGTGCCCCACCAGCCCCTCGCCGACGGCGAAGTTGGTGTGTCGTCCCCCGAACGCCGCCACGGACGTCCCGCTCTCCACCTGGAGGACGAGGCGGTCCTCCTCGGCCGTCCAGAGGCGCACCGACGATCCGGGGATGAGGCGGGAGGCGGCCTGAACGACGGCCTGGAGCACCTCGCGGAGGTCGAGGCTGGAGGTCACCGTCTGGGCCACGCCGACGAGGCTCTCGAGCCGCTGCCCCTTCTCGCGGGTCTCCGCAAACAGCGACGCCCGCTCGACCGCCACGCCGACCTGGTAGGCGACGGCCTCCATGAGCTGCATCTCTTCGGGGCCGAACTCGCGCGGGGTCGAGGCCACAAGGGCCATGACGCCCCACACCTCGCCCTTGATCGGGATGGGCAGGGCGAGCTGGGTCTGATGCCCGCGCTCCTCCGCCAGCGAGCCGAGCGCGCTGTCCGAACCGACGGCGCTCGAGAGGCCGTGAGCGACGCTTGGGCGGCCGCTCCTCACGGCTTTGCCGAGCTGCGACCCCTCCACGGGCCGGACCCTGACCCGCTCCTCCACCTCAGGGCCGAGCCCGCGCTGAGCGACGAGGGAGAGCGTCTCGCCGCCTGAATCGACCTGATAAAGGGCGGCGACATCCATCTCAGCGACCCGCCGGACCACCTCGAGGGTCTCCTCGGCTGTCGGGATGAGGTCGATCGTTCGGTTCACAGTGAGAGCGACGGCGTTGAGGGCCTCGAGCTCCCGGTTCTTGTGCTCCGCCTCCCAGCGCCAGCGCTGGAGAGAAACACCCATCTCGTTGAAGGCCCGACCTGCGTCCCCGAGCTCCGCCTCCCGACCCAGCGGGACGGGCACGCGCGCGGCGAAGTCGCCCCCCGCCACCCGACGGGTGCCCTCGCCGAGCGCCTCGATCGGCTGAAGCACGCGCCGCG
Organism: Candidatus Rokuibacteriota bacterium; assembly: GCA_016179965.1. Taxonomy (GTDB): domain Bacteria; phylum Methylomirabilota; class Methylomirabilia; order Rokubacteriales; family CSP1-6; genus CSP1-6. Next base: position 9,261 of record JACPCF010000120.1, on the reverse strand, counting down.
TCAGGATCCAGGTGGCCGCGAAGGTCGCGGAGGCCGCGAAGAGCACGAACCCCGCGACCCACGTCCAGAGGACTCGCTGGGTCGCGCGGATCTCGGCGTCCGGGGCCAGGAGCCAGAGCGTCCCGTCGGGCCACCGGCCGACCGTCCGCAGGAGGTACGAGGTGCCGTGGACCTCCGCGCGGCCCGCCCGCGCGGCCTCCGTCCACCGAACGGCGGCCGCGCCCCCCGCCAGGGTCGTGTAGACGGATTCCCCGCCGGCGATGAAAACCAGCTCCATGGGAAACGCGTTGGCCCCGAGCCGCTTGGCGATCCCCTCCAGCTTTCTCCCCACCACGACGGTCCCGAGGGCGCGCCCATCGCTCACCACCGGCGCGGCTCCCAGGAGCATGGGGACACCGGACACGAGGCGAACGGCCGCCACGGAGCCGGCCGATCCGACCGCCAGGCCCCCGGCCGGCGCCTCGGCCGAGGCGGGAACGCGGACGAGCGGCGCCCCCCGCTCATCCACGATGACGATCAAGTCGGCGACCCGGTCCAGCGTCAGCGACAGCAGGCGCGGAGACGCCCCCCGCGCGAGGACTCCCCAGTCGCTCTTCACCACTCCCTGGACGATCGTGGGGTCGCGGGCGAGGAGCCGCGCCTCCCGGCGGAGGTCTTCGAGGCCGCTCGTCATGAGCGCGGCGACGGCCCGGACGGAGCCCTGAAGGGCCGCTTCGGTGGATTGGGAAAATTGGTCAGCGATCGAGGGAACACCCACCGCCGTCAGGACGATGAGCGGAATCAGCACGGCGGCGAGCGAAGAGAGAAGAACTCGCGTGGACCAGCGCACGGGGAGCGCCCCTCAGCCCGGCCTAGCGGCCCAGGTAGGCCTGCTTGATGTGGCCGTCGGCCAGCAGGGTCTCTCGGAGCCCATCGAGAACGACCTGGCCGTTCTCGAGCACATAGCCCCGGTGGGAAAGCTGCAATGCCCGCAGCACGTTCTGCTCCACCACCAATATTGCCATACCCTTCCGGTTGATTTCCAAGAGATTGTCGAAGATCGCCCTGACCACGACGGGGGCCAATCCGAGCGAAGGCTCATCCAGCATCAGGAGCTTGGGGCGGGCCATGAGGCCCCGGCCGATCGCGACCATCTGCTGCTCCCCGCCCGACAGGGTGCCGGCCAGCTGGCGCTGGCGCTCCCGGAGCCGCGGGAACAGCTGGAACACCCACTCGAGGCTTTCCGCCTTGCCGGCGCGGGGGGCCCCGGCGCCGGCGCCCAGCTCCAAATTTTCGAGCAGCGTCATCGTCGGGAAGAGTTGGCGCCCCTCGGGGACGTGCGCGATCCCGCGGGCCACCACCTTCGACGGCTGAAGCCCATCCAGGCGATCCCCCTCGAACTCGATGCAACCCCGCCGGATCGGCAGGAGGCCGGAGATCGCCCGGAGGGTGGTGGTTTTCCCGGCCCCGTTGGAGCCGATGAGGGCCACGATCTCCCCCGGCCGGACCTCGAGGCTCGCCCCCCTGACGGCGGTGAGATCCCCGTAGCCGACTTCGATGGCATCAACCCTGAGTAGCGCCGACATACTCTTCGCCCAGGTAGGCCTCGATGACGCGGGCGTCGTTCGCGATCACGGCCGGCGGGCCTTCGGCGATCCGCTCGCCGTAGTTGAGCACGATGATCCGCCCCGAGAGGGACATGACCGCGCGCATGACGTGCTCGATGAGGAGGATGGCGACCCCTCGACGGTTGATGGCGCGGATCAGCTCGACGATCCGCTCCGTTTCCGTGGCGGTGAGCCCGGCCATCACCTCGTCCAACAGGAGCAGGACCGGCTCCGTGGCCAGCGCCCGCGCGAGCTCCAGCCGCTTCCGCTCCGCCAGCGTGAGCTCTCCGGCGTGGACTTCGACCTTCGCCAGGAGGCCGACCTCCTCCAGCACGTGACGGGCCTTCCCGGCCGCCTCTCGCACGGAGGCCGTCCGCGCGAGGGCGCCGACCTTGACGTTCTCCAGCACGCTCAGGTGGGGAAAGGGCCGCACGAGCTGAAAGGTGCGGGTCAGCCCGAGGTGACAGATTTGGTGGGGACGGAGCCCCACGACCGAACGCCCCCGGAATTTGATCTCCCCCGAATCGGGAACGAGGAAGCCGGAGATCAGATTGAACGCGGTGGTCTTCCCCGCCCCGTTGGGCCCGATCAGCCCCAGCACCTCGCCCTCCGCCATGCTGAGGGAGAGATCGCACACCGCCTGGAGGCCGCCGAACCGTTTGGACAGGCCCCGGACTTCCAGCACGCTCAGGCCCCCCCTCTGCGGCCACGGACGAGTCCTCGGAGGTACGGGTAGGCACCCCGTGGAAAGAAGAGCACCACGGCGATGAGCAGCGAGCCATAGACGATCAGATGAACGCCGGAGAGCCCTCCCTTGGCGAAATACGCCCGGGAGACTTCGGCCAGGGGGCTCAGGATGAAGGAGCCCAGGATAGGGCCCATGAGCGTTCCCGACCCTCCGACGATGGGCCGGAGGATGATCTCGACGGAGAGCGGGATCCCGAAGGCTGTGTTGGGCTGGAGGGAGAAGAGATAGTTGGCGTAGAAGGTCCCGCCCACGCCGGTCAGGAAGGCCGACAGGACGATGGCGGCGAGCTTCGTGCCGAAGGCGTTGACGCCCAGCGCTTCGGAGGCGTCCTCGTCCTCCCGGATGGCGGCCAGATACGCGCCCATCCGGCTCCGCTCGACGAGGGCCACGATGCCCATGGCGGCGAGCATGAGCCCGAGGGCGATGTAGTAGTAATACCGGTTGTCGCTGAACTGGAACTGCCACGGATCCCCGCTGAAGGTGATGAAGAGCCCGAGCGCGCCGCCCAGCGCCTCCACGTGGGACACGACGAGCCGGCAGATCTCCGCAAAGGCCACGGTGAGCAGAATGAAGTAGAACCCCCGCAGGCCGAAGCGGAAGCCGAGATATCCAATCACTGCGCCGAGGCACGCCGCAGCGGCGCCTCCGACGAACATGCCGATCCAGGGGGAGAGCTTGTAGGTCATGGCCAGGTAGGTCGAGGTGTAGCCGCCGATCCCCACGAAGGCGGCGTGGCCCAGGGAGATCTGGCCGCCGTATCCGCCGAGGAGGTTCCAGGCCTGTCCCAGGTACGCGTAGAAGAAGATGAAGATGAAGACGGTCAGGAGGTACGATCCCAGGAAGTTGGGAAGCACGAGCAGCACGGCGAGCGCGCCGAGCGCCGCCCACCTCACGGCGTCTTCCCCCCGAACAGCCCCTGCGGGCGGAAGAGGAGGATCAGGACGAGCAGGACGAAGCCGACCAGCTCCTTGAGCGAGGGGACCAGCAACACCGCGCCGAGGCTTTCAGCCACCGCGACGATGAGCCCGCCCAGGAACGCCCCCAGGAGGCTCCCCATTCCCCCGATGATGACGATGTTGAAGGAGGTGACGGTCTGGGCGAACCCCGCGGCCGGCGAAAAGGGCAGGAGCGCGCTCATCAGGGCCCCCGCCGCTCCCACGCACGCCGCCCCGATCCCGAAGGCCACCGTATAGATCCGTTCGACGTCGGCGCCGATCACGAGCGCCCCATAGCCGTTGTCGGCGGCCGCGCGGATCAGCTTGCCCAGGTCGCTCCGGAAGAGGAAGAGGTAGAGGGCGCACGACAGGGCCAGGGCGAGGGCGAAGGTGATCAGCCGGGCGACGTCCACAAAAATGGGCCCGAACCAGACCGTGGCCAGGCCGTAGGCCGACTCGGTGCGGCGAGTATCGGGGCCGAAGACCACCAGGGCCAGGTTCTCCAACACCAGGGCAACGCCCAGCATTAATAAGATTTGCATCTCGTGGGGCGCGTTGAGGACGCGGTTCACCAGCCCCCGCTGGACCACCACGCCCAGGCAGAAGAGGGCGGCCGCGCAGAGCACGAACGAGACGAACGGGTCCAGGCCGAGGCGGAACGCCAGGATGAATGCGAGGTAGCTCCCCCAGACCATCATGTCGCCGTGGGCGATGTTGATGACGCGCATGACGCCAAAGATCAGCGAGAGTCCCACGGCCATGAGGCTGTAGACACCGCCGAACAGGAATCCGTTCAGCGCGGCCTGCCCGAGCAGTATTGGGTCCATGGCGCTAGCGTGACGAGCGCGGGAGTTCGAGCGCGGGCTTGGCCCGCGCAACCCCTTGGGGGAGGCATCGGAGGGGGTCGTCGAGACCCCCTCCGAGTGTTACCCGCGTTCCCAGAACTTCGGGGCCGGGAAGACCAGCTTGGCCTCGGCCGACTCCTTCGGATGGACGACCAGCGGCTTCTGACTGAGGATCTGGATCATGGCCGTGGACGCGTTGGCGTTGTCCCCCACCTCGTTGAAGCGAACCGGCCCCCCCGCCACCATGATGGGGTCCTTCATGTTGGTGGCCCGAATCGCCTCGACCAGCGCGTCGGGATCCGTGGAGCGGGCCCGCTCCAGGACGTCGGCCATGATCGTGATCGCCTCGTAGGAGTAACCGGAGTTGGTGTCGAAGGTCTTCCCCCCGGACCGCTTGGCGTACTCCTCGGCGATCTTCCGCGTCTTGGCGCTCAGCGGGTTGATCCACGGCACATTGTCCATGGTGTACTCGATCAGCTTCCCCAGCGCGTCAATCTGGCCCTTCTCGTAGAGCCCCGGGGCCCCCGGGCTGATCACGCCCAGGATGTCCACCCGCTGCTTGGCCAGCTCGCGGAGGAGCAGCGTCGCGGAGACTGCCCTGGTGATGGGGCAAATGATGTCGGGCTTGGCGGCCCTGGCCTTGGCGACCTCCGTCGAGAGGTCCGTGGGCACCTCGGGGAACGGGATCACCTCCACGATCTCGAAGGGAGCCCCCTGTTCCTTATGGGCCTTGATGAACCCCTCCGACTGGGGCTTTCCGAAGGGGTCGTTGGTGTACATGAGCACGGCGCGCTTCGGTGAGGTCCCAGTGGCCTTGAAGATCTCGTTCATGAACTGGATCGCCTTCCGGCCGAAGGCCGTCGTCGTGGGGAAGTTGCGGTACACGTACTGGGTCTTCTGCTTCCCCTCCTTCACCGATTGAGCCACGTTGAGCGTGATGACGTCGGCCGCTGAGATGTCCACGAGGAACGGCACACGCCGCTGCTGGGCGACGGGCACCATGGCCATGGTGTGGCCGGAGTGGAACGCCCCCGTGAGCATCACGGCGCCTTCGTTGATGAGCCGCTCGGCCACCGTCCGCGCTACGTCGGGCTTGGTCTCCGAGTCCCCGGGGAGCAGCACCAGCTTGGCCCCGCCCATGGACTTGATGCCGCCCACGGCGTTGATCGCCTCCACCGCCATCTGGGCGCCCAGCCGGCAGGCCTGGCCGATCTCGGCCAGAGGTCCGGTCACGGGGTGCACGGCGCCGATCTTGATCTCCTTGGGCTGGGCGCGCAGCACCGCGGGGAACCCGAGCGCCGCGGCGCCCGCCGCGGCCCCGGTCGCCTTGAGGAAGGTCCGCCGATTCAGCATGGTCAGCCTCCTTGTAATGATGATTGATGACGGCGAAAGGGGCTTCAGAATACAACCCGCCCCCGCCTGCTGGCAAGGGCCGGGCGTTATCGGTCTCGAAGGAGCTGCTCGGCGATGATCATCCGCTGGATCTGGTTGGTGCCCTCGTAGATCTGCATGATCTTGGCGTCGCGCATGAAGCGCTCCACCGGGAACTCCCGGGTGTAGCCGACGCCGCCGAAGATCTGCACGGCGTCCGTGGCCACGCTCATGGCTGCATCCGCCGCAAAGCACTTGGCCATCGACGCCTCGAGCACCGTCGCCGGAGCGCCCCGGTCCACGAGGCTCGCCACGTGGTGGACCATGAGCCGCGCGCCGTGGACCTGCATGGCCATGTCCGCCAGCATGAATTGGATCCCCTGGAACGCCGCGATCGGCTGGTTGAACTGGCGCCGCTCTTTGGCGTAGGCCAGCGCGGCGTCCAGCGCCGCCTGGGCGACGCCGACCGCCGTGGCGCCCGTCATCGGCCGCGTGAAGTCCAGCGTCCTCATGGCGATGCGGAATCCTTCTCCCTCGGCTCCCAGCCTGTTCTCCACCGGCACCTCGCAGTCCTGAAGATGGAGCGCCACCGTCGGCGAGGCGCGGATGCCCATCTTCTTCTCCTTCTTCCCGACCGCGAAGCCGGGGAAGGTCGGCTCGACCAGGAAGGCCGTGATCCCCTTCGCCCCCTTCGTCCGGTCCACCGTGGCGAAGAGGGTGATCACCCCCGCGTTCGAGCCGTTCGAGCACCAGAGCTTCGTCCCGTTCAGGATGTAGCGGTCGCCCTTCCGCACCGCGGTCGTCTGGAGGCTGGCGGCGTCCGATCCCGCGCCCGGCTCCGAGAGCGAGTAGGCGGCGAGGAGCTCGCCGCTGGCCAGGCGCGGCAGGTAGCGGCGCTTCTGCTCCTCGGTGCCCGCCAGGAGAATCGGGTAGCCGCCGAGCGGCGTCGCGCCCCAGTTGGTGGCCGTCGCCGCGCACGCCCAGGCGATCTCCTCCGCGACCAGCGCCACGGCGAGCGCCCCCATGTTCGTGCCGCCATAGGCCTCAGGCACCCAGATCCCCATCAGCCCCTGCTGGGCCAGGAGCTTCATGATCTCTTCGGGATAGCTCTCCGTCTCATCGTACAAGGCGGCGACGGGCGCGATCTTCTCCCGCGCGATCTCCCGCACGAGGTCGCGAACCGCCCGCTGCTCGTCAGTCAGGTAGTAGAGCTGCTGCATCCGGCCTACCGCTTGCTGTAGTCGTAGAAGCCGCGCCCGGTCTTCCGCCCGAGATGGCCGGCCATCACCATGCGCTTCAGGAGGGGCGGCGGGGCGTAGCGCGCCTCGCGGAACTCCTCGAACATCACCTCGGCCACGTACATCGCCGTGTCCAGCCCGACCAGGTCCAGCAGGGTGAACGGCCCCATCGGGTAGCCGCAGCCGAGCTTCATCGCCTGATCGATATCCTCCAGCGAGGCGAGCCCCGACTCGTAGATGCGGATCGCCTCCAGGAGGTAGGGCACCAGGAGCCGATTCACGATGAAGCCCGTGGCGTCCTTGACGTCCACCGGCACCTTGCCGATCGCCTGGACCCACTCGCGCGCCGTCTTGACGGATCCCTCGTCGGTCAGGATCGTCCGCACGACCTCGACGAGCTTCATCAGCGGGACCGGGTTGAAGAAGTGGAGCCCCAGCACCTGGGCGGGCCGCTTGGTGGCCGCAGCCATGGCGGTGATGTTGCACGAGGAGGTGTTGGAGGCCAGCACCGCGTGGGGCGGGCAGAGCTGGTCCAGCCTGGCGAAGGTCTCGTTCTTGAGGGGCTGGTTCTCGGTGATCGCCTCCACCACCAGGTCGCACGCCTTGAGGTCCTCCAGGCGCGTCGAGCCCGTGACACGCCCCAGGATCGCGTCCCGGTCCTTCGCCTCGAGCTTGGCCTTGGCCACGAGCCCGTCCAGGGTCTTTCGGAGGCCGTCCAGCCCCTTGTCGAGCAGCGCCTGATTCGCCTCGACGACTACCGTGGGAAAGCCCGCCTGGGCCGAGACCTGCGTGATCCCCGACCCCATCAGCCCGCAGCCGATGACCCCAACCGTCTTGATCGCCACCCTCAGCTTCCTCTCTGAACCCGGCTGATCCGGTGGTGGCAGACGATGCCGCTCCCCGGCTCGCCGGGGCGTTCCTCATCGATAAAGTCGAACTGGGAGGACAGGACGAGCCCCCACCCCCGGATCCGGCTGCGGAACCCGCGGCAGCCGGGAAAGTTCCCCACGCCCATCCCTTCCATCCTCGCCGCGATGGCCATCTCGGCAAGGAAGCAGCCTGGGGCGGCCAGCTCAAGGTGGTCCGGATCCGTTGAGACGATGCGCCAACCCTCACCCGGGGAGACGCCCCGCAGCGCCCGGAAGGTCTCGAAGAAGCGGGCAAAGCCGACGCAGTCGTTGATCTCGCCGATCCCGGTGAGGTCCCGGACCCGCCGCGCCTCGATCTTCCCCATCGCGTGGACCGCGGCCTCGTTCAGCTCCATCGCGGCCTCGAGGCCGAACCGGTCCTTGACCTTGAGGAACCACTGCCCGTCGTGCGAAAACCAACATGCGTCCACGAACCTGACCGCGAGCGCCGGATCGAAGGGAAACGGAGCAATAGGGGCCTGGCTCATCGTGTCCGGGAGCTCTCTAACGACTAGCGGCTGCGGCCCGGCAGAGCCAGCGGGACGTCGGGTTTCCCTTCGGGGCAGGGATTCTTGATGATGACGGTGAGCCGGGAGTCGCCGTACCGGTAGCTGCCGTCCTCGAGCTGCTCCCACCCGCGCGCCGCTCGCGACGCGGGGGCGGCGCGGAGAGATTCCTGGAACGCGGCCTCGGGCTTTTCCACCGGAAGCGCGAGCAGGTTCAGAATCATGGGGGCGTTCAGGGCTGGGCGCACCTCCTCGGCCCCGAGGGGCACGACCGCGACGAGGAGGATGGCCGCCAGCGCCAGGCCGCCGACGAGCGCGCGGCTAGTCATAAACGATCAGCGAATGCAGGGGGTACTGCTTGATCTTCTCGCGCCCCTTGAGGAACGCCAGCTCGATCAGGAACGCGACGCCCACCACGTGGCCGCCCAGCTGCTCGATCAACCGGAGCGTGGCGGCCATGGTGCCGCCGGTGGCGAGCAGGTCGTCCACCGCCAGCACCCGCTGGCCGGGCCGGATGGCGTCCTCGTGGATGGCCAGGGCGTCCCGTCCGTACTCCAGCTCGTACTCCACCTCGATGGTCTTCCCGGGGAGCTTGCCGAGCTTCCGGACCGGGACGAATCCCGCGCCCAGCTCGGCCGCCAGGGCGCCACCGAAGATGAACCCGCGGGACTCGATGGCCACCACCAGCTCCACGCGTTCCTGGATGTAGCGCAGGGCCAGCTGCGTCACGACGTATTTGAAGGCCTGCGCTTCCCTCAGAAGGGTGGTGATGTCCTTGAAGAGGACGCCCTCGGTGGGGAAGTCTTTGATGTCGCGGATCTTCGCCTTGAGCTCGGACAGTTCCATGGCCGCGCTCGATATTACTCCGGTGCCCGTCGGCCTGGCAACCGTAAAACAGCGGCGAACGAACTAGAGCAAAGGCTTCAGCCGGTCGGGGAGCTCAGCCAGGTAGTGGAGGACGAAGTCGGCCTCCGGCGCGCCGTTACCGCCCCGGGCGCTGAAGTGGCCGGCCCGCATGCCGATGGCTCGAGCCCCCGCCACGTCAGCGCCGGCGTCGTCACCGACGTGGAGCGCCTGGGCGGGCTCGGCGCCGGCCTGCCGCAGCGTCTCCGTGAAGATCGCGG
>JACPCF010000119.1 GCA_016179965.1 Candidatus Rokuibacteriota bacterium | reverse complement strand
CCGCCTGGTCAGGCGGATCCCCCGGGGCACGGTGGCGACCTACGGCCAGCTCGCCGCGCTCCTGGGCGATCCCCGGGCGGCCCGGGCCGTCGGCTCCGCGATGCAGCGCTGCCCCCACGACATCCCCTGGCAGCGCGTGGTCAACGCCCGCGGCGGGATCAGCCTCAGGGGGAACGTGAGCGGAATGATCACCCAGCGGGTCCGGCTCGAGCAGGAGGGCGTCCAATTCCAGCGGGGCAAGGTGGACCTGGCGCGCTGCCGGTGGACGGGGCCGCGGCGCCACCCCGGGCGATAGGAGAGCAGCCATGCGGCTCGGACTCAATCTCGGCTACTCCGGCTCCACGTTCACGCTGAACCTGCCCCTCGTCCTGGAGGCCGAGCGCCTCGGCTTTCACTCGGTGTGGGCGGCGGAGGCGTACGGCAGCGACGCGGTGACGCCGCTGGCCTTCCTGGCCGCACGCACCGAGCGGGTGCGTCTGGGTTCCGCCATCATGCAGATGCCGGCGCGCCCTCCGGCCATGACGGCGATGACCGCCACGACCCTGGATCAGCTAGCGGGCGGGCGCTTCCTCCTGGGGATCGGCGCCTCGGGGCCCCAGGTCATCGAGGGGTGGCACGGGGTGGCCTACGGGAAGCCCCTCGGCCGGGCGCGCGAGTACGTGGCCGTGGTGCGGGCCATCTGGCAGCGGGAGAAGCCGCTCGAGCACAAGGGCGAGCACTACCAGATCCCGTACGCCGGCCCCGACGCCACGGGACTCGGCAAGCCCCTCAAGTCCATCCTCCACGGCCGGGCCGACATCCCCATTTATTTGGCGGCCATCGGCCCGAAAAACGTGGCCCTGGCCGCCGAGATCGCCGACGGCTGGCTCCCCGTCTTCTTCTCGCCGGAGCGCATGAGGATTTATCGCCCGTCGCTGGACGCGGGCTTCGCCCAGGCGGGAGGAAGGAAATCGCCGGCGACGTTCGATATCGCGCCCACGGTGCCGATCGTCCTCGGCGACGACGTTGCGGCCTGCCGGAGCGCGGTGAAGCCCAACCTGGCCCTCTACATCGGAGGGATGGGGGCGCGGGGGAAGAACTTCTACAACGACGGCCGAGAAGATCCAGGACCTCTACCTTTCCGGCAAGAAGGGCGAGGCCGAGGCCGCGGTGCCCGACGCGCTGGTGGACGAGGTCGCGCTCTGCGGCCCGCGCGAGCGGATCCGGGAGCGGGTCGCCGCGTACGAGGAGGCGGGGGTCACCACGCTCATCTGCCGGACGTCCCGGCCGGAGGTCGTTCGGCTGATGGCCGAGCTGGCCGGCTAGGCGGCAGGGGATGAAGCCCGCCGCGCTGAAGGTGCAGGAGGCGCTCGTGGCCCTCGGCATCGCCCGGACCCTCATCGAGCTCCCGGTGAGCGCCAGAACCTCACGCGAGGCGGCGCGGGCGCTGGGAGTCGACGTGGCCCGGATCGCTAAGTCGCTGGTCTTCACCTCCAACAGCACCCCCCTCCTTGCCATTGCCTCGGGGGCCAACCGGGTGGACGAGCGAAAGCTGGAGCGGCTCACCGGGGGGAAGATCCGGAAGGCCGACGCGGAAACCGTCAAGCAAGCGACGGGATTCGCCATCGGCGGGGTCCCGCCGCTCGCGCACGCGACCCCGCTGCCGACCTACATTGACCGCGATCTCCTCCAGCACGAGGTCATCTACCCCGCGGGCGGTGTCCCCGAATGCGTCTTCCCGATTTCTCCCCAGGAACTGCTCCGCGCGACCGGGGGCCAAGTCGTGGACATCAGGCAAGAGCAAGGAGGCCAACCATGAAACTGCAAGGAAAGGTGGCGCTGATCACGGGGGCCGGGTCCGGAATCGGGTGGGCGACGGCGCTCCTCTTCGCCCGCGAGGGCGCGCGGGTCGCCTGCGCCGACATCAACGAGGGCGCGGCGAAGGAGACGGCCCAGCAGATCGAGAAGGCCGGGGGCCAGGCGCTCGTGATCCGGGCGGACGTGTCGCGGAGCGAGGACTGCCAGGGCATGGTGGAGCGGACGGTGGCCACGTGGGGCCGGCTGGACATCCTGTTCAATAACGCGGGCGTCCCCCAGGCGCCCACGTCCGTCGAGAACCTGGACGAGGCCACCTTCGACAGGATCATGGCCATCAACGTGAGGGGCGTCTATCTGGGCTGCCGGCACGCGGTGCCGGTGATGAAGAAGCAGGGCGGAGGCGTGATCCTGAACACCGCCTCCACGGCGGCCATCCGGCCGCGCCCCGGGCTGAACGCCTACGGGGCCTCCAAGGGCGCCGTCATCGCCTGGACCAAGGCCCTGGCGCTCGAGCTGGCGCCGAGCAAGATCCGCGTCGTGGCCCTCGCCCCGGTGGCGACCGACACGCCGATGCTCCCCACCTTCATGGGCAAGACGGTCGTGGACGAGAAGGGACGCGAGGCCATGGTTCGGACCATCCCGCTCGGCCGACTCAACACGCCCGAGGACGTCGCCCGCGCGGCGCTCTTCGCGGCCTCGGAGGACGCCCAGATGCTGACCGGGACGTGTCTCGAGATCGACGGCGGTCGCTGCATCTAGGGGCCATGCCCGCCCGCGGGTCCTGCCGCCGGGAACAGCCGCGATGAAGGTGGTTCCGCTGGCGGCGGAGTCGCTCGGCGTCCGCTCCATGGCGGCCTACGCCGAGTGCGGCGAGACGCGGATCTTGATCGATCCCGGGGCGGCGCTGGCGCCCAGCCGCTACCGGCTGCCGCCCGCCCAGGAGGAGTGGGACGCGCTCAAGCGCGCCAACGACCGCATTTCCGCGTACGCCCTGCGCGCCGAGACGATCTTCCTCAGCCACTACCACGAGGACCACTTCCGCTACGATCCCCAGCTGTACGCCGGGCGGCGCGTCTGGGCGAAGGATCCGGCGCGCATGATCAATCCCGCCCAGGGCCGCCGCGCGGGCGAGCTCTGGAAGGCGATCCGGCCCCACTGCCGGCTCGACGCGGCGGAGGGCCGCCGCTGGCAGTCCCCCGACGTCCTGCTCACGGTCTCGCCGCCGCTCCCCCACGGCGTCGAGGGCACCGGGCTGGGCTACGTGGTGGCCCTCTCGGTCACCGATCGCGCCGAGGGCTTCAGGTTCGTCCACGCCTCGGACGTCCAGGGGCCGCTCTCCGGGGTGGCCACGGCCTACCTGATCCGCGAGCGCCCGGACCTCCTGCTGCTCTCCGGGCCGCCCTGCTACCTGGAGCGCCAGATTGGAACCCGGCTCATCGATCGAGGGATTGACAACCTCCTCAGGATCATCGAGGCCTCGGACTGCCGGGTGATCATGGATCACCACGCCCTCCGCGACCCGGGCCACCGCGAGCGCCTCCGCCGCCTTTGGGACACGAAGCGGGTGGTGACCGCGGCCGGCTATCTCGGGGCCGCCGAGGAGCTGCTGGAGGCCCACCGGCATGTCCTCTGGGGGCGACGGCGAAAGCCCGAGGCGCGCCTGGAGCGGCCCCGGTTGAAAGCCCCACGACCTTCGGCTATAGTGAACCGCCAGAGCAGTCCATACCGCGCGAAAGGAGGGAGCGAGCGATGACGACGGACACCGAGGTCAAGGTGGGCGACGCGGCCCCGGACTTCAAGCTGAAGGGAATCGGCGGCACGGAGTACACCCTGGGCGAGTTCAAGGGCAAGAAGAACGTCGTCCTCCTCTTCTACGTCCTCGACTGGACCCCGGGCTGAACCAAGGAGATGCCCAGCTTCGAGGCCAGGCTGAAGGACTTCGAGGCGGCGAATACCCAGGTCATGGGTATCAGCACCGACAGCATCTTCTCCCACGAGGCGTGGGCGAAGAATGCGTGCGGCGGGATCAGCTACCCGCTGCTGGCCGACGTCCACCGCGAGACGGTCAAGAAGTACGGGATCTGGTGGGAGGAGCTGAACGCCAACTACCGGGCCACCTACGTCGTGGACAAGCAGGGCAGGGTGCGCTTCGTCGAGCGCTACGGGAAGGGGGAAATCCCCGACCCCGAGAAGATCCTCGCCGAGGCGAAGAAGGTTTAGCGCGCCCCTCACCTTGATCCTCTCCCCAGGGGGGGAGAGGAGAAGAGGTGAGGGGGAACGCTACTCTCTGGCCTTGTCCTTCTGGCGCGTCGTCAGCGCCACGCCAATCAGGACCGCCACGCCCCCGAGGAGCTGCGCCGCGCCGATCGTTTCCCTCAGGAGGGCGGCGGCGAGCAGGACCCCCACCACCGGCTGGAAATTCATGAAGATGGCCGACCGGCTCGGCCCCACCGCCCGCACGCCCTCGTACCACCAAACGTGAGCCACCGCGCCGAGGATCGCCTGGTAGAGCACGACGGCCCACGCCGTGGCTGACGCGAAGCGCGGCGCCGGGAAGAGCGGCAGCGTGGCGACGGCGACGGGCACGAGCATCAGCGTGCCGAGGATGTAGGACGCCGTCGTCGCGAGCGCCGGCGAGTGGAGCCCGAGGACGTGCTTGCCGTAGATCGTGTAGGCGCTCCACCCGATCAGGGAGAAGATGACGATGAAATCCCCCGTGTGGAGGTTCTCGAGGCGGAGCGCCGCCCACTGCCCGCGACTCACCACGAGCAGCATCCCGGCCGCCGACACCGCCACGCCGAGCCACTGGAGGCGGCTCAGGCGCTCGCCCAGATAGAATCGCGCGCCCAGGGCGACGATGACGGGGGTGGAGGCCTGGAGGATGACGGCGTTGGAGGCGGTGGTGAGGGAGATGGCCACATACGTGAAGGTCGTGGAAATGACAATCCCGGAGAATCCGAGAAAGGCGAAGTCTTTCAGGTCGCCCAGCGTCAGCGCCCTGAGGTCGGGGAGACCGCGCCGGAGGAGCAGGACGCCCAGGAACACGGAGGCGAGAACGCAGCGCACCGCGGAGAGCGTGAAGGGCGGCAGATCGGCGAGGGCCAGCTTGGTCACTGCCGGATAGCTCCCCCAGAGCGCCGCGACCAGGAACAGGGCGACGTAGGCGCGGGTTTGACTGAGCGCGGGCACCTCCCTATGATAGCGCGGGGATCATGGCCGACCACGTTCTGGAATTCCGCGTCTGGCTCCCGCGGCCCCGCGAGGAGATCTTCCCGTTCTTCGCCGATCCCCGGAACCTCAAGGTTCTCGACCCGCCCTGGCTCAGGCCGGCGCTGCTCTCCTCGCCACCCGACCCGCTGGAGGCGGGCACCGTCTTCGACTTTCGCATCCGCTGGCTGGGGATCCCGCTCCGGTGGCGGGTGCTGATCCGCGAGTACGACCCGCCGTACCGGTTCGTGGATGTCCAGGTCCGCGGGCCCTACGCGCGCTGGGAGCACCGGCACCTCTTCCGCGCGGAAAAGGGCGGCACGTCGGTGGAGGACCGGATCACCTACCGGCTCCCGCTGGGGCCCCTCGGCCGGCTGCTCCACACCCTGTGGGTCAGACGGCAGCTCGCCACGATCTTCGCCCATCGGCGCCGGCGCCTGGAGGAGCTGTTCCCGGGAGCGCGGTAGGTGGCGGCCGCCGACCTGCTCGGCGCCCACATGTCCATCGCCGGCGGCCTCCACCTGGCGCTGGAGCGCGGCCAAGCCGTCGGCTGCTCGGTCGTCCAGCTCTTCGTCAAGAACCAGGTCCAGTGGGCGGCGCGGCCATTGACCGACGAGGAGATCGGACGCTTCAAGCGAGCGCAGCGGGCCACGGGGATCAGGGTGGTCTTCGCCCACTCCACCTACCTGATCAATCTCGCCACGCCCGCCGAGGCCGACTGGCGGCGGGCGGTGGACGCCTTCGCCGACGAGCTGGAGCGGGCCGAGGCGCTCGGGCTCCGCTTCGCCGTGATCCACCCGGGCTCGCACAAGGGGAGTGGCCTGGATGCGGGGATCTCGCGGATCGTCAGGGCGCTCGACGAGCTCGCGACGCGGACCCGGGGCTACCGGGTCAAGATCGTGCTGGAGAACACGGCGGGGGCCGGCCACACCGTGGGGGCGCGCTTTGAGGAGCTCCAGGCCATTCTCGACGGGGTGGCGTCACCGGAGAGGCTGGGAATCTGCCTCGACACCTGCCACCTCTTCGCCGCGGGATACGACATCAGGACGCCGGCGGGGTATGCCCGCACGCTGCAGACGTGCGAGACGACCGTGGGGGCCCGCTCAATCCTGGCCTTCCACCTGAACGACGCCAAGGCCCCGCTCGGATCGGGTCTCGACCGTCACGAGCACATCGGCAAGGGCCGGATCGGGCTCGGCGCTTTCCGCCGCCTCCTGAACGACCGGCGCTTCGCGCGCGTCCCGATGGTCCTGGAGACCCCCAAGGAGAACGACGCCGCGGACGTCAGGAATCTGAAAACGCTCCGCCGCCTCAGGCGGTCGCCTTCCTCCGGCTTTCGCGCTTGACCCGACGGCAGGGCACTTTATAATACGTTTATCCTTCCACCACGCGGCCTCCCGGTCGCGACGCACTGCCAGGGAGTGGTCCCGTGTACCATCCGCGCCGCCGCGCGTGTTCCATAATCTGCGGCCTGCTGGCCTTGGCCTCATCGGGAGGAACCAGCGTGATGCCCGGAAGGGTGGAGGCGTCGCCAAACCGAGAGTTGGCGGCGCACCTTCGGCTGCCCCTCCGCTTCGAGGCCAACCACGGACAAACCGATCCTCAGGTAAAGTTCCTGGCCCGCGGCCACGGCTACACGCTCTTCCTGACTCGCTCTGAGGCGGTGCTCGTCCTGGGGGGAGGGAAGACCTTCAGCCCTCGACGGCCTCGGGCCTCCCCCACTCACGCCGAGCCCGACGGGCTCCCAACAGTCCTTCGCCTCACGCTGGAGGGCGCCAAGCCGGCGCCGTCGATCGCGGGCCGGGGGGCGATGCCCGGCAGGAGCCACTACTTTATCGGCAACGATCCGACCACCTGGCACCGCAACGTCCCCGCATACACCAGGGTTGAATATCAGGAGGTCTATCCGGGGGTGACGCTCGTCTACTACGGCACCCAGCGGCAGCTCGAGTACGACTTCATCCTCGCCCCTGGAGCCGATCCCGCAGCCATTGTTCTGACCTTCGAAGGCCAATCGAAACTCGAAGTCGATGGTGAGGGCGATCTCGTCCTCCACACCGCCCATGGCGCGATCCGTCAGCACAGGCCTCGCGTGTACCAGGAGGCGAACGGCACTCGGCAGGGTGTCCCGGCCCGTTACGTGCGCAAGGGGCCCTACCAAGTTGGCTTTCAGGTGGCCGCCTACGATCCGAGTCGGCCCCTGGTGATCGATCCGGTGCTCTCGTATGCCACGTACTTCGGGGGGAGCAGCGGGGACGACGGGGCTGCGATCGCCCTCGACCGGTCCGGCAACATCTACGTACTCGGCATTACCGGCTCGACCGACCTCCCCACGGCCGGTCCCTTTCAGCCCACGCTGGCGGGTGGCGCCGACATCTTCGTCGCCAAACTCACCCCAGACGGATCGACGCTCATCTACTCCACCTATCTCGGCGGGACAGGGAACGACACCGCCTGGAGCATCGCCGTGGACGACGCCGGCCACGCGCACGTGTCGGGGTTCACGGACTCGACCGACTTCCCCACCACCCCTCACGCGGTCCAGCCCGCTAACGGGGGCGGCTTCGACGCCTTTGTGGCAAAGCTTAGCCGGGACGGCTCGGCGCTCCGATACTCCACGTATCTGGGCGGGAGCGCCGACGACTTCGGCACCGGTCTCGTGGTGGATCGGCACGGCCGGGCCTACCTGACGGGGTCAACCGCCTCCACCGATTTCCCCACGACTCCGGGGGTTGTCCAGCCCGCGTTCGCCGGGTGCACGGCGTGTGACTTGGGGGGCGACGCGTTCGTGGCCAAACTCAATCGAAGGGGCTCCGCCCTCATCTACTCCACCTACCTGGGCGGGAGCGACGCGGAGTTCCCCACGAGCCTCGCGGTGGATGAGGAGGGCCACGCCCTTGTCACCGGCTCGACCAATTCCCCCGACTTCCCCACGACGCCGGAGGCGGTGCAGCCCGGCTTCGGCGGGGGGAGCTTCGACGCCTTCGTGGCGAAGCTGAGCCGCCATGGCTCGGCGCTCCGCTTTTCCACGTACCTCGGCGGCAGCGGCGACGACTTCGGGGCTTGGATCGCGGTGGACCGGCGCGGCCGGGCCCACGTGACCGGCTCAACCGTCTCGACCGACTTCCCCACGACTCCCGGCGCCCTCCAGCAGACCAACCGTGGCTTGTCGGACGCCTTCGTGGCCAAATTCAACCGCAGCGGCTCCCGGCTCCGCTACGCCACCTACCTGGGCGGGAGCGGCGACGACTTCGGCCTCGGGATTGTCGTGGACCGGCACGGCCGGGCCCACGTGACCGGCGGCACCACTTCGGCCGATTTTCCCCTGGCGCAGCCCATCCAGCCATCCTTCGGCGGAGGCGTCGATGCCTTTGTGACGGAGCTCAACCCCCGGGGCTCGCACCTGCGCTTCTCCACGTACCTGGGCGGCAGCGCCGACGACGTGGGCCTCGGCATCGGGGTGGACCGGCACGGGCGAGCCCACCTGACCGGCTTCACCAACTCGACCGACTTCCCCACGGCCCACCCGATCCAGCCCACCCTCGGTGGCCCCCCCGACGCGTTTATCGCGGCGATTGCCCCGGCGAAGAAGCACGCGGGACACGACGAGGACGACGATTAGCGGGAGCGGGTGACGCCGACGCGGGGGCAGAGGGCGCGGACGGGGCAGGTGGAGCACCGGGGCGAAATCGGCTGGCAGACGTTCTGGCCGAAGGTGACGAGGAGGTCGTTGAGGTCGATCCAGTGGCGCGGAGGGAGTTTTCGCCTCAGCGCGAGCTCCGTCTGCTCCGGCGTCTTGGTCCTCACAAAGCCCAACCGATTGCTGATCCGGTGGACGTGGGTGTCCACGCAGACGCCGGGCTTCCCGAAGGCGACCGTCACGACGAGGTTCGCCGTCTTCCGGCCGACACCCTTGAGCGTGAGGAGCGTGTCGAGGTCGTCGGGCACACGGCCTCCAAAGCGGGCGAGGAGATCGCGGCAGACGCCCAGGATCACCCGCGCCTTGGTCCGGTAGAAGCCGACCGGGAAGATTGCCCGTTCGATCTGCCGGGGCGTCAGGCGGAGCATCCCCTCCGGGGTGTGGGCCAGGGCGAAGAGCCGCTCGGCGGCCGGGCCCGTGGTCTCGTCCTTCGTCCGGAGGGAAAGGAGGCAGGCGATCAGGATCCTGAACGGATCGTGCTCGGTCTGATCGGCGACCTCGGCCAGGGCCGTGGGGTTCCAGTCCGGCGCCTTGGCCTTGAGCCGCGCGATGACCCGGCCGAGGGTGCGGGCGTTCATCGGGGCGCGGAGCGCCCGGGCGAGCCACTTTCCTTCGCGCTTCAGGACTTGTCCTTGATGGCGTCGAGCAGTTCGCGGGCGCGCTTGGTGTGCTTGACGGTCCAGTCGGCGAGGAAGCGCGGCTCCTTTTCGTTCAGGACGCGCTGGAGCTCCCGCCGCGCCTCGGGGTACTTGCCACGCTTGATCAGGAGCCGGGCGAGATCCACCCGCACCGACGTGTAATGGGGGTCGATCTTGAGCCCCTTCCGGAAATCCGCTTCGGCCTTGTCCAGGTCTCCCCAGGGCAGACCGAGCTCGACGCTGCCGGCAAGCTGCAGGGCGCCGGGGTGCTCGGGAGCGAGGGTGAGGATGATGTCGATCTCCTCGCGGAGCGTGGGCAGGAGAAACAGCGAGCGGATCGCCCCCTTGGTCTGGCCCCACTTGGCGGTGTTCACCGCATACCAGAAGTGGGCCTCGGGGCTCTTGGGGCCCAGCTCCACGGCCCGCTTGCCGAGCTCGCGCCCGCGGTCGTAGGCTGCGAGCCTCTCCGAGTCGTCACTGGCGCGCACGTCGCCCCACTGGAAGTAGATGCGCGAGAGGAGGATCATGCCTTCCACGCGCGAATCGGTCTTGAGGAATTTCTCGAGACCGTCCCGGGCCCGGTCCAGGCGCGTCACGTCCTCGTGATAGGTCGCCAGCGCGGCCCGCGCTTCCTCGATGGGGGACTGGGCCGGGGCGGAGACGGCGGCGAGGAGCAGGGCGAGAACGAGCAGGGAGGGACGCATGATGAGGGACTCTACCGTCGGATCCGGACACTGTCAACGGCGAGACCCGACCCCACTGATGCCTGCGGAACGCGCGAGCGGAGGCGAGCCACCTCTGCGGGCACCCGACCCTTGCGGTCGGGTCGCGCCTTCGCTCGCGCTTTCGATGACGGGTCGGGCGGTGGGGCGACTTGACTTGACGCAGCGGGTGCCCGATAAGGAGGAGGATGGCGGCGGCGCTGGAAGGGCTGAGAGTGCTGGATCTGGCCACCTTCGTGGCGGCGCCGGTCTGCGCCACGCTTCTCGGCGAGTTCGGCGCGGAGGTGATCAAGGTCGAGCAGCCCGGCGCAGGCGACGACCTCCGCCGCCTGGGGCGCCGGACGGACGGCGTGTCGCTCTGGTGGCTCAGCGAGGCGCGGAACAAGAAGTCCATCACCTGTAACCTCCGCGCCCTTGAGGGGCAGGCCCTGATCAAGCGGCTCGCGGCCCAGAGCGACATCGTGGCCGAAAACTTCCGCCCGGGGACGCTGGAGCGCTGGAATCTGGGCTATGAGGAGCTGAAGGCCGTCAACCCGGCGGTCATCATGGTGCGCGTCTCGGCCTTCGGCCAGACGGGCCCGTACCGGGAGCGGCCCGGCTTCGGCCGGATCGCCGCCGCGGTGGGCGGGATCAGCTATCTCTCCGGCCATCCCGATCGCCCGCCCGTCACGCCGGGAACGCCCACGATCCCCGATTACCTGGCCGGCGTGATGGCGGCGCTGGGGGCCCTCATCGCGCTCGAGCATCGCCGGAGGACGGGCGAGGGGCAGGTGGTGGACGTCGCGCTCTACGAGCCCATCCTCCGAATGCTCGACGAGCTGATCCCGGTCTACGGAGCGACCGGGCACGTGCGCGAGCGGATCGGCTCGGGAACCGAGTACGTCGTCCCCCACAACCACTACCGGGCGCGGGACGGCCGGTGGCTCGCCATCGCGTGCACCAACGACCGGATGTTCGAGCGGCTGCTCCGGGCCATGGGGCGGGAGGACCTCAAGAGGCGCTACGCCACGATGGCGGACCGCCTCAGACTCCGCGACGAACTGGACGCCCTGATCCAGGAGTGGGTCCTGGCCAGGGACGCCGCCGAAGCCCTGGCTCGTCTCGAGGCGGCGGAAGTCCCCTCCTCGCTGGTGTGCAGCGTCAAAGACCTCTTCGAGGACCCGCACCTGAAGGCCCGCGAGAACATTATGGCCGTCCCGAACCCGCTCGGCGGCCTGCTCCACATGGTGGGCGTGGTCCCGCGGCTCACCCTGACGCCGGGGACCATCCGCACTGTCGGGCCTCTGCGCCCGGGCGAGCACAACGAGGAGATCTACCAGAACCGCCTGGGCCTGAGCTCCGAAGAGCTCGCTGCCCTCCAACGCCAGGGGGTCATCTGACCCATGACAGACTCCGCGGACGTTCGAGCGCCGGCTTTGCCGGCGCAACCCAGGGGGGGAGGAATCGGAAGGGGGGCGGAGCCCCCCTCCGAGCAATGGAGCCACCGCTTCGTCGAGGCGAATGGCCTGCGCTTCCACTGCGTGACGGCAGGGGAGGGGCCGCTCGTGCTGCTGCTGCACGGCTTCCCCGAGTTCTGGTACTCGTGGCGCCACCAGATCCCCGCTCTCGCCGGCTCGGGCTTCACTGTGGTCGCGCCAGACCTTCGGGGCTACAACGACTCGGACAAGCCCGAGGGCATCGAAGCCTACCGCATGAGCCACATCGTCGAAGACGTGGTGGGGATCATCCGCGCCTTCGGCCGCGAGCGGGCGGCGATCGTGGGCCACGACTGGGGCGGGGCGGTGGCCTACGCCTTCGCCATGGCGAACCCCGACATGACCCAGGCGCTGGCGGTGCTGAACTGTCCCCACCCGGCGGACTTCAGCCAGGCGCTGATGGGGGCAGGGAACCTCGAGCAGATGAAGAAGAGCTGGTACATGTTCTTCTTCCAGCTGCCCGACGTGCCCGAGCAGCTCCTGGCGGCCGACGACTTCCGCCTGCTGAAGGCGTTCGCGTACTCCCATGCCCGGCGCGGCACGTTCTCCGCCAAGGATCTGAAAGCGTATACCGAGGCCTTCTCCAAACCCGGTGCCCTGACCGGCGGCATCAACTGGTACCGAGCCATGTTGCGCCGTCCGCTCCCCCCCGCCCGGCTGTTCCCCCCGGTCAGCGCGCCGACGCTGGTCATCTGGGGAGAGCGCGACCACTTCCTCGGCAAGGAGCTGACCCGGGGGATGAAGCGCCACTTCACAGGGAAGGTCTCGATCCGTTACCTGCCCGGGGTGAGCCACTGGGTCCAACAGGAGGCCCCGGGCCGCGTCAACGCGCTGCTCCTCGAGTTCTTCAAGGGGCTCAAAAAGGTGGAACGGTGAACCCATTGAAAGTGTTGATCATCTCATCGGTCTCAGTCTGGCTGGGCGCGATGGCGTTCTTCTCGATCTTCGTGGCCCCGGCCGCCTTTTCGGTCCTGGACCGGGAGAGCGCCGGCCGGCTGGTGACGACGGTCTTTCCCCGCTACTACGCCTTTGGGGCGACCCTCGGCGTGGTCGCCCTGGCGGCAATGGTGGGGCAGCTTCTCGCGACCGGAGGACGTCAGGCCGCGTGGTGGACCCTGGGCCTCCTGCTGCTCATGCTGGGGCTCACCTTCTACGCCCTCCTGGTCCTCGAGCCTCACATCCAGCAGACCCGCCTCGCCCTCCGCTCAGCGGGGATCGCGCCGGGGAGCGGGGCCCCTGAGGCCCAGGCCTTCGCGCGGCTCCACCGGCTCTCGGTGGTCTTGAACGGCGTGACCCTCCTGGCCGGTCTGGCCCTGATCTGCCTCGAGGCGGTTCGCTCGCGGGGGTGAGGGAAATGGCGTCGCTCTTCGAGCCGCTCGGGCTGGACCACGTGGTGCTCCACGTGAAGGACCAGGAAGCTTCGCGGCGCTTCTACACCGACGTCCTGGGCTGCACGGTGGACCACGTCAACCCGAAGTTCTCCCTCGTCCAGCTCCGCTTCGGCCAGCACCTGATTGATCTCCTCCCGCTCGACCCCAACGCTCCCGCGCCCGCCCCTGAGCACGGCATGGACCACGTGTGCCTCTCGATCCGCTGCGACGACCTGGAACAGGTGGCGGCGGCCCTCAAGGCCCGGGGGGTGAAGGTGGAAGGGGACGTGGTCAAGCGGCGCGGGGCGTTCGGGGAGGGGCCGTCGCTCTACCTCCGCGACCCCGACGGCTACCGGATCGAGCTCAAGCCTCGCTGAGGGCCAGGCGCAGCAGGAGTTTCAGGAGCTGGTCGGGGGGCACCGTGCCGCCCTGGGACGGCGACTGGAGCAGGCATCCCTCCGCCGCGCCGAGGCAGACGGCCGAGAAAACCACCGGATCGAGATCCCGCCTGAACGCCCCCGCCGCGATCCCCTCGGCGAGGATCTCTTCCACGGCGAGCCTGAGCTGCTCCCTGAGCCACGCCATGGCCAGCCTGAAGCGCTTATCCCGCCGCGCCCGGAGCCACCCCTCGAGCATGAGGCCCGCGAAGCGCTCGTCGCTGGCGCCGAAGGCGCCGAACAGCACGTCGAG
Source organism: Candidatus Rokuibacteriota bacterium (assembly GCA_016179965.1). GTDB lineage: Bacteria > Methylomirabilota > Methylomirabilia > Rokubacteriales > CSP1-6 > CSP1-6. The sequence continues at coordinate 9,881 of JACPCF010000119.1, read as the reverse complement.
GGCGCCCTCCAGCTTCACGGGCGGCGGGTCCGGCCGGCGGGCCAGCCGGGCCAGCTCCTTCACGAGGGGAAGCCCGCGCTCCTCGATGGCGCTCACTCGAACGCGGATCTGGCGGCTTTTGGGCCCCCCGCGGGGCTGAACTCGCCGCGCTGCGCGCCGCCTCGCTGGCATGGCCCAAACTCTACCACGCGTTGCGGGGCCGAGAGCCGCTGGACTACAATCGAGGCCATGGACTTCAAGCTCTCCCCCCGGGAAGAGGCCTTTCGCGACGGGCTGCGCCGCTGGCTCGAGGTGAACGCCCCGGGCGACTGGGCGAAGGTCCGCAGTCGCTTCGCCACCCGGGAGGAGCAGATCGCGTTTCTCCGCGACTGGCAGCGGCGGCTCTACGAGGCCGGGTACGTCGGGCTCCACTGGCCCACGGAGTACGGCGGCCGGGGCGCCACCATCATGGAGCAGGCGATCTTCTACGAGGAGCTGGCCCGCGCCCGGGCGCCCGAGCTGCCCAACGTCATCGGCCTGGACATGGCCGGGCCCGCCATCATCCACCACGGCACGGAGACTCAGAAGAAGCGCTACCTGCCCAAGATCCTCTCGGGCGAGGAGGTCTGGTGTCAGGGGTTCTCCGAGCCCAACGCGGGGAGCGATCTGGCGGCCCTTGAGACACGGGCGGAGAAGCGCAACGGCCACTACGTCGTCAATGGCCAGAAGGTGTGGACCTCCTACGCCCATTACGCCCAGTGGTGCATCCTGCTGGCCCGGACCGACCCCAAGGCCCCCAAGCACAAGGGGCTGACCTATTTCCTCGTGGACATGAAGACGCCCGGCGTCAGCGTGAAGCCCCTCCGCCAGATGAGCGGCGACGCCGAGTTCAACGAGCTCTATTTGGAGAACGTCGAGGTCCCAGCGGAGAGTATCCTGGGCAGCGAGAACGGCGGCTGGGAGGTCGCCATCACCACGCTCATGTTCGAGCGCGGGCCGCGCACGCTCTCCCGCCAGCTCATGCTGCTCCAGGGGATCGACCAAGCCCTCGAAATGGCCCGTCGCTTGGACCGAAACGGCCGGAAGGTGGCGAAGGATCCCGTGATGCGCCAGCGGCTGGCCCAGTTCGTGATCGACTGCCACGCGCTCCGCTACTCCACCTTCCGCACGCTCACCAAATTGCTCAGGGGCGAGCCGCCGGGTCCCGAGGGGTCAGCCGCCAAGCTCTTCTTCAGCGAAACGTGGCAGCGGCTCCTGGAGCTCATCCTGGAAATGCAGGGCCCTTACACCCAACTCTGGGAGGGGAGCGACTGGGCGATCGAGGGGGGCTACTGGCAGTTCCGCCACCTCCGCTCCCGGGGCGACACCATCGCCGCCGGGACGTCGGAGATCCAGAAGAACATCATCGGCGAGCGCGTCCTCGGCCTGCCGAAGGACTAGCCGCTACGGCGACTGGCCGCCCCCTCCCCGCACCGGGTCCACGAACTCGAAGGACTCCACCGTCACCCGGTACTGCCGCTCGGAGCCGGAGGGAGCGAGGCGGATCTCGAAGTTGGACGACCCCTGCGCCGGGATTTCCCGTGAGACGTAGCCCCGGGCGCGGCTGACGACTTTCCCCGCCTCATCGAGACCCTCCGCCTTCAAGACAACCCGGCTCGCCGGCAGCCGCGACAGATTCTGAACGTCCCCCAGGATCAGCACCCGCGACGGCCCGGTCCGCTCTGAGTTCCACGTCAGGCGGAGATCCTTGTCAGACTGGGGGCTCAACCACTGGGCGGCGAGGGGGGTGACGCTCAGGCTCAGCAGGAGGAGGGCCAGCAGACCGACCGCGCGGGGCGAGTGGCTATTCATAGCGGAGGGCCTCGATGGGATCCAGTCGGGAGGCTTTGCGGGCGGGGTAGAAGCCGAAGAAGATGCCGACCGCCCCCGAGAAGCCGAAGGCCAGCAGGATCGCCTCGGGCTGGATCAGGGTGCGCCACTCGGCGAGGTAGGCGATCCCGTACGAGCCGGCCAGGCCGAGCCCAATCCCGATCAGGCCCCCGATCAGCGAGAGGGTCAGCGCCTCCACGAGGAACTGGGCCAGGATGTCGCGCCGCCGCGCCCCCACCGCCATCCTGAGGCCGATCTCCCGCGTCCGCTCGGTCACGGAGACCAGCATGATGTTCATGATGCCGATGCCGCCGACGAGCAGCGAGACGGAGGCGATCGCCGCGAGGAGCATGGTGAGGACGCGCGAGGACTCCTCCTGGGTCTGGAGGACCTCCGAGAGGTTCCGGAGCCAGAAGTCGTCGTCCTGGTACGGCTGGAGGCGGTGGCGCTGGCGCAGGAGGTCGCGGATCTGCTGCTCGGCCTCCTTCATGTCCTCCCCCTCCTTGACCTTGATGGAGATGGCCCCGACGGAGCGAGCGTTGGCTTGGCTCACGCCCAGGACCTTCTTCTTGGCGGTGGAGAGGGGGATCAGGATCGTATCGTCCTGGTCCTGGCCCCAGGTGTTCTGGCCCTTCCGGTCGAGGACGCCGATCACGGTGAAGGGGACCTTCCGGATCCTGATGACCTGCCCCAGCGGATCCGAATCGGCGAACAGGTTCTGGACCACCGTCTGCGCCAGCAGCGCCACCTTGGTGGCCCCGTCCACGTCCTCCTGGCTGAAGGGCTTGCCCGCGACCACGGCCCATTCCCGCGCCTCGAAGTATTCGGGCGTCACCCCGTGAATGATCGTGGACCAGTTGAGGTTGCCGTAGACGACCTGGCCGGTCCCCCGCATGGACGGCGCTGCCGTCTGGACGCCCGGGACCTCCCGGATGGCGGCCCAGGCGTCGTCCTCGGTGATCGTGAGCTGGCTCCCGGTGCCCATGCGCACCCCGCCGGAAGTCGTGGCCCCGGAAAGCACGATGATGAGGTTGGACCCCAGGCTCTGGATCTGCTCGGCCACCCGGGCCTGGGCCCCGGCCCCGACCGCCACCATGGCGATCACCGCGCCGACTCCGATGATGATCCCGAGCATGGTCAGCGCCGTGCGGAGGGCGTTGACCCGGAGGGCCCTCAACGCGATCCGGGCGCCGAACAGGAACTTCACGCCTCCTCCTCTTCCTCGGCCGGGAGCTGCGCCAGCAGCGCCCGCGCCTCCCGCGGCTCGGCGATGAGCTCGTCCTTGACCAGCCGGCCGTCGCGGAAGCTCAAGATCCGCCCCGCGTACCGGGCGATGTCGGCCTCGTGGGTGACCAGCACGATGGTGATCCCGCTCCGGTTCAGCTCCTGGAAGAGCGCCAGGATCTCGACGCTCGTCCGCGAGTCCAGGTTGCCGGTCGGCTCATCCGCCAGGACCAGCGCCGGCTCGTTGATCAGGGCGCGCGCGATGGCCACCCGCTGCTGTGGGCGCGGTCGGCCAGCCCAACGGCCTCGAGCCGGGCCCGGGCCCGGGGCCGGCGGTCGCGGGAGAGGGTCCCGTTGTAGAGCAGAGGCAACTCGACGTTCTCGAGAGCGTTCATCCGGGGCAGCAGGTTGAACGTCTGGAACACGAAGCCGACCTTCTTGTTCCGGATCCGCGCCAGGCGGTCCGGACTGCAGTTTGAAATGTCCTCCCCCTCGAAGAGGTACCGTCCGGCGGTCGGCGTGTCCAGGCACCCCAGGAGGTTCATGAGGGTAGACTTGCCGGAGCCCGAGGGTCCCATCACCGCCACGAACTCCCCCGGGTGGATCGTCACCGACACGCCGCGGAGCGCGTGGACCCGGTGGGACCCGAGGCGGTAGTCCTTGACGATCCCCCGGGTCTCGATGAGCGGGCTCGCCATGGCGTTCAGAGCCTGAGGCGCGGGGCGCCCCCGCCCGGGGCCGGCCGTTCGGTGGACCCGATGATCACTTCCTGACCTTCGGTGAGCGCCGCGTCGAGCACTTCGGTGAAGGTTCCGTCGCTGATACCGAGCGGGACGTTGGTGGGCTGGGGCTTGCCGTCGGGTCCCAGCACCCACACCCGCCCGGCGGGGCCTCGCCCCTGAGCCGCGGCGCCGCCCGCCCCTCCTCCCGGGCGCCCCTGAGGCCCGCCCCGAACGGGGCCGTCAGCCTGCACCCCCTGGGGCCGGAAGCGGAGCGCGGCGTTGGGGACCTTGAGGACCGAGGGTTTCTGGTCCACCACGATCCTGACGTTGGCGGTCATGCCGGGCAGGAGCTTGAGGTCCGAGTTCTGGACGCCGACCACCACGTTGTAGGTGACGACGTTCTGGACCACCTGAGGGGCCTTGCGGATCTGGACGACCTCGCCGCTGAACGGCCGCGCCGGGAAGGCGTCCACCGTGAAGGTCACGCGGTCCCCGACGCGGATCCGGCCGATGTCGGCCTCATCCACGTTGGTGTCCACCTGCATCTGGGTCAGGTCCTGGGCGATCGTGAAGAGGGTCGGCGCCTGGAGGCTGGCCGCCACGGTCTGCCCCACGTCCACGTTGCGGGAGACGACGACGCCGTCCACCGGGGCGCGGATCATCGTGTGGTCCAGGTCCACCAGCGCCTGGTCGAGCGCGGCCCTCTTCTGCTTGACCTGGGCCTGGGCGGACTTGAGCAGGGCTTGGGCCACGCCGAGCTGGGCCTCGGACATGCGGATCTGGGAGGCCAGCGCCTGCTCCTGAGCCCGCGCCGATTCGAGCTGGGCGACGGCCGCGTCATGGTTGGCCTGGGAGGTGTCCTTGTCGCTCTGGGAGATGAGCTCCTTCCGGAGGAGCTCGGTCTTGCGATCCAGGTCGCGCTTGGCGTCGAGGAGGACGACCTGTGCCTTCGCCGTCTGGGCCCGGGCGCCGGCCAGCGCCGCGCGGGCGTTCTCCACCTCCGCCCGCGCCCGCTCCAGGTTGGCGGTCTGGTTCAGCACCGCCGCCTGCGCGTTCTCCAGATCCGCCCGGGCCTGATTGGCCTTGGCTTCGAAGATGTCGGGGTCAATGCGCGCGATCAGCTGGTCCTTCTTGACCTGGGAGTTGAAGTCCGCCAAGAGCTCCTTGATCTGCCCGGATACCTGGGAGCCGACCTGGACGGTGATGACCGCGTTGAGGTTCCCCGTCGCCGAGACGGTGGCGACCAGCGGGCCTCGCTCCACCCGGGCGAACCGGTACTTGGGGGTGCCGCCGCGCCCCTGGGCGTAGAACCAGACGCCGGTGGCCCCGGCCGCGACGAGAACGATGACGAAGAAACTAAGAAGGCGGCGCCTCATGCCGCTGACAATTGTATCTCCGTTCGCTCGGGTGGGCTACCGGCGGCCGAGGGCGCGTTCCAGGCGCGAGACGGCGATGCGGTAGTCAGTCAGCGCCTGGGCTTCGGTGGACTGGGCCTGGGTCAGGGCGAGCTGGGCGTCGGTCAGCTCGATGATCGTCCCCACGCCGGCGTCAAACCGCCCCTGGGCGAGCCTGAAGTTTTCCTGGGCCGCCTCCACGGCCTTCTTCGCCGCCTGGATCCGCTGCTCGCTCTCGCTCACGTTGAGGTGGGCCTGCTCCACCTCCTTCCAGATGGCGAGCTCCTGGGCGCGGACGCGGGACTGGGCCGCCTCCAGGCTGGCCTTGGCCTCCTTGTACCGGGCGATCTTGTTCCCCCCGTCGAAGATGGACCAGTTGAGCGACACCCCCAGCTCCCAGATCTCGTTCATGTCGGCGCGGGCCCCGCCGTAGAAGGCGTTGCCCGTGATGTCCGGGAAGAAGTTCCTGAAGGTCTGCCGCACGGTGGCCTCCGCCGCCTCCACCCGCACCTTCACCTGCCGGTTCTCCGGCCGACGCTGGAGGGCCTCGGCGAGGAGCCGGGATTCGTCCAGGGGAAACGCCTCGTAGGTCAGGATGTCCTGGACCTCTGTGGGGGAGTCGATGGAGATCCCCATCGCGGTGTTGAGCGCGACCCGCGCCAGGCGCTCGGCGTTCTTCGCCTGGATGAGCGTCAGCTGGGCGTTGGCGAGGTCCACCTCGGCCCGGGTCACGTCGAACTTGGGCCGGGTTCCCACCTCGAAGAACCCCTTGGCGCTCCGGAGGTTCAGCTGCGCCCGCGCCACAGCCTCCTGGTTCACCACCACCAGACGCTTGCCGAAGAGGAGGTTGAAGAAGGACTCCTTGACCAGCAGGACCGTGGCGTCCCTCTCGATCTCCACGTCCTCCCGCGAGACCTCGGCGCCGGCCTTCGCCGCGTCGGTCGCGGCCACCGTCTTGCCGAAATCGAAGAGGAGCTGGGAGAGCGTGACCTTGGCCGTGGTCGTGGTGCTCCACTCGGTGATGGTGGAGGTTTTCCCAGTCGATGATCTCGCCAGCGTCTCCACGGTCTGCTCGCGGAGCGCACTCCAGGAGCCCCCCAACTGCGGCAGGAGGCCGGAGAACGCCTGATCCACCCGCTGCCGGGCCGCCGCATAATCCCCCACGCGCGCCTGGATGGTGGGCTGGGTTTCCAGGGCGATATCAAGCGCCTCTTTGAGGCTCAGGACCCGGCCGGTGACCGGGGAGGGGAGCCCCTGGGCCAGCTCCGACCGGGGCTGGGCTCCCGCCGGGGACGGGATCAGCCCCGGGGGGGCCAGCATCAGGGATACGAGCAGGGGGGGGAACAACCACGCTCGGTTCATGGGAAATCTCCTTCTCGTCCGGATGGAAAAAGTAACACCGGCATTCTACCGGGGGCCAAGCCTGGGGGGATACAAATACATAGGGGCGGGGTCGTGCTTGTGATTGTGCTCACTGGAACGAGCCGTCAGACTTTTTTTCTTGACGGGTCCCAAATCTGGTGTGGTAGGCTCTGGCTCACCACACAATATAGTGTGCGCTGACAATGGTACGCGTCAAGGATGGATCGTTCACTAAAGGCCGCTTCGGGGCGCCTCCCGCCCCCCGACCCGTAGCCCCGATCACCCGCTAACCCCATGAGAGCCCCCAAGGAGGAGTCGTATGCTGTCTGACACGCGGCCGTCGAAAGTCGGGAAGTGGACCGAGCCTGCCCTCCGCGTGCTCCGGGAGCGCTACCTCACCCGGAAGGGGGACGAGGTGCTGGAGACCCCGGAGGAGATGTGCTGGCGGGTGGCCCTGTCCATCGCCCAGGCGGAGGAGCGCTACGGGCGGAGCCGCGCGGCGATGCAGGAGGTCGCCTCGGCCTTCTACGACCTGATGGTGGACGGCTACTTCCTCCCCAACTCCCCGACCCTCATGAACGCGGGGAAGGGGAACCAGCTCCAGTACTCCGCCTGCTACGTGCTTCCCGTCGGCGATTCCATGGAGGAGATCTTCGACGCCGTGAAGGCGGCCGCTATAATTCATAAAAGTGGAGGCGGGTGTATCGCGGCGGATGCACGAGTCTGGACGACGTTCTGCGGACTCGAGCCCATTGAGGTGCTCGTGAATCGGGCGATCGCGGATGGCCGAGCCGGCGAGCGAAGCGGCGCTGGCGTCGCCTTCGACGTCACCGATCTGAACATCTCCACGGTCTCGATGAACCCCTCAACCGGCGAGACCGGTCTCCGCCGCGTCACTCACGTCTGGCGATTCGACGTTCCCTCCGAGCTCCAGGTGCTGGTCGAGAGCCGCGAGGGCACGCAGATCCAGACGAGCACCTCGCACCCCTTTATGGTCGTGAGGCCGGAGGGCCTCGAGGTGGTGCGCGCGGACGAACTCGCGGCAGGCGACATCATCCTGGGTCCCGATCGCCCTGACGACTACTGGCCGTACGAGACCTCTCAGCGGGCGGGGAGCGTCGTCGTCGACGAATCCATCGGATGGCTCGTGGGTTTCACCCTTGGCGATGGGTCGTTCGGGTACGTCCCAGCGCTCCGCCAGTACCGGCTCCGCTGGTTCTCGGGTGAGCGAGACGTGCTCGACAAGGTTCGCGCGGTCCTGGCCGAGCATGGTATCCGCGTTGGGGTTCAGCGGGACAGTCGGGGTCTCCTCAGTGTCTCGACCCTCAGCCAGCGCTTCGTGCTCGACATGCTCGAAGCCTGCGGGCTCGAGAAGATCGGCCCAAAGGACGACCGCATTCGCGTCCCCGAGATTATCGCCAAGTCGCCACTCGCGGTGGTCCGCGCCTTCCTCGCCGGCCTCCTCGACAGCGATGGGTACGTTGCTCCCGATGGGAGCCCCTCCTATTCAACGGTGAGTCGAGAGATGGCCGAGGACCTCGCGGGGTTGATGAGCCTCCTGGGCTACCAGCCCTCGGTGACGCTGAAGCCGCCCCGCGGAAACGGCAAGCGGGCCGTCCACACCGTGCAGCTTTGCACGCTTCCAGAGGTCAACAACCTTCGCGCCGACATCGCGACGTATGCCGCGAGCAAGCACAAGGTCGCCCGTCTCGTCTCGAGGAGCCGAAAGCAGACGGCGTTACGGCTGCCATTCCGCCCGTGGCGCGATCGCCTGAAGCGCCTCGGCCTTGTTGGCTCCCCGCGCCGCGGCGTTGGCCGGTGCAGCGCGGAGCTGAATCGCTGGTCGTGCAACCCGTACCGACGCTGCCGGCGCGACGACCTGCAGGCGGTTGCCGACGCGGTCGCCTCGCGCGACGCCGAGCTCGGGCGACTGCTGCGACGCGTGGCGACCCGCGGGATGGAGGTTGCGACCGTCCGCCGCGCGCCGCAGCCGAAGCCGTTCTATGACCTCTCCGTCGAGGGATGGAACACATACGCCGCCGGCACTCACGGCATGACCTTTGTACACAACACGGGGTTCGCGTTCTCTCGCCTCCGCCCGAAGGACGACCTCGTGGCCTCGACGGGCGGCAAGGCGTCGGGCCCCGTCTCCTTCCTCCGCGTCTTCAACGGCGCGACGGAGGCCGTGAAACAAGGTGGGTGCGTGACGCCCGACACGCGAATCTCCACGAACCGGGGCCTGGTGGAGATCGGCCGTCTTGGGCCTGGAACGGCGCCCCCTGACACATGGCACGCTCACGAAAGCGGGGAACTCTGGGTGGCCACCGACCAAGGCCCGAGGGAGTCCGACCAGTTCTATAACCATGGTGTCGCCTTAGTCCGCCGCGTCCGCACTCGGTACGGCTATTCCATCTGCGCGACCGACGAGCACCGCCTCAGGGTTATTGACGTGGACGGGAGGTACATCTGGAAGGCTCTGGAAGACATCAAGGTTGGCGATTGGGTGGTCCTCCAGAAGAAGACCTATCTGCCCGGGGGGGGCTTCCACTTTCCCCCCTTCCAGCTTCAGCCCCACCCGAATGCGACGCGGATCCGGCTCCCCGAAGTCGCGACCGAAGAGTTGGGCGAGTTCATTGGATATTTCCTCGGCGACGGCGCGGTCTCGGTGAATGAACGGGGAACCGGTCGTCTGATCCTGACAGTTAACCGGGCGGAGTCGGATGTCGCTACCCGCCTGCTCGAGATCGCCGAGAAGATCTTCGGCCTCCGGCCGGTTCGCCAGGCTCGGCCTGGTGACGGCAGCGAGAATTACTTTTTCAACTCCACGACCCTCGTCTCCTGGTTGAAGGCGGTGGGAGTCGAGAAAACCTCTGCCCTCGAGGTGCGTCTGCCGGAGATCGGCTTTCGGGTAGGTCCCGAGTTTGCTCGCGGCCTGCTTCGTGGCGTCTTCACGGCGGATGGAACCGTCTCGAAGGACGGGGCCACCGTCACCTCCGGAGCGCTGTTGCTGGCTTCGACGGGCACCGTGGGCTCGACCCCTCCCTCCATCGCCGCCTCCTCGGCTCCGGCGCTGACGCCGATCTATGCGATCTCGAGCCGCTCCGACGGAAGCTACGTGTTGCCGGTGCGCGGAAATAACACCTATTACCTGACCGTGTACGTGCCGGAGATGTCCAACTCGGGCTCGGTGACGGTCTCCACCAAGACCTACGCCGACATCATAGTCAGTCCGAGCCAGAACACGACGCGCAACGTGGTGCTCCCATGAACATCAGGCGCAAGAGCGGCTATACCGTGACCGAGCTCATGATGGTCACGGTGATCGTGGGCA
>JACPCF010000118.1 GCA_016179965.1 Candidatus Rokuibacteriota bacterium | reverse complement strand
GGTCGGTGCCGGATGGGGACTTCCGGGCTAGAGGGCGTAGAGGAGCGGGCGGGCGCTCAGGCTGGGGTTTTTCCAGAATCCGGTCTCGGCGAGCCAGCCCAGCGCCTCGTCCGCGTCGGCTGTCTTCATCAGCCCCAGCGTGGCTCCTCCCTCGAAGAAGCCCCCGAACGCCAGCCGCCCAGCCCCGCGCAGCTCGATCAGCGCGAAGGTCGCCATGTCGGGTTCGAGCGCCACGCCCTCCACGAGCGTCGCGCCGCGCGAGCCATCGGTGATGACCGGCGGCAGTTCCCAGGGCTCGATGAACTGGGAGAACGTCCGGAGGGTGTAGGCGGTCCAGACCTTCCCCACGTAGTACGGGTCGTCCTCGATCAGGCGCAGGATGTCGGCGGGCTGGGCGACCCGGTAGAAGACGTCGGCCGTCCGGCCGTCGGGAGCCGGTCCGCCCCCGATCACGAGCCCCTGAGCGCGCAGCCCGACGATCCGCTCGAAGTGCGCCTGGCAGTGCAGGGCCCGGCGCTCAAGATAGTCCTGAGCCGCCGTGATTGCCACGTGATAGACGAGCATGCGCCGTGAAGCTTAGCATCCGATTTTCCCCGGGGGCAAGCCCATGGTAGGCTGAATCGGACAGGAGGAGCCCGATTCTCAGCGATATTCTGCCGAAGGAGCTGGAGGCGGCCCACCGCGAGGGCCGCGTCGGCGCCGAAGACCTCGATCTCTACCGCACCTTTCAGGCCCGCTACGCGTTCCCGCTGGACGAGTTTCAGATCCGGGCGATCACGGCGATCCTGGAGGGCCAGTCGGTCATCGTCTCGGCGCCGACGGGAGCGGGCAAGACCTTGATCGCGGAGTTCGCGATCTACCAGGCCCTGTCGCGTCACAAGCGGATCGCCTACACGACCCCCCTCAAGGCCCTCTCCAACCAGAAGTACGCCGACTTCTGCCGCCAGTTCGGCGTGGCCGAGGTGGGGATCCTCACCGGCGACGTCAAGGTGAACCCCCGCGCGCCGGTGCTGGTCATGACCACGGAGATCCTCCGCAACATGTTCTACGCTGGAGGGCTCCCGGGGCTCGCCGCCGTGGTGCTCGACGAGTGCCACTACATGGGTGACGTCGGGCGGGGCACGGTCTGGGAGGAGATCATCGTCAACGCGCCGAAGGAAGCGGCCCTGGTCGCGCTGTCGGCGACCGTCGCGAACATCGCCGAGATCGCCGACTGGATCAGCCTCGTCCACCGCCCCATCGTGCCCGTCTTCCATCCCCACCGGCCGGTGCCCCTCGAGTACCTCGCCGCGGACGCCGCCGGAGAGGTTCACCCGCTGGAGGCGGTGAGCGGGTGGGAGCGCGGGGACCGCCGGCGCTGGGTCGCGCGCCGCGTGGCCGACCCCACGCTCGTGATCGAGGAGCTGGAGCAGCGCCAGTGGCTCCCCGCGATCTACTTCATCTTCAGCCGGGCGGGGTGCGAGCGGGCGATGGAGAGCTACCAGGCCGAGGGCAAGCCGCTCCTGACGCGCCCGCAGCGCGAGGAGGTCGAGGCCGCGATCCAGGAGGCCGTTCAGGAAAGTCCCGCCACGGGGGAGTCGCCCCTGAACCAGACGATCTTCGAGGCGCTGGGGATGGGGGTGGGGCTCCACCACGCGGGCATCCTGCCGAGCGTCAAGCGGCTCATCGAGCTCCTGTTCGAGCGGGGCCTGTGCCGGGTGGTCTTCGCCACGGAGACGATGAGCCTCGGCATCCACATGCCCGCCCGGAGCGTCGTGCTCCAGGGAATGACCAAGCGCACCGACCAGGGGTTTCGGGTCCTCACCCACAACGAGCTGACGCAGATGGCCGGGCGGGCGGGGCGGCGGGGGATCGACCCCGAGGGCAAGTGCGTCATTGCGTTCGACAGCCGTGACAGCCTGGAGGAGGCGCTGCAGGCGGTGGAGGGTCCGCCCGAGCCCGTGGAGAGCCAGTTCAGGCTCGGGTATGGTTCGGTGGCCCTCCTGCTGGGCACCGGCCACGATCAGGAGACGATCCGGCGGACGGTGGAATCCTCCTTCGGTCAGTACCAGAACCTGAAGCGGATCCACGGGCTGGAGGAGGAGGTCGCGAGCCTCGCCGCGGGGCTGGCGGAGGCGAAGGGCTTCGAGGCTCCGTGCGGGGAGTTCCCGCGCATCGGCCGCTACCGCCAGCTGCGGGCGGAGGTGGAGGCGCGCCGCCGCGCTTTCGGGCGGGGCGGGGGTCGGAGGGGCGAGGCCGTCGCCGAGGCGGAGCCGGGGCGCCTCATCCTGGTGCGCCGCCGGGGCGGAGGGAGCCTCGGGGCCGTGCTTTCCATTCACAGCGTGCGGGGGTCCCGGGTGCTGGTGGATGCCCTTCTGCCTCACGGCGCCGTGGTGCGGATCAAGTCGGGAAACATCAAGAAGATCTTCTGGGCCACGCCACCGCTGGCGGTTCCGCGCGACTGGCGCCAGCGCCAGAACGGCCTGCTCGCTCGGCTGCGCGAGCTGTCGCTCACGGAGCTGCTCGAGCGCGAGCGCACGCACGGAGGCGAGGCTGAGCTCGCGGCCATCGAGTGTCACCGCTGCCCCTGGGGGGCGCAGCCCCGGTGCGATCCGGCGTGGAAGCAGCTCGAGAAGGTGGAGACCCGCTTCCGCCAGCGGGACGAGGCGCTCCAGGCGCTGAAGAACGCATACTGGCAGGAGTTCTGCCGGGTGGTGGAGGTGCTCGAAGAGTTCGGCGCGGTCAAGGCAGGCCACCTCCTCTCGAAGGGCCGGCTCGTCGCCGGCATTCGCCACGACAACGAGCTGCTCGTGGCGGAGGTGGCCGAGCGGGGGATTCTCAATCACACCTCGGTCGCGGAGGCAGCCGCCCTCTGCTCGGGCTTCATCGAGGAGGCGCGGTCGGGCGAGCACGCGGCCTGGCGGGTCTTCTTGAAGAAGCGGTCGGCACTCAAGAAGCGGTTCCATCAGATGGAGGCCGCCGCCGAGGCGGTGTGGCAGTGCCAGCGCGCCCGGCACCTGGCGCTGCCGGCGGGCGTCCATCCCGGGTTCATGCCGGCCGTCTTTCGGTGGGCGTCCGGGGATGACGACTGGGCGGCGATCGTGGAGGAGTCCTTCGGCGGTCACGAAGGGGATCTGATCCGGGCCATGCGCCGGCTGATCGATCTCTTGCGCCAGCTCGCCGAGGCTCCCGAGGTGCCGAGCGCGCTGGCCACGCTGCTTGGTCAGGCCGCGCGGGTCATCGACCGGGGCATCGTGCTGGAGTCGGCCCTGATATGAAAGGTGGTGCGATAATGCGGAACTCCTGGCTGGCGGTGGGGGCCTTCTTCTTGGGCGTGCTCCTGGGCGGCTGCGCCATCTTCACCATCGATCAGCGGGCCAGCGAGGGGCCGACGGCGGAGGACGTCTGGAAGGAGCGGTTCAAGCTGGTCAACGGCCGGAGCCCCACCTTCGCCGATACGGCGGGCTTCCACGAAGAGTTGGACGCGCGGGTCCGGGAGTTCCTGAGGCAGAACCCCGAGGTGGCGAATTCCTACCGGGCCGGCAACCTGCGACTCTTCCGCCAGGTGACGGCGGGCATGACGAAGGAAGAGGTCAGGCTGCTGCTGGGCAGTCCTCAGGACGTGACCGCCGATAGGGCGCGCATGGAGGCCCTGGCGCGGCAGTGGTGGCCGCAGGTGAAGCCGAACGCGAAGGAAGCCTGGACCTACCCCGGGGGGTGGACGCTGTACTTCGACGGGAACACGGTGGCGGACATGACCCGCTACCACCGCGCGTTTCTTCACCCGGAGTGAACCCTGACGGAGCGCGATGAAGGAATTTCCCGCCTGGATCCGACCCGGCGTGACGACGACCCTCCTCTGGTACGACGGCATGGGGGAGACGTCCGACGACTACCGCCTCTACCAGGTGGCGGGACCGGTGCTCGAGCAGCCGCCGGCGTCCCCGTACTTCCTCCTGGCCCCGCTGGGGCAGAGCGACTTTGCCGGGCGGCTCTACCGCTCCGAGGTGTCGCCGGAGGACCTCCGCGGCTTCCTCCGCGCCTGCGAGGTGGCCGAGGGCCGGCTGACGGAGGACTTGGACTTCGTGGCAGCGCGGCGCCGGGCCCCGGTGCTTCCCGTCCTGGACGCGTGGGCGCAGACCGCCTCAGGCGAGATCCTGCCGTACGACCGCGGCATCGACGCCTTCCTTCTCCCCGACGCCAACCCGCTCTTCGTGACGGCCGAGGCGTTCGCAAGCGTCCTACGAGAGCGGGACCGGTTCGGCGCGACCTGGGTGTGCGAGGAGTGCGGGGAGGCGGATGACGCGGCGGTCTTTCTCTGGACCACCCACCGCGACGACGTGGTGCAGGTTCGTCTTGCCATCGAGAACCAGGGCGGCGTCTGGACCTGCCGGCTTCACCCCTTCACGTTTCGAAAGGAGGAGGGAACGCATGCTTGAAGAGAAGGTTATCGCCAGCTGGCGCTACAAGAAGGGCGTCCTGGACCCCAAGACGGCGTCGCTCTGCTATCTGGCCGCGAATCTGGCGGCGGGCAACACCCACTGAGCGAAGCGAGACCTGGCAGGTGCCAGGGCCGCCGGTGCCACCGAGGATGAGGTCCGCGAGGCGATCAGCTTCGCCATCCGGGCCAACGCCGCCAAGACCCACGCCGACATCCTGAAGGTCTGGGACGGGGAAAGGTAGGCCGCCATGGCCGAGATTAACCTGGTCGCCGCGTTCTCCACGGTGCCGTCCGTGGAGGCGGAAGCGATCAAGCAGCTCCTGACCGAGACGATCCAGCAGATCGCCCAGGACGACGGCACGTTCAAGAAGGCCAGGGTCGTCTTCACCGAGTCCGACGAGCGCTGCGGGCTCACCGCCGAGCTGGACGGCATCAAGAAGGAAGGCGTGCCGCTTCAGCTGGACCTGGAGGAGCTGGAGGACGCCAAGACGTCCGCCGGAGCCCGGGCCCAGCTGAAAGAGTCGCTTCGTCTTTACTTCCGGAAGGTGCTGGGAAAATAGGCGCGCGATGGCCTCCACCGACGACGGGGTCCTGCTCTACGTCTACCAGGGGGCGCTCTTCAAGATCGCCGACGGCGTCCAGGTGCCGAAGGCCGGCTCGCTGTTCTTCTGCCGGCACCTCCAGTTCCGGCCGGGGGAGCGGGTGCTGGAGCTGGGGACGGGAGCGGGGCTCGCGGCTATTCTCGCTGCCAAGGCCGGCTGTCGGGTCGTCGCAACCGACGTCGTTCCCGAAGCCGTCGAATGCGCCAGGGAAAATGTGCTGATCAACGGTGTCGCCGACCGAGTCGAGGTGAGGCTGGGGGACTGCTACGAGCCCGTCAAAGGCATGACCTTCGACCTGATCTGCACAAATCCTCCCCAGATGCCAACCCCCCCGGGGCGCGAGCGGGAGGATCCCGTCGCCGCGGCGGACAACGGAGGCGTGGACGGCTGGGAGGTCCTGGATCGGGCGATCCAAGGCGCGCCCGGTCACCTGGCCCCCGGCGGCCGACTGGTCTTCACGATTTTCGCCTTCCTCAGTCAGAAGGCCGCGATGGCGAAGCTCGAGGCTGTGGGGCTCTCGCCGCGCATCATCGGCCGGGAGGTGCAGGCCTTTCCGCGGATCGGCTACGAGCGCCTGGACCACATCCGGAGCCTCGACACCGAGGGCACGCTCCCGCGGACTGGGCTTCCCAAGACCATCGAGCGCTTCGTCGTGCAGGGGACCCAGCCCCCGTGAAGCGCCTGATCGTCAACGCTGACGACTTCGCCCTCACCGCCGGCGTGAGCCGGGGCATTCTCGACGCCCACCGCCGAGGGATTGTCACCAGCACAACGCTGATGGCGAACCTGCCGCTGGAGGGAGCGCTGTTGGAGGATCTCAAAGCGTCCCGCCTGGGCGTGGGGCTCCACCTGAACCTGACGGTCGGCCGGCCGATCTCTCCCCCGGAGGAAATCCCCTCGCTGCTCGACGCCGAAGGGAAGTTCTTCCGCGATCCGCTCCGGCAGGCCGCCCAGGCCAAGCCCGAGGAGGTGGAGCTCGAATTGCGCGCTCAGGTGGCCGTGTTCACTCGACTCCTCGGCAGGAAGCCGACCCACCTCGACAGCCATCACCACGTCGGCCGCCATCTTCCCGTCCGGGACGTCGTCTTCGCCCTGGCCGAGGAGCTCGGCGTTCCGGTGCGCTGCCAGGATGCAGAAACGCGTCGGGCCGCCAGCGAGCGTGGGCTCAAGAATCCCGAGCATTTCTTCGGCGAGTCGGGGCCCGACCCCTACTGGTCGAGCGAGCGCCTTCTGGCTCAGCTCGCGGCACTCCCCGAGGGCATCTCGGAGTTCATGACGCATCCCGGCTACTTCGATCAAGACCTGGCGTACAGCCGCTACGGCCGCCAGCGCGAGGTGGAGCTCGGCGGGCTCACCGATCCCACGGTGCGCGAGGCCGTCGAGGCGCGGGGGATTCGCCTCTGCCACTTCGGGGACCTGGCGTGATGCGCGAGCGCAGGCGAGCTACCCCTTCGGGCACCCGAGTCACTTCACGTGGCTCGGGTCGGGCGATCCTGAGCGTGGACGTGGGAGGCACCACCACGGCGGCCGGCCTCGTGATGCCGCAGGGCGAGATGCTGGCCCACTCCCAGGCCCCCACTCATGCCGAGGGCGCCGGAACCGCGCTGCGCACCCTGTTCGACCTGGCGGACGGCCTGGTCGCAACGGCGAAGGCCCAGGGGATCACGCTGCTCGGCCTCGGCGTGGGCGTCCCCGGCGTCGTGGACGCCGAGCGCGGCGTCGTCGGGGAGGACATCAAGAACGTTCCCGAGCTGGCCCGTTGCCCTCTCGCCGAACAACTGGCGTCCCGCTACGGCCTTCGCGCCTGGGTGGACAACGACGTGAACCTGCTGGCGCTCGGCCAGTGGCGCTTCGGGGTGGGCCGGGGCGCCCGCTCGCTCGTGCTCCTGGCGCTCGGAACGGGCGTCGGCGGCGGCATCATTCTGGACGGCCATCTGGTCCGTGGAGCGGGGGGCTACGGCGGCGAGCTCGGCTGCCTTCCGATCAACTTCGACACGCCGCGGGCCTCGGCCTTCGGCCGGGGCTGGCTCGACAGTTACGTGTCGGGGCGGGAGATCGCCGAGACGGCGCGGCAGCGGCTCCCCGATCTTGGGGCAGACGTCACGGCCGCGACGGTGTTCCAGGCGGCGCGCGACGGCCACGCCGGGGCCCGGGCGCTGGTGGAGGAAGTCTGCCAGGCGCTGGGGGCGGGGCTGGCCATCATCGTCAACGCGCTGAACCCCGAGGTGGTGCTGGTCACGGGAGGCGTGGCCGAGTCGCTTATCCCGATGGAGAGCGCGGTCCTCCGATGGGTTTCGGAGTACGCCTTCAGGCGCGCCCTGGTCACGACCCGGATCACCTTCCTATCGCTGGACAAGCGGGCGACCGTGCTGGGCGGCGCCGCCCTGTACCTTTATGAGACTGGAGGCAAGGCATGAAGGCCATCGCCTTTCGCGGCGTCCGGGACGTCCGCGTCGAGTCCATTGCCGACCCCAAGATCGTCGAGCCGACCGACGCGGTGGTGCGAATCACCACGAGCGCCGTGTGCGGATCGGACCTCCACCAGTATCACGGCCGCTCCGTCGTGGAGCCCGGTGCCATCATGGGCCACGAGTTCATGGGTGTGGTGGAGGAGGTCGGCCGCGACGTCCGGGCGATTGCCAGGGGAGACCGCGTCGTGGCGCCGTTCTCCATCTCCTGCGGCCGCTGCGAGTGGTGCGTCAGGCGCCTGCCTACCCAGTGCTCGACGACCGGCCGCGCGGTGTTCGGGGGACGATTCGGCAAGGAATACCCCGGGGCTCAGGCCGAGCGGGTCCGCGTCCCCTTCGCGGATTTCATGTGCGAGAAGATTCCCGCGGACATGAGCGACGAGCAGGCGCTGTTTCTGGGCGACATTCTCGCAACCGGCTACGCCTGCGCTGAAAATGGAGGGATTCGGCCGGGGGACACCGTGGCGGTCTTCGGCTGCGGCCCGGTGGGACTCCTCGCCCTCCAGTCGGCTCACCTCTTCGGGCCAGCGCGGGTCTTTGCGGTCGATCGCGTGGACTACCGGCTCAGGCTGGCGGAGGAGCTGGGCGCGGTGCCGGTCAACCTCGACAAGGCCGATCCCGTGGAGCAACTCCGCGGCCTGACCGGCGGCAGCGGTCCGGACGTGGTGCTGGAGGCCGTGGGGCACGAGGTCCCCTTCGCCCAGGCCATCCAGGCGGTGCGCGCGGGAGGCACCGTCTCATCGGTGGGCGTGTACGTCGAGCCGTCTATCGGGTTTCCCGCCCGCGAGGCGTTCTTCAAGGACCTCACCCTCAAGATGGGGATCTGCAACGCCCGCAACTACATCGTCCCGCTGATGCCGCTCGTGAAGGTGGGCAAGCTCCAGCCCACGCGCATCATCACCCACACGCTGCCGCTGGCGGACGCGCCCCGGGGCTACAAGATCTTCGACCAGAAGGAAGACCGCGCGATCAAGGTCCTCCTCAAGCCATGATCCACGGGGTCGTGCGCGTCCGCGACGGCGTCCGCATCCACTACCGTCGGCTGGGGAAGGGGCCTGGCGTGGCCCTCCTCCACGGTTTTCCCCAGACGGGTCACATGTGGCGCAAGGTAATGCCGGCGCTTGCCGAGCGCTTTGACGTGGTCGCCCCCGACCTCAGGGGGTATGGCGATTCCGACCGCCCGACGACGGGCTACGACAAGCGCAGCATGGCGGCCGACATCGCCCCCACCTACGATATCTTCGAGCGCCTCGACCAGCGGAGCGCGCGCCGCGTCTGGCACTGGCTCTTCCACATGGTTCCCGACCTCCCGGAGGCCCTCACCGCCGGTCGCGAGGAGATCTATTTGCGTTACCTGTACACGGCGTGGGCGTTCAATCCGGCCGCCATCGAGGAGGAAGCGATCCAGGAGTACCTCCGGTGCTTCCGCCAGGCCGGCGCCATGCGGGCAGCCTTCGACGATTACCGCGCGGGGGGGACCGTGGATCTCGAGCACGACGCGGCCGATCGCGGGAAGAAGGTTGGCGTACCCACGCTGGTCCTCTGGGGCGGGAGCTGGATGACCCAGAGCGCCGACATGCTGGGCGTCTGGAAGGAGCGCTGCGAGCGCGTTGAGGGCTTCGCGGTCCCCGACTGCGGCCACTTCATCCCCGAGGAGCAGCCGGTGGTGGTGCTCGACGCGATCCTGAAGTTCGTCGGGTAAACTCTTCAGCGGGACCGGGGGCGGACGAGGGGGTCGAGGGCTCGGGCGAGGCGGGCCTCGTCCGCCGAGCCGTGGATCCTCGCCACCATCTCCCCCTTCCGGGAGATCACGACCGTGAAGGGTGTGCCCTTGAAGCCGAAACGGTTGGCGATCTTGAGGGTCGGATCGACGCCCGCCGGGTAACTCGCCTCATGGGCCTGGAGGAACTTCCGGGCGTCGGCCGTCGTGTCCTGAACCTGGATGCCGACGAACTCAACTCCCCGCGGCTTGTACTTTCGGTAGGCCCGCTCGAAGCCGGGGGCTTCGCGGACGCACAGTTTGCACCACGACGCCTGGAAGCGGACCACCAGGACTTGCTTGCCGAGGTAGGCACGGGAGTCCAGCGTCTTTTTGCCGTCGAGGAGCCGGAGCGTAAACGCGGGCGCCGTCGCGTCTGCCCAGACCGGGGACCCGCTCGACGCCAGCGCCAGGAACACCGCGGCGATGCGGAGCACAGCGTCAGTATAGCGCGCGCGGCGCCGGTGGGGGGAGACCCCGACCTGGACCGGAGGAACTCGGATTTCGCTGGCGATTCCCGACCGGCTGCGCTATCCTTCCGCTGAAGTTTGCCTGGGTCAGAGCGGGCGAAGGCCGGTCCGGTACTCTGATGCCCGGACCAAGATTGGAGATGTAGAAGTTGTCTGAGAAGACCCCCCCTTCCCAGAGGCGCCTCGCAGCGATCCTCTTCGGCGACATGGTGGGCTATAGCCGCCTCATGGAGGAAAGTGAAACCCAAGCTCTGGAGCTCCTCGGGGAATATCGGCAGGTCGCTGGCAAAACCATTCAACAGCACTCGGGAGAAATCGTCGATACCATTGGCGATGGCATCTTCGCGGCCTTCGGCAGTGCCGTCGAAGCCGTCCGCGCCGCGATCGCCATCCAGAAGGACCTCGCTGCCCGGAATCGGCGCGCGGCAGGCCGCCAGCCACTCCTGGTGCGGATCGGCATCCACCTCGGAGACCTGTTGCAGGAAGCAGAGCGCCTCTACGGGAGCGGGGTCAATGTCGCCAGCCGCATCCAGCTCCTGGCTCCGCCCGGGGGCATCTACGTCTCCGGCGAGGTCTTCCACCAGGTCCACAACCAGGCAGGCCTAACCTTCCGAGATCTTGGAGAAAGACAGCTCCGCAACATCAAGGAGCCGGTCAGGATCTACGATCTGGTCCTTGGCGAAGAAGAGGCTGAGCCCAGGCGCCCAGAAGCTCCCTCCGGCTTCCGGACGATCGCCATCCTCCCCTTCCAGAACATGAGCGCGGACCCGGAGAACGAGTACTTCAGCGATGGGATGACCGAGGAGATTATCACCCGCCTCTCGAAGATCCGGGAGCTCAAAGTCGCCTCCCGCAGTACCGTCTTCCGGTACAAGGGAAAGGGGATCGACCCGCGGGATGTGGGGCGGGAATTGGGAGTCGGCTCCGTCCTGGAGGGGAGTGTGCGCAAGCTCGGCAATCGCCTCCGCATCACGGCCCAGCTCATCAATGCTGGGGACGGCTTTCACCTCTGGTCGGAAGCGTACGATCGCAACTTGGATGACCTCTTCGCGATCCAGGACGAGGTCTCCGAGAGCATTGCACAGGCTCTTAGAGTTAACCTCACGGAGGCCGAGAGGGTTCAGCTCACGGCCGTTCCCACTCAGAGCATCGAGGCCTACGAGTACTACTGCCGCGGCAGGCACCTTTTCTATCAGTACTCAAGAGCGGGACAGCGCGTCGCCATCGAGATGTACCTCAAAGCCTTGGAGCTCGATCCGAATTATGCCTTGGCGTACGCCGGCCTGTCCCTTGGCTATTCGCAGCTGATCAGCAGAGGCTGGGACGAGAGCCCGGTCTGGCTCGGCAAGGCCGAGGAAGCGGCGCTCAAGGCACTGGGCATCGACCCGCAGCTGGCGGAAGCCCATTTCGCCCTCGGCTTCGTGTATGAACAGAAGGAGGATTGGGATCGGGAAGAGGGAGCCATGAGACGAGTCCTCCTCCTGAACCCCAACCACGCCCATGCCCATGACAGCCTGGGGGATGTCTACTATCACCGTGACCAGCTCGAGGAGGCTCTTTCCGAATATCAAACGGCCGGGGGAAGCGATCAGCTTTCTGGAAAAGGCCCTGTCGGTTCCACGACGGCGATACCACCGCGTCTACATGGGGGCGCTCGCCGAGACCTATGCCCTCATGGGAGACTGGGACAAGGCGATTGCGTCTTATCGGAAGGCGCTCGATTCCGAAAGGCACTCCTCTCCCTACATGATCCAATTTCACTACCGCATTGGCATGTTGTTTGAGGAGAAGAAAGAATTCGAGGACGCCGCTGAGGCTTACCGACGGTTTCTGCATTCTTGGAAAGATGCGGATGCCGATCTCCCCATCCTGGCTGACGCCAAGGAGCGGCTGGGCGCGCTTGTGACACAGAGCCACCCGCGATGAGGAGGCCCGCACGGGGTAGATGCGTAGAGATGTGCCCATGACCGACCTCGAGCGCGACCTGCGACGGGTCGTCGAGGGTGAGGTGCGCTTCGACAAGATGACGCGCCTCCTCTACGCCACCGACGCCTCCATGTACCAGGTGGAGCCCATCGGCGTCGTGATCCCTCGCCACGCGGGGGACGTGCAGGCGGCGCTCGAGGTGGCCAACCGGCAGAACGTGCCGGTCCTTCCCCGCGGCGGCGGGACGTCGCTCACCGGCCAGACGGTCAACCGCGCGATCGTTCTCGACTTCTCCCCCCACATGAACCGGGTGCTCGAGGTCAACGAGGCGGAGGGGTGGGCGCGGGTCGAGCCGGGCCTGGTCCAGGATGAGCTGAACTCCCACGTGAGGCCTCTCGGTCTGCTATTCGGGCCGGACACCTCAACGTCCAACCGGGCGACGCTCGGCGGGATGATCGGCAACAACTCGGGCGGCGCTCACTCCATCGCCTACGGCCTCACGGTGGAGCACGTCATCGAGCTGATGGCGCTCCTTGCCGACGGCAGCCGGGTAGTCCTCGGGGAGGTGACCCCCGGGACCTTCAGGGCGAAGATGCAGGCGCCGGGGCTGGAAGGGCAGATCTACCGCGAGGTGGCGCGGATCAGAGAGCAGTACGCCGACGAGATCAGGGCGCGCTACCCCAAGCACTGGCGGCGAGTCTGCGGGTACAACCTGGACGAGCTGGTTAAGGACCGCCCGCTCAACATGGCGCGCCTCGTCGTGGGGTCGGAGGGGACGCTGCTCACGGCGGTCGAGGCGAAGGTGCGCCTGGTGCCGGGGCCCAAGAACACCGCGCTGGACGTGATTCACTACCGCGACATCCAGGAGGCCCTGGAGTCGTCCCAGGCCATTCTGGAGACGGGCCCCTACGCCGTCGAGCTCACCGACAAGATGATCCTCGACCTGGCGCGGGGGAACCTCGAGCAGTCCCAGCGCATGGGCTTCGTCCAGGGCGATCCGGCGGCCATCCTGATCGTCGAGTACGCCGGCGAGAGCGACGCCGAGGTCAAGGTGAAGGTGGAGGCGCTGGAGGCGCTGCGGGCGCGCGCCCGCTTTGGGTACGCATCCCATGTGGCCTACGACCCTGGCGAGCAGCAGTCAATCTGGAAGCTCCGCAAGGCGGGCCTCGGCCTTCTCCTCGGCATGAAGGGGGATTCCAAGCCCATCGCGTTCATCGAGGACACCGCCGTTGATCCCAAGTATCTGCCCGAGTTCGTCCCGCGCTTCAGCGAGATCATGGCCAAGCATGGCGCCCGAGGCGCTTACTACGGCCACTGCTCGGTGGGGTGTCTCCACATCCGGCCGCTGATCAATCTCAAGACTGAGCGGGGCCTCGCGCAGGTCCGATCCATGGCCGACGAGATCTTCGACCTGGTCCTGGGGTTCGGGGGCGCCATCTCGAGCGAGCACGGCGACGGCCGGGCGCGGAGCCCGTTTTTGGAGCGCGTCTTCGGACCTCGTCTGTTTCGGGCGTTCAGCGAGTTCAAGCACGCCTTCGATCCCAAGAACCTGATGAACCCCGGCAATCTGGTTGACGGCCCCGGCATCACTGAGCATCTGCGCTATGGGCCCGGTTACAAGACCTGGGAACCCTCCACGCTCCTCGATTTCTCGGGGCAGGGAGGCTTCAGCGCCGCCGTCGAGATGTGCAACGGCGTCGGGGTCTGCCGGAAGAAGCTGGAGGGGACGATGTGTCCCTCGTACATGGCCACCCGCGACGAGGAGCACTCGACGCGGGGGCGCGCCAACGCCCTCCGCGCCGTCCTCTCCGGCCAGGTGCCCGCCTCCGAGTTCACCGGGCGCCGGCTCTACGAGGTCATGGACCTCTGTCTCGAATGCAAGGCGTGCAAGGCCGAGTGTCCCTCCAACGTGGACATGGCCAAGCTCAAGTACGAGTTCCTCGCTCACTATTACCGCGCGAACGGATTGCCCCTCAGGGACCGGCTCTTCGGGCGGATCGAGACGCTCAACCGTCTCGGCTCGCGCCTGGCGCCCCTGTCCGACTGGATCGCGGGCTCCCGTCTCAACCGCTGGCTGCTGGAGCGCCTCGTCGGGGTGGACCACCGCCGGCCGCTGCCGCCCTTCGCGCGCGAGACCTTCACCGACTGGTTCACGCACCGGCTGGCGCCGTCGGTCGCGACGCGCGGAGAGGCTGTCCTCTTCCACGACACCTTCGTCACGTACAACGCGCCTCAGATTGGATGGGCGGCGGTTCAACTGCTCGAGCGCGCCGGTTACGCCGTCAGGCTGGTGGACAAGCGGTGCTGCGGCAGGCCACTGATCTCCAAGGGGATGCTCGCCGAGGCCAAGGTCCACGCGGTGTGGAACGTCGAGCGGCTCCTGCCGTACGCCGAGCGGGGCGTGGCCATCGTGGGGCTGGAGCCGTCGTGCCTGCTCACTCTTCGTGACGAGTACGTGGATCTGCTGAGGAGCGACGCGGCTCGACAGGTGGCGAAGCAGAGCTTCCTCCTGGAGGAATTCCTCCAGCGCGAGCGGCGGAACGGGCTGTCCCTCCCGTTCGCGGGGAACGGCCGGAGGGCGCTGCTCCACGGCCACTGCCATCAGAAAGCCCTCGTAGGCACGGGGCCGACGGTGGCCGCGCTCCAGTGGGCAGGCTTCGACGTCGAGGAGGTGGATTCGGGCTGCTGTGGGATGGCCGGGTCCTTCGGCTTCGAGAAGGAGCACTACGACCTGTCGGTGGCTCTCGGCAACCGCCGGCTCGCGCCGGCCGTGAAGGCCGCGGGCCCTGAGGTAGAAATCGTCGCGCCGGGGATCTCCTGCCGCCAGCAGATCGAGCATCTAGCCGGGCGCCGGGCCAAGCACCCGGCCGAGGTGTTGTGGGAAACGCTCTCGGGCTGAGCCTCCTCGCGGTCCTCCTGGCGTCCTACATCAAGGGCGTCATCGGCTTCGGCTTCCCCACCATCTCCACCCCGTTCCTGGCGCTGTTCGTGGACCTCCGCACGGCGATCGTGGTCCTGATCTTCCCCAACCTCGTCATGGACGGGATCCAGACCCTTCGCAAGCCCGCCCTCCTCGAGACCCTCCAGCGCCACTGGGTCCTCTATCTCTGCGGGATCGCGGGGACCTATCTCGGGACCCAGTTGCTCGTGTGGTTCCCGTCTGAGAAGCTCCTGCTCGTCCTTGGCGTCGTCGTGCTGGTCTTCGTGGCCGTGAACGTGAGCCGGCTCCGGTTACGGGTCGCGCCCCGCCTCGAGCGCTACCTCTCGCCTCCGATCGGGCTCTTCGCCGGAGTGCTGGGGGGCGTGACCAACGTGCCCGGCACCCCGCTGGTGCTCTACTTCTACGCCCTCGGCATGGGCAAGGACGAGTTCATCCGCTCCATCGCCTTCTCGTTTCTGGTGTACAAGGCCGCCCAGTTCACGTCGGTGATCTACTTCGGCCTGCTGACGTGGCCGCTCTTCGGCCTGTCGGTGCTGGCGACGACGCTTGGCCTCGGCGCCTTCTGGTTCGGCCTCAGGACCCAGGACCGCGTGGACCAGATCACCTTTAACCGCGTGGTGCTCGGCTTCCTCGGGCTCCTGGGGATTTGGCTCGTCATCCGCGCCCTCCGCTAGCCGCTCCCCCGAGGGGAGAGGAGAAGAGGTGAAAGGCGCATCAAGCGGGCTGGACGACGACGTCGGTGGGGGAGCCCTTGAGGAAGTTCTCCACGTTCTGGACGGCGCGGAGGAGGCCGTCGTGGATCACTTCCGGCGTCTGGCCCGCGATATGGGGGGTCAGCACGACATTGGGGAGCGTGAGCAGCGGGTCGTCGGGCTTGAGCGGCTCTTCGTGAAAGACGTCGAGCCCGGCCCCCAGGATCTTCCGCTCCCGTAGCGCCTCGAGCAGCGCCTCCCGGTCCACCAGGGCGCCGCGCCCGGTGTTGATCAGGATGGCAGTGGGCTTCATCAGCGCGAACTCCTTCCGGCCGAGAAGACCCCGCGTCTCGGGCTCAAGCCTCACGTGCAGGGTCAGGACGTCGGCCTCGCGGAGGATTTCGTCCTTGGAGGCGGGACGGGCGCCGACCGCCCTGGCCCGCTTCTCGTCGCCGCGGGCGCTCCAGCCGAGCACGTCCATGCCGATGGCCTTGCCGAGCGTGGCGACCCGGCTCCCGATGGTTCCGAAGCCGAAGACGCCGAGGGTCTTGCCGAGGAGCTGGGTGAGGAGTTCGCGGGGCCACTGCCCACGTCGCATGGCCTGGTCCAGCGCCGGCACGCGGCGCGCGACCGCCAGCATGAGGGTGAGCGCGTGCTCGGCCACCGCCTTGGCGTTGACGCGCGTGCTCGGCCACCGCCTTGGCGTTGACGCCGGGCGTGTTGCAGACGGTCACGCCGTTCCAGCCGGCGGCGTGGAGATCCACGTTGTCCACGCCGGTCCCCCACACGGAGACGAGCTTGAGGGTCGGGCAGGCCCGGAAGACGGGCTCGGTGAACCTGGCGTGGGCGCGGATGTTGATGGCCACGCGGGCCCGGCCGAGCCGGCGGATCAGCTCCTCCTCCTGATCCGCCCCCCGTTCCGTAAAGACGCTGACCTCCCCAAGCTCCATCGCCTGCTTGTGGGCCTCGGTTCCCTTGAAGACCGACGGGAAGTCGTCGGGGGCGACGATGCTGACGCGGTCGGCCGGCACGGGAATCGGTCAGGCCTGGTCGCTGGCGTTGGCGAAGATGGACTGGGCCGCCGCGACTGCGGCGCCTGCCTCTGACTTATAACCCAGATCGCGTAAGGCCAGCTCGATGGCCGACAGCGTCGGCAGGACGTAGAGCGGGCTGGCGGTGATC
>JACPCF010000051.1 GCA_016179965.1 Candidatus Rokuibacteriota bacterium | reverse complement strand
GCCCGATCGGGTCAAGGCAGCCTATAGTTCCTTCGAGCGAGTCCGCCCGGGCGCGAAGTGCCAGGGATGCCGGGGTCGTCGGAATCCTCGCGGCGGCGGAAGTCCTGTAGCCTGCGCGGCCTGGGTGAGCAGTGGAGGCTTCTCCTTACCGTGGTCCTTTCTATGGCGCTCATCTCCGCCGTGCTCTACTGGCTCACCTCGTACTTGGCGCGGCCCGCGGCCTAGCGAACTTTCCCCTTGAGTCAGGACTCCCGGCGAGATTTCCTCCGCGTTGTCCATACCACTGAGCACTAGAGCATTTGTCCTACTCGAATCCAAGCCGGCCCTTCGAGCGTCTGAATCGTTGAATCCGGCGTTTCCAAGGAAAGGAGACCGACGATGGCGGCGACGGTAACACCCCTCGGCAATGGTCCGCTGATGGTCAAAGGCGAGGTCGAAGTGGTGGACGCGCAGGGGAAGCGGCTGCCCGCACAGGGCGATGCCATCTATTATCTCTGCCGGAAGCCACAAGAAGATCGGCTTCAAAGGCTAGGTAGCAGACGGCGGCTGCCGGCTGACACCGCCCGACGGCTGGATTCTCGAGCTCTCGCTCTGGACGAAGCGTTCGGTTTCGAGCCCTAAAGCCCACAGCGGCGCGCAGGGAGAAAAATCCGCTTGACCTTCCACCGTGGTGGAAGGTTTAGCATTGACTTCGGAGGATGTAGGGCAATGAAGACCCTCAAAATCGGCGAGCTCGCGGGCCAGGCGGCGGTGAGCCCCAAGGCGATTCGTTTCTATGAAGCGGCGCGGGTCCTTCCACCGCCGGCCCGGGGCGCCAACGGCTATCGCCTCTACCCCGCGGACGCCGTGGACATGCTCCGGTTCATCAAGCAGGCGCAGGGGCTGGGCCTCACCCTGGCCGAGGTCAAGGACATCGTGGCGATCCGCCAGGGGGGTCGGCCCCCGTGCCGCCACGTGTACCGCCTCTTGCAGGAGAAGGCCAGGGAACTGGACCGAAAGCTGAGCGACCTCGTGATGCTCCGTCGCCGGATCCGCGAGAGTCTCGCGGCCTGGGGGCGACGCCGGGCGAGGGGAGCCGCCGTGTGTCCCCACATCGAAGCTCCGGTGAGGCCGTCCCGCCGGCGGGCATCGCGGAGGGGGTAGGGGATGTCCATCGAGAAGTTCCAGGTCAAGATCGGCGGGATGGCCTGCTCCTTCTGCACCGAGACGATCAGGAAGGGGCTCGGACGGATGGACGGGGTGGCCGACGTTCACGTGAGTCTCGCCCACGAGGAGGCGCTGGTCGTCTACGACCCGGAGCGGGTCAGCGCCGGGATCCTCACCGATACGCTTCGAAGCCTCGGCTACACGGTGAGGGACCCCAAGAAAGTGCGGACCTTCGAGGAAGAGGAGACGGAGCTCCAGCGTGAGCGCGACCGGCTCATCATCGCCGGCGCGGCGGCCTGGATTGGCTTCGTGGTGATGGTCCTCATGTGGGTCGGGCGCCACCATCCCCTGGCCCATTGGATCATGGCGACGCTCGGACTCCTGATCGTTCTCGGTCCGGGCCTCTACATCCTCAGGATGGCCTGGGCCTCCGCCCGGCGGGGGATCTTGAACCAGCACGTCCTCATGGAGATCGCCGCCTTCGCAGGCCTCATCGGCGGGACTGTTGGTCTCGTGAACCCCGTGTTTCGAAGCTACGAGTTCTTTGGTGTCGCCGTGTTCGTCACCGCCTACCACATCCTCGGCGGCTACGCCTCGCTCCTGGTGCGCACTCGCGCCTCGCAGGCGGTGAAGAAGCTTCTCTCGCTTCAGCCGCCGACGGCGCGCGTCGTGCGAGACGGCGCCGAGGCGGAGGTGCCCATCGCGGCGGTGAGAAAGGGCGATCTGGTCCGCGTCCGCCCGGGCGAGCAGGTTCCGGTGGATGGCGTCGTCGTCGAGGGCGCTTCGGCCGTGAACGAAAGCCTTGTCACCGGCGAACCGCTGCCGCGGGAGAAGCTTCCGGGTCACGAGGTGATCGGAGGGTCCGTCAACCAGTCGGGAACGCTCCTCGTCCGCGTGACCCGTGTCGGCGAAGAGAGCTTTCTCGAGCAGGTGGCGCGGCACATCCAAGAGGCGCGCGCGCTCAAGCCGAGCATCCTGCTCCTGCTCGACCAGGTCCTCAAATACTTCGTCCCGGGCGTCCTCATCGTTGGCACGGCGGCCCTCGTGTTCTGGACGCTGGGCGCCTGGCTTGTCTGGGGCGCCCCCGACTGGGAACGGGGAGTCCTGGCCGCCCTCGCGGTCCTGGTCATGGGCTATCCGTGCGCCCTCGGCATGGCGACGCCGCTGGCGATGATCCGGGGCGGGGGCGAGGCGGCGCGCCAAGGGATCCTGATGCGGAGCGCCGCGTCGTTCCAGGCCTTCAAGGACGTTTCGGTTGTGGTCCTGGACAAGACCGGGACGATCACCCACGGCGAGCCGCGCGTGGTGGAGGTCATCGCCGCCGAGGGCTGGGAGGCCGATCGGCTCCTCGGGGTCGCCGCATCGGCGGAGCAGGTCTCCGAGCACCCGCTCGGCCAGGCGGTGGTCACCGCCGCGAAGGCAAAGGGCCTTCGGCTCGACCGCGCGGAGACCTTCGAAGCGGTGCCGGGGAAGGGGGTCCGCGCCACGGTCGGGGGGACGCCCGTCCTGGTCGGGACGCTCGGGTTCCTCGCCGAGTCGGGGATTGCCACCGATGCCCTCGCCGGCCCCGCAACGGAGCGCGAGGGTCGGGCCCAGACCGTCATCGCCGTGGCAACTGACGGACGCGCCGTCGGCCTCCTCGCCCTCGCGGATACCGTCAAGGACGACGCCGCGGAGGCCATCGCCCGTCTCCGAGGCCTCGGGATCGAGCCCGTCATGATCACGGGCGACAACGCGCGGACGGCGCGCGCCGTGGCCGACCAGGTCGGCATCCGCGAGGTGATGGCGCAGGTGCTCCCGCAGGACAAGGCCGAGCGTGTTCGCGAGCTCCAGCGTCAGGGCAAGCGCGTGGCCATGATCGGAGACGGGATCAACGATGCGCCGGCGCTCATGCAGGCGGACGTCGGCATCGCCATCGGTGCCGGTACTGATATCGCGATCGAGTCCGCCGACGTGGTTCTCGTGGGCGACCGGCTCACTGCCGCCGTCGATGCCTATCACATCGCGCGGCGCACCTACGGGAAGACCGTCCAGAACCTTTCGCTCGCCTTTTCCTTCAACGGTATCGGAGTGCCGCTCGCCACGACCGGCCTCGTCATGCCCGTGTGGGCGATGATCGCGATGGCGGCCAGCGTGACGACGGTGCTCTTGAACTCGTTCTGGGGCCGG
>JACPCF010000048.1 GCA_016179965.1 Candidatus Rokuibacteriota bacterium | reverse complement strand
AAACGATTGTACCGATCCTTCACAAGCGGCTAGGAGCTTTCCCGTGAGCAAGGAGACGGACCACCGACGGCTGACCCCGGCAGGCCTCCCCCCCGCCCAGGGCCTCTACGACCCCGCCCACGAGCATGACGCCTGCGGCGTCGGCTTCGTGGTGGACATGAAGGGGCGCAAGTCCCACGCCATCGTCGCGCAGGCGCTGACAGTGCTCAAAAACCTGCTCCACCGGGGCGCCTGTGGCTGCGAGCCCAACACGGGGGACGGCGCGGGCATCCTCATCCAGATGCCCCACGCCTTCCTGGCGCGCGAGTGCTCACGGATCGGGATCACCCTGCCCGCGCCCAAGTGGTACGGGGCCGGGCTGGTGTTCCTGCCCACCGACCCCGCGCAGGCGGCCCGGTGCCGCCAGACCTTCGAGGAGATCATCCAGGAGGAGGGGCAGACGCTCCTCGGCTGGCGGGAGGTGCCCGTCGACGACTCGCCGATCGGGCCCACAGCCAAGGCCGCCGAGCCCGTCATCCGCCAGATCTTCATCGGCCGCGACCCCGCCATTCAGGACGACCGGCAGTTCGAGCGGCGGCTCTACGTCATCAGGAAGCGAGTCGAGCACGCGATCTACGGCACGGACCTGCCCCAGAAGAAGCTCTTCTATCTCCCGAGCCTCTCCTCCAACACCCTCATCTACAAGGGGATGCTCTCGGCCGATCAGATCGAGACCATGTACCCCGACATCGTGGACCCGGCCGTGGAATCGGGGCTGGCGCTCGTCCACCAGCGCTTTTCCACCAACACCTTCCCCTCCTGGCCGCTGGCCCACCCGTACCGCTACCTGGCCCACAACGGGGAGATCAACACCCTCCGCGGCAACATCAACTGGATGCGGGCCCGCGAGGCGCTCTGCGAGACCCCGCTCCTGCCCGATCTCAAGAAGGTCCTCCCCATCGTGCTGGAGGGGGGGAGCGACTCGGCGATCTTCGACAACGTCCTGGAGTTCCTGGTCATGGCCGGCCGCCCTCTCCCCCACGCCGTGCTCATGATGATCCCCGAGGCGTGGAGCGGCCACGAGTCCATGCCGGACGACCTCAAGGCGTTCTACGAGTATCACGGCTGCCTGATGGAGCCGTGGGACGGCCCCGCCTCCATCGCCTTCACCGACGGCACCGTGATCGGGGCGGTCCTGGACCGGAACGGGCTCCGCCCCTCCCGCTACTACGTGACCAAGGAGGGCCTCGTCGTGATGGC
Source organism: Candidatus Rokuibacteriota bacterium (assembly GCA_016179965.1). GTDB lineage: Bacteria > Methylomirabilota > Methylomirabilia > Rokubacteriales > CSP1-6 > CSP1-6. Next base: position 2,152 of record JACPCF010000048.1, on the reverse strand, counting down.
CTCCGAGGTCGGGGTGCTTGACATCCCGCCGGAGAACGTGCTCATCAAGGAAAGGCTTCACCCCGGCAGGATCTTCCTGGTGGACACCTCCCAGGGCCGGATCATCGACGACACCGAGCTGAAGCGCGCCTTCGCCCGCGAGCTGCCGTACGGCGCCTGGCTCAGGCAGAACCTGATTCCCCTCGAAGAGCTCCCGCCGCCCCCCCACGTCCACGAGCCGGACCACGAGACGGTGCTCCAGCGGCAGCTGGCCTTCGGCTACACCCACGAGGACCTGCGCATCCTGATGGGCCCCATGGCCCAGAAGGGCGAGGAGCCGGTCGGCTCCATGGGGACCGACACCTCGCTGGCCGTGCTCTCCAACCGGCCGCGCCTCCTCTACGATTACTTCAAGCAGCTCTTCGCCCAGGTCACCAACCCGCCGCTCGACGCGATCCGCGAGGAGCTGGTGACCCAGATGTCAACGACGATCGGGCCCGAGCGGAACCTGCTCCACCCCGAGCCCGAGAGCTGCCGCCAGATCAAGCTCAAGACGCCGATCCTGGACAACGAGGAGCTGGCGCGGATCCGCTACGTGGATCGCCCCGGCTTCAAGGCCACCACCCTCCCCATGCTCTTCCCCGTGGCCGAGGGTGGGACGGGTCTCGCCCGGGCCCTGGAGGAGCTGTGCCTCAAGGCCAGTCAGGCCATTGCCGAGGGGTACACCTTCCTCATCCTTTCGGACCGCGGAGTGGACAAGGGTCTTGCGCCGATTCCGGCGCTCCTCGCCACGGCCGGCGTTCATCACCATCTGGTGCGCGAGGGAACGCGGACGCGGGTCGGGCTGGTGATCGAGACGGGGGAGCCGCGGGAGGTCCACCACGCGGCGCTCTTGATCGGCTATGGGGCTGGCGCCATCAACCCCTACCTGGCCTTCGAGACCCTGGACGACATGATCCTCGGGGGGCTGCTCCCAGGGATAGACCGCGCAAAGACCACGAAGAACTACATCAAGGCGCTCAACAAGGGGGTCCTCAAGGTCATCTCCAAGATGGGGATCTCCACGATCCAGTCCTACCGGGGCGCCCAGATCTTCGAGGCCATCGGCCTCGGCACGGAGTTCGTGGACAAGTGCTTCACCTGGACGGCGTCCCGGATCGGCGGCGTGGGCCTGGACGTGATCGCCGAGGAGGCGATCCTCCGCCACGAGCGCGCCTTCCCCGAGCGCCCCGTGGGGAAGCCCGAGCTCGACTGGGGGGGCGAGTACCAGTGGCGGCGGGACGGGGAGTACCACCTCTTCAACCCCGAGTCGATCTTCAAACTCCAGCACGCCACGCGGAGCGGCCAGTACAAGATCTTCAAGGAGTACACGGAGAAGGTTGACAACCAGAACCGGAACCTCTGCACCCTCCGGGGGCTCTTCGACTTCAAGTTCGCCGACCAGCCGATCCCCATCGAGGAGGTGGAGCCGGTTGAGTCCATCGTCAAGCGCTTCGCCACCGGCGCGATGTCCTACGGCTCGATCAGCCAGGAGGCCCACGAGACCCTGGCCATCGCCATGAACCGGATGGGCGCCCGGTCCAACACCGGCGAGGGCGGCGAAGATCCCGCGCGCTACAAGCCGGACCCCAACGGCGACCTTCGACGGAGCGCGGTCAAGCAGGTCGCCTCGGGCCGGTTCGGCGTCACGAGCGAGTACCTGGTCAACGCCACCGACCTCCAGATCAAGATGGCCCAGGGCTCCAAGCCCGGCGAAGGGGGCCAGCTCCCCGGCCAGAAGGTCTACCCCTGGATCGCCCGGGTCCGGTACTCCACCCCCGGGGTGGGCCTCATATCCCCGCCCCCTCACCACGACATCTACTCGATCGAGGACATCAAGCAGCTCATCCACGATCTCAAGAACAGCAATCCAAAGGCGCGAGTTCACGTCAAATTGGTCGCGGAGGTGGGTGTGGGGACCGTGGCCGCGGGAGTGGCCAAGGCGTTCTCGGACGTGGTCTTGATCTCCGGCCACGACGGCGGCACGGGGGCCTCCCCCCTCTCCAGCATCAAGCACGCCGGCTTGCCCTGGGAGCTGGGCCTGGCCGAGACGGAGCAGGTCCTGGTGATGAACATGCTCCGCGACCGGATCACCGTCCAGGTGGATGGCCAGATGAAGACGGGCCGTGACGTC
>JACPCF010000047.1 GCA_016179965.1 Candidatus Rokuibacteriota bacterium | reverse complement strand
GCTACGGCCTGATGTACGCGTAGCCCTTCTCCTGGAGCTCCATCACCCGGACCACCCCGCTGGGAATGGCGGGGAGGCCCTCGATGAGCTCTTCCAGCTTGATGTTCTGGCGCCTCATCGTGATCTGGCAGGCCCCCATCTTGAGCCCCCCGGTCAGGAGAGCCTCGACCTTGCCCTTCACCTCGGGGTCGATGGTCTTCAGGATGAACGGCCGGAGGCCGGGGCCGTGCACCACCAGCTCCAGCGCTTCGATGTTCTGCCACCCGACGACATCCACGTAGTTCTGCATGTTGGTCAGGACGGCGCTGGCCTTCTTGGGATCTCCCTCGCTCAGGTGGAAGAAGGCCTTGTGCTTCTTCGGGTTGTCGGGGGTGTGCCCAGCCTCTGACCCCGAACCCCAGAGCACCAGGATCCCAGCCGTCACGCCTGCCACGATGAACCAACCGATTCCGTGTCTTCTCATGGCTCTCCTCCTTTTTCAGGGCAAATCAGCCGCCACCATCTCCAGAATCGCGACCACGTCCGCCTCGACCTGGACAGCCAGCCGCTGGACTTCCGGCGATTGGAGGGCCCGCGACACGAACGTCGGCCGCATCACCACGATGGTCACCTCGGCGCTGCCCTTCCTGACGAAGACCGCCAGGCGGCACGGCATGAAGGCCCCGAGATTCGAGTCCGCCCGCAATCCCTCGTCGGCCAGCGTCAGGTTGCAGAACGAGAGGATCTTGTAGTGGTCGAAGTCGAACGGCTTCCCCAGGTCGGCCGCGCGCCGCCGGAGGGTGTCGTCGAGGTGGTTGATCCCCGCGACGAAGTAGTTCCGCCGCGCGATCGCCGTCTGGAGCGCGGTGAGGGCCTCCTGGATCGGCCCTTTGACCGTGAGGACGAGGAGTCCCTCGGTCCGCTCGACGCTCCGGCGCTCCCCGGCCTCGCCGCTTCCCCGGGCCACCAGAAGCAACGCCGGAAGGAGCGCCACCATCGCGAGAGAGGAACGCCGCAGCGTCATTTCCGCTTGGCTTCTTCCGCCACGGCGCCGAAGATCTCGTCGATGATCCGCTCGAACTGCCGGGCGGCCGCGACGGCGTCGGGACCCGGGCGGTGCTCGGGAAGGGCCTGGATGATCCAGCTCTGCCGGCTCGACACCAGCGCCGTGCGCGACGGATCCACCTCGTAGATCAAGATGCTGCAGAGCTGGAACGCCCCGTAGTCGGGCGAGTCGGCGTAGATCTGGATTCCCAGCTCGAGGTTGCAGAACTGGTAGATCTTGAACTTCCGGAAGGTGTCCCCCCGGTTCTCCATCCCCTTTCGGATGTCCAGGACGTTGACCAGGTTCAGGTTCTGGCGCTGGGCCTCGGAGGTGAGGATCAGCTCCGCCTCCTCGAAGGGGAGGTTGACCACCATCTTCTTGACGGAAGGCCCCTCGGCCGCGGAGACGGCGCCGGCCAGGAACACCACGACGAGGACCGCCACTAACCAGCGCACCTTCATAGCACCTTCACGCGCGGGCGCGGATCGAGCTTCACCCGCTTGACGGCCCGCAGGTGGTCGGCCACCACGTCGAAGGCCGGAGGCCCGTCGGCCTCCCTCACGCTCGCCCAGCCTGTGGCCTTGTACTTTTTCGCCGGTCCCAGCGGCTTCCCATTCACCCGGATGTCGGAGATCCGCTTCCCCTGGTCCTTCTGGATGTCGATGGCGTACGTGAGCCCGCCGGCCCGGATCATGTCGCCGCCCTGGTGGTAGTAGGGGTCCTTGTTGAAGAGGTTGTCGGCCACGTCCTCCAGGAGCGTCTTGATCTCTTCCCCCGTCATCTCGCGCACCCAGGTGTTGGGGTACGTCAGGCTCATGTGGCTGTAGACGTCCTCGAGCGTGATCGGTTGGCCGGGCACGACGGTCACTCCCCAGCGGAACCCGGGCGAGAAGGCTACCTGGGCGTCCGCCTTCTTGAGGAGGGCGTCGAGGATGATCTCGTCGAAGGAGCCGTTGAAGTTCCCCCGGCGGTAGAGGAGGGTCTCCGAGATCGCCAGCGTCTCCGAGAGCCCGGCCTCGTGGGGCCCGCGGATCTTCCGGACCAGCGCCGCCATCTCGGGGTCCTCGGGGATGAACTTAGAGAGGACGGGGACCAGCTTGTAGCGGTAGTCCGCCACCCGGCCGCCCCGCACGTCGAGGTCCAGCCGGCTCAGGAACTTCCCGTGGGCCCCCGAGTTGATGACGATGGTCTTCCCGACCAGGATCGGCTTGACCAGCGGGTCGTGGGTATGGCCGCCAAGGATGACGTCGAGGCCGCGGACCCGCGAGGCGAGCTTCAGGTCCACGGAGACACCGTTGTGGCTCAGGAGCACGACGAGGTCCACCTTCTTCGCGGAGCGCAGCTCGTCGGCGAGCCTCTGGACCTGCTCTTCCCGGATCCCGAACGTGAGGTTGGGAACGAAGCGAAGCGGGTGGGAGACGGGGACGTAGGGAAATGCCTGCCCAATCACGCCGACCTTCACGCCCCCGATCTCCCGGATCGCGTACGGGTGGAAGACGGGGTCGCCGGGAGGCCCCCACGAGATGTCCGACACGTTATGGGCGACGAAGTCACCCTTGAACATGCCGCGGTTTTCCCGGTCGCCGAAGAGCTCCTTCACCCGGTCGATGCCATAGATGAATTCCCAGTGGGGCGTGAACACATCCACGCCGAGCTGGTTCTGGGCCAGGACCATGTCCTCGCCGCGGCTCCAGAGCGCGGTGGCCGACCCCTGGAGGGTGTCGCCGCCGTCCAGCAGCAGAGTCCTGCCGGGCCGCTCCTGACGGATGCGCTTCACCAGCGCGGCCAGGTGGGCGTAGCCGCCCATCTTGCCGTACTGGGCGGCCAGCGCCGGGAAGTCCAGGTAGGTGTAGACATAGGCCTCGAGCGTGCCCCGCTGGAGGCCGTAGGCGCGGAGGAAGGCCTCGCCGGTCACGTAGGGGGGCTTCCCCGCTTCGGCGCCATAGCCCAGCAGGGTGTCGGGCTCGCGGTAGTAGACGGGGAGGAGCGTCGCGTGGGGATCGGTCATGTGGAGGAGGGTGACGTTGCCGAGGGGCTGGAACTCGAGGAGCCGCTCGGGCGTGAGGGCGGCGGCGAGCGCCGGGGGGGCCAGCCCGACGCCGCCCGCGATCGCCACCAGCCTCAGGAAATCCCTTCGCGTGACTTCCATCTCGTTAAGTCAATTACTCAGGCCTGACCCCTAGTGCCTGATGCCGGGGACGCTCATCTCCTTGCCGTTGTCGAAGGACGTGAGATAAAGCTCCAGCTCCGCGTACTCCACCGCATCGGCCGCCAGCATGTTCATGCCGAGCGGCGTCATGCACCACTGCATGCGCCGGCGCATGTCCCACACCACCTGGAAGTTGGTCCGCCAGGTGGGGAAATGCCGGGTCAGCCCCGCTTCGGCATTCCCGAG
>JACPCF010000046.1 GCA_016179965.1 Candidatus Rokuibacteriota bacterium | reverse complement strand
CGCCTCCCGACCGCATGCGCCTGATCGCGCGGAAGAGCCGCGGCTTCATCTACTTTGTGTCGCTGACGGGGGTGACGGGCGCTCGGGAGACGCTCCCTCCGGACCTTGCGGAGAACCTCCGCCAGCTGAGAGCCGTGACGACCAAGCCGATCTGCGTCGGATTCGGCATCTCCACGCCCGAGCAGGTGGCCGCGTTGGCCCCGTACGCCGACGGCGTGATCGTGGGCTCGGCCATCGTTCGTCTCGTCGAGGCGCACGCGGGCTCGGAGCGGCTCGTGGCCGAGGTCGGCGCCTTTATCGCTTCCCTCAAGGCCCCCCTGCGGAGCCCTCGATGACGGCCCGTCTCCGGGGGTGCCTCGTTCGCTCAGAGGGGCTCGCCTCGACGCCCACCGCTCGCTCGGGCGCCTCCGCTGGCCCCCCCATCCCCCCGAGGCGGGGGGTAGGCTTCGCGGCCCGACTCCTTCGGGCCGCTCAGCGCGCTGCGGCGCCCTGCGCTTCGCACGGCGCTACGGCTCGCCCTGACTTCGCTCGCCGAGGCACCCCCGTCGCGGGCCTCGTCGATTCCTCCCCGTGCGCCCCGGCGCAGGGCGGCGAGGTGGCGTGATGGTGGCGTGGTTCTGGAAGCGCGACAAGGACGCGAAGGAGCGGCCCCGGAAGGTCGTCATCGCCGAGGGGCTGTGGATCAAGTGCGACTCCTGCAAGGAGATCGTGTACCGGGCCGAGGTGGAGCGCGCCGGCCGCGTCTGCCCCAAGTGCCGCTACCCCTTCCGCATCAGCGCGCGCGAGCGCCTGGCGCTGCTGATCGACGAGGGCTCGCTCGAAGAGCGCGACGCGGGGCTCGTCTCCCAGGATCCCCTCGGCTTCAAGGACACCAAGCGCTACCGTGATCGCCTGAAATCCGCCAAAGAGAAGACCGGCCTCGAGGAGGCCGTCATCTCGGGCCTCGCCCGCATCGGCGCCTTCCCCGTCGTGGTCTGCGTCTTCGAGTTTGAGTTCATGGGGGGCAGCATGGCCTCGGTGGTCGGGGAGAAGATCGCGCGCGCCATCGAGCTGGCCGGCGTCAAGCGGGTGCCGCTCATCATCCTGTCCGCCTCGGGCGGCGCGCGGATGCAGGAGGGGATTCTCTCCCTCATGCAGATGGCGAAGACGGCGGCGGCGCTCCAGCGGCTCGGCGAGGAGCGGCTTCCCTACATCTCGATCCTCACCGACCCCACCACGGGCGGTGTCACGGCCAGCGTCGCGATGCTGGGGGACGTCATCCTGGCCGAGCCGCGCGCCTTGATCGGCTTCGCGGGGCCGCGGGTGATTTCCGAGACGATCCGCCAGCCGCTTCCGGAAGGCTTCCAGCGCTCGGAGTTCCTGCTCGAGCACGGCCAGCTGGACCTGGTGGTCGAGCGCCGCGACCTCAAGGAGACGCTCCGCCGCCTTCTCGCCTTCTTCGCCGATCGCCCACCCCTCCCCGTCCCATGACCTACACCGAGGCCGTCGGCAAGCTTCTCTCCCTCCGGGGAGGAGAGCAGGCGGGGATGCGTCCGGGCCTCGAGCGGATCCACGCCCTGCTCGACGCCTTGGGTCACCCCGAGAGGCGCCTCGGGATCGTCCAGGTTGGCGGGACGAACGGCAAAGGCTCCATCGCCGTTATGGCGGCCTCCATCCTCAAGGCCGCGGGCCGCAGGGTGGCCCTCTACACCTCGCCCCACCTCCGCTCGTTTCGCGAGCGCATCCGCGTCGATGGCCAGGCGATCTCCCAGGAGGCGGTCATCGAAGGGGTGGAGCGGCTCTGGCACCTCGTCGAGCGCGTCGAGCCCACAGTTTTCGAGGCCGTTACGGCTCTCGCGCTTGCCTACTTCGCGCGCCAGAAGGTGGAGCTGACCGTGCTGGAGGTTGGGATGGGCGGCCGCCTCGACGCAACGACGGTGGGACGCCCCCTCGTCTCCGTCATCTCCCACGTTGATTACGACCACCAGGCCTTTCTGGGCTGGAGCCTCGAGGAGATCGCGCGGGAGAAGGCCGCGATCATCCGGAGCGGCATGGCCCTCGCCGCCTCTCAGGCCGCTATCGTGACGGACATTCTCTGCCGGCGCGCTGCGGAGGTGGGAATTCCGCTGTGGTTGGAAGGGCGCGACCTCTCCGTCCGGCTCCGCTCCCGCGACCTGTCGGGCCAGCGGCTCGATCTCTCGGGCCCGGGCTGGACGCTGGACGATGTCTTCGTCCCGCTCGGGGGAAGCTTCCAGCCCCAGAACGCGCTCCTCGCCGTGGCCGCCGTCAAGGCCTTGGCTCACGCCGGCGTCCGGGTGCCCGATGAGGCGATCCGCCAGGGCCTCGAGCGCGTCAGGTGGCCGGGCCGGTTCGAGATCGTCGGCCGCGATCCGTGGCTGGTGCTGGACGGCGCCCACAATCCCGCCGGCGCCCAGGCCCTGGCGGTCTCCCTGAGGGACGCATTCGGCGACCAGCCCAAGACCCTGATCGTGGGGATCTCGGCCGACAAGGACAAGGCCGGCATCCTCAAGGCCCTGGCTCCAGCCGCCGCCCGCCTGATCCTGACCGCCTCCACCAACCCCCGGGCTACCCCCCCCGAGGAGCTGCGAGCCCTCCTCCCGCCGACGGACGTCCCGGTGGAGGTGGCTCCGTCGGTGAGGGAAGCCCTAGCCCTCGCGCTGGCCCCTCCGGCGACCCCCATTGTTTGTGTGACCGGCTCGCTCTTTACCGTGGCTGACGCGCTGGCCATTCAGCGCGGCGGGGGCGATATTCCTTGCGAAATCGAAAGGGGGAGTGATAGGGTAGAATCCCTTTTTTCATAGGCACTCACAAGACACTCGATGACGCGATTCGCCTCCGCGCTGCTCCCGGTTTTCGCCTGCCTTGTCTTGACCACTTCCGCCCTGGCCCAGGCCCCGGTGACGGTGCCCGCGGAGGGGGGGGACGTCAGCATCCTGGCCGATCGGATGGACCAGGTGGGCAGCCTCCTGATCGGCATCGGCAACGTGGAGATCACCAAGGGGACCAGCCGCCTCACGGCCGACCGGGTGGAGATCAACCGCGAGACGGGCGAGGCCGTGGCCCAGGGCAAGGTGATCTTCTACGACGGGCAGGACCGGCTCCTGGGCGACCGGATCGACTACAACCTCAAGACCGGCACCGGCGTGGTGTACAACGGCTCCGCCTTCTCGGCCCCCTACTACCGGCTCTCCGGCGAGCGGATGGAGCGGGTCGGGGAAGGGGTGTACAACATCCAGCGCGGCGTCTTCACCACCTGCGAGGGCGACCCGCCCCTCTGGTCGTTCCGAGTCGGCCGCGCCACCGCCGATCTCGACGATTACATCGTCGGGCGCGACGCCTCCTTCTGGGTCGGCAAGATTCCGCTGGTCCCCTGGGTGCCGTTCTTCGCCGCAGCGCTCCGCCGCGAGCGGCAGAGCGGCTTTCTC
>JACPCF010000117.1 GCA_016179965.1 Candidatus Rokuibacteriota bacterium | reverse complement strand
GCTGGAGCAGGCCGGAAGCGCGCCGCCTCTTCGCCGCGGCGGCCCACGACTACGTGGACCTGCTCCGGCGGCACATCGCCAAGGAGACCGAAGGGCTGCTCCCGCTGAGCGAGCGCCTCCTCTCCCAGTCCGAACAGCTGGCGCTCGCCGGGAAATTCGAGGAGATGGAGGAGCAGGTGATCGGCCACGGGGTCCACGAGCGTCTCTTGAAGACGCTGGAAGGCCTGGAGCAAATCGTGTAAGACTGAGGCATGCGGCAGGCCCCGGCAGGCTCACCGATCGGGCTCAAGGCGGCGCTGACCGGGTACGCCGTCGTCTTTGTCCTCAAGCTCGTCGCCTGGTGGTTCACCGGGCTCTTCGCGCTCCTGGCGGAAGCCCTTCACACCCTCTCGGACCTCGCGATCTCCGGCTTCCTCCTGGTGGCCGACCGGTTCTCCCGCCGCCCCGCCGACGCGCGCTATCGCTACGGCTACGGGCGGGCCCAGCACGTGGCGGCGCTGGTGGCCGCCACCCTCTTCATCTCGTTCACGAGCTTCAGGCTGGCCGAAGAGGCGGTGGGCCGGCTCGTCCACCCCGTCGTCCCGGCGTACAGCCGCCTAGGCCTGGCCATCGGCGTGCTCGTCCTCTCCATGGCGCTTTCCCTCGTCCCCGTCATCCTGTTGGGCCTTCAGAAGCACCGCGGGCCCGCCGCCGGCGCCCAGCTGATGGAATCGCTCAACGACGAGCTGGGCCTCCTGGCGGCGCTCGGTGGGGCGGTCTTCGTCATCAACGGCTGGCCCATCGCCGACCCCCTCGCCTCCCTGGCGGTGGCGATCCTCATCGCCGGCAACGCCGTCGGCCTCTTCCGCGACAACGCCCGCGTGCTGATGGGCCGCGCGCCGGGGCGGGAATTCTTCGAGCGGATCGAGACGCTGGCGCGCTCGGTACCCGCCGTCAAGGCCGTCCACGACCTCCGGGGCCAGTACGTGGGGCCGGAGACCGTCAACCTCTCCCTCCACCTGGAGGTGGACCCCATGATGACGGTGGCCGACGGAGAGGAAATCGCCAAAGCCGTGCGGGACGCCATCATGGCGGAGACCAACTGCGCATACTGCGTCGTCCACGTGGACCCGCTCGGCGCTCCCCCCGAGCCCGGCGAGATAGATTTTTGAGAGCCATCATAAAGGCCCTTCTCGGACGGTCGCCTGCGCTCTCACTCAGGGCTATGGCAGGCCGTTCTTCGAATGGATCACGCGGGACAAGGGCTACGCGCGGCAGCTCACCGAGTTCGGCGAGATCAAGAACCCGAAGGGTATCCAGCGCATCGAGGAAACCCCGAACCTCACCGGGGCGCTGGAGCGGCGCGGGTGGAAGACTTCGCGCATCGAGAAGGTGATGGGGCTGAACTGGATCGCGTATCTCAAGCGCGTCTGGCACGAGTGAGGCGAGCCATGATCCTCACAAAAGCCGCGTTCGCTCTCACCCTCACTCTCGGCACCCTTGCGGCGCCGCTCGGCGCCGATGCCCAACAGCCGGCGAAGGTTCGACGAATCGGCTTTCTCCTGGCCGACTCTCCTGCCCGCTGGCCCTACACGGAAGTATTCAGGCAAGGCTTGGGCGAGCTCGGCTGGGTCGAGGGCCAGAACATCACTATCGAGTACCGGTGGGCGGAGGGGAACTTGGAACGGCTCCCCGACCTGGCGGCCGAGCTGGTGCGTCTCAAGGTGGATATCATCGTGGCGTTGGCGGCGCCGGTAGTCCAGGCAGCCAAGAACGCGACCAGGACGATCCCCATCGTGATGTTCGCTGGCGATGCTGTCGGGGCTGGGTTCGTCGCCAGCCTCGCGCGGCCGGGCGGGAACATCACGGGGCTAAGCATCTTTGCCCCGGAACTCAGCGGGAAACGGCTGGAGCTACTCAAAGAGGCGATCCCGAGGCTGTCGCGCGTCGCGGTCCTCTGGAATCCAGCGAATCCGGTCAGTCCGCACGTCGTGAAGGCGACGGAGGTTGTCGCGCGGTCGCTCGGCGTGGAGCTTCAAATCCTGGAGGCACGAGGTCCCGAAGATTTCGCCACCGCCTTCTCGACTATGGCGAGGGGCCGCGCCGAGGCCCTCTTCTTGATCGAAGACCCCATGCTCATTGCTCACCTAGCGCGGATCCTGGAACTTGCGGCCAAGAACCGGCTGCCAGCGATGTACCCGTTCAGCACTCTTGTAGAAGCTGGTGGGCTCATGTCCTACGGGCCGCACATTGGCGACACCGTTCGGCGTGCCGTGACCTACGTTGACAAAATCCTGAGAGGTGCGAAGCCAGCCGATCTGCCTGTGGAGCAGCCCACGCGCTTTGAGCTGGTCATCAACCAGAAGACCGCCAAGGCTCTCGGCCTCACGATCCCCCCATCCGTCCTCATCCGGGCGGACAAGATCATCGAATGAACGCCGGCCGAAGCGAGGAAAACACCATGACGCTCCGAACTGTCGGACTCACCGGCATTATCATCCTCGGCCTCGGCATCCTCACTATGCCGCTCGCCGCCCACGCGCAGCCGGCGAAGAAAGTCCCCCGGATCGGTTATCTGAGTATCGCCTCCGCGCCGGACACCCACGAGGGGTTCCGGCAAGGGCTGCAGGAGCTTGGGTACATTGAGGGCCAGACCATCACCATTGAGGTTCGGTATGCGGCGGGCAAAGCAGACCGGCTTCCCGACTTGGCAGCTGAACTGGTCCGCCTCAAGGTGGACGCCATCGTCGCCGTCGGTACACCAGACGCCTTGGTGGCCAAGAAAGCGACCCAGACGATACCGATCATTACAGTGGCGTCTGGCGACCCTGTTGGTTCCGGTCTCGTCGCCAGCCTCGCGCGGCCAGGCGGAAACGTCACGGGCCTGAGTTCGTCCCCCGGCCCCGAGATGAGCGGCAAACAGCTTGAGCTACTCAAGGAGATCGTTCCCGAAGCTACCCATGTAGTGGTGCTCGCCAATCCGGCGAATCCACCTACCGCCGGCTCTTTAAGGGAGGCTGAACGGGCGGCCCGCTCGCTGGGCGTACAGCTTCGCATCGTCGAGGCCCGAGGCCCCAACGACCTCGACGGCGCATTCTCAACGATAAAGAAAGAGCGGGCTGGCGCTCTCCTCGTGATCGCCGACCCAGTGGTCGTCAATAACCGAAGTCGGATCGTTGCCTTCGCGGCAAATAGCCGGCTTCCCGCAATGTATCCGTACAGCTTGTTCGTAGGCGTCGGGGGCCTTATGTCCTACGGTGTAAATATTCCCGATTTGGCCCGGCGCGCCGCCACATATGTAGACAAGATTCTCAAGGGCGCCAAGCCCGCCGACCTCCCCGTAGAGCAGCCCACGCGCTTCGAGCTCGTGGTGAACCTGAAGACGGCCAAGGCGCTCGGCCTGACGATCCCGCAGTCCATCCTTATCCGAGCGGACCATGTGATTCAATGAGGAGGCCAACATGAGGTGCAGAACAGCCGGGTTCATCCTCACGCTTGCCCTCGGCATCCTGGTGGCGCCGCTCGCCGCCCACGCGCAGCAGCCGAAGAAAGTTCCGCGGATCGGTTATTTGACGGGCGACTCCGTTTCTGCCGACTTGCCTCGTCGCGATGCATTTAGGCAAGGCCTGCGTGAGCTCGGATATATCGAAGGGCAAAACATTCTCGTTGAGTACCGAACTGCAGAAGGAAAGGTCGATAGACTCTCCGAGCTTGCCGCCGAGCTAGCCGGTCTCAAGGTCGATGTGATCTTCGCTTTCACCACGGCGGCAGTCCGGGCTGCCAAGAAGGAGATGCCGAACCTGCCTATTGTGGCCGGAACCTAGCCATCATAAAGGCCCCTCTCGGACGCGGCGGGCGCGGCCGCGGCCTGCCTTCCTGCCGGAAGGGAGCCGGAGTGGGCCACCATCTGGTCACTCTTGATACAGCGCGGACGACGGTCGAGTCAAGCGCGACGTTGGGAGCGTGCCGTGCGGGGGATCGCCGCGATTCGGGGCGGACGGCGACGGCACCGGGGCGCGAGAGCGCGGTGAGGAGAAGCCGTCGGGGAGGCGACCGCCTTCGTCTGCTCAGGGCGGAGCGGGCGGGGACGCCTCGGCGGGCACCCCGAGAGACTCGAGGATGGCCCGGATGACGTGCGGGTCGTCCACCGTCGCCAGCAGGCGCAGGCGCCCGCCGCAGCGGGGGCAGGCCAGGACAGCACCCCCTCGCTCTCGTCGCCCAAGTCCTCCCGAAGCCGCTCCTCGATGGCTTCCAGCACGTACTGGCGGATCGTCAGGTCACGCTTCGCCGCTGCAAGCCGAAGCCGACGGTGTACTTCGGGCACCAGGTCAATGCTGATCCGCGGCCGTTTCACTCGATGACCTCGTCGGCGCGGGCGAGGAAGGTCTGAGGAAACCGCAGCCCGAGACGCTTGGCCGTCTTCAAGTTCACGACTAGCTCGAGCGTCGTCGGCTGCTCCACGGGCAGGTCTGCAGGCCTGGCGCCCCTGAGGATCTTGTCTACATAGTCAGCGGCCCGGCGGGTCATGGCGACAAGGTTGGGCCCGTAGGACATGAGGCACCCTTCGATGGCGGATCCCCTGACACCGCACATGGACGGCAGCCGGTTGCCGGCCGCGAGCTCCGCTAGCCGCTTCGCATGAGCAGTAGGAGTGGTCAAGGGGTCTGCGAAGACGATGGCGGCGTCGGCGCGCTCCTTGACCATCTGCCTGAACGCGCCGTCGAAGTCTTCCGGCCGCCGGACGCCAAGGGCCTGAAGCGTGACCCCCAGCGTGGGCGCAACACGCTGGAATTCACTTAGGTACCGCGGGTGAGAGGGGCTGTCCAGGCTCCACAGGATGGCCACCCGCCTGCTCTTGGGGAGAGCCTGCTTGAGGAGCTGGAGGGTCTTCCCGCTCAGGAGCTCCGGGCTCACGTCCCACGCCAGCCCCGTCGCGTTCCCGCTGAGCCTCGGAGGCGAGCGGCGCCGCGAGGAGGCCGAGGACGAGCATGGCGATCGCCCAGGCTTTCCAAAACTTCATGTTCGTCTTGGTCCTCAGTCCCCGGTGCTATAATTCGTGGCGATGAGCACGTTCACGTATCCGGCGCTGGTCGCCAATCCCCGGGGTGATTCTCCACCCGTGGAGGTGAAATTTCTTGTAGACACCGGGGCCATGTTCACCTGTCTCCCCACGCCGCAGCTCGAGATCCTTGGACTCGCTCCCCAGTGGCGTGTGCCGATCATGCTCGCGGACGGACGCCAAGAAGAGTGGGCGGCGACCGAGATCCTGCTCACCATCAACGGCCGGGCCCTCCACACGACTTGCCTGTTCGGCCCGCCGGGGAGCCTCGCGCTGCTCGGTGCCGTTTCGCTCGAGCAGTTTGCCTTGTCGGTTGATCCGCTCACGCGCACGCTGGTTCCGTCGCGCGTTCCCATGGCCTAGGTCCCCTCACCCTGCCCTCTCCCCAGAGGGGAGAGGGGTCGGGACTCTTCCCCTGCCTCTCGCCCCCTCACCTTTGTCCTCTCCCTCACTGGGGGAGAGAGGCTAGAGCTTCGGTGGCTTACGCCAGTTGGTGGCCTGCTCGTAGGCGTAGCCGATCCTGAGGATGGCCAGGCGCCCGAGGGCCATGGACCCCACGTGAGGCCAGAGCGCGGGCCGGGACAATGCCGGAAAAGTGATACACCTCGCGGGTCGGGGCCGACGTCCGGGGAACCGCTGCCGGCAGGGCGTCTACTTCCGGGAACGGTGCCGAACCGACTCGCCATCGAGTAATACGTGGGCGACGTCGCCGGTGGCGAGCCGCAGCAGCCCACCTTGATCGCCACCAAAATATGCTATCATTCACGTCGTGCCTCGTTCCGCCTGGAAGACCTGGCTCTCCGTCACGCTCGTCCTCGCGCTCATCATCGTCGGCTCCATCTCCTACCTCGGCTGGCGCCAGTCGGTCCCCGGCGTGCGCGCGGCGTTCGTGCCGCCCCCCGCCTTCATCGGCCTCAAGACCCCGCTGACGCTGACGCTCACCGCGGCCCGGGGCGGCGTGGCCTCCTTCGAGCTCCGCCTCGTCCAGGGGACCCAGAAGGTGACCGCCATCCAGCAGACCGTCCCCCCGCCCCGGGGGAACGAGCAGCGGCTGGCCCTCGCCGTGGAAGGGCGCGCGCTCGGTCTCCGGGAGGGAGGCGCCACGCTGGAGGTGTACGCGAGAGACGGCTTCTGGCGGCCGATTCGGGTGGACGACCGGCCGATCCTCACCCAGCCGGTCACGCTGGACCTGACCCCGCCGACGCTGGATCTCCTCTCGGCCACCCAGTACCTGGCCCAGGGAGGCGGCGGGCTCGTCGTCTACCGCACCAAGGGCGCCACCCGGAGCGGCGTGAACGTCGGTGGGATCTTCTTCCCGGGGTTCGCGGTGGGACCGGCCGACGCCGGAACCCACGTGGCGATGGTCGCCGTGCCCTACGACTTCCCCGTCGCCTCGCCGATCGTCCTGTCCGCCCAGGACGAGGCCGGCAACGGCGTTTCACGGTCCGTCTCCAGCGAGATCAAGCCGCGGAAATTCCCGACGGGCACGGTGGAGGTCAAGGAGGAGTTCCTCCAGCGAAAGCTCCCGGAGCTGCTCCCCGAGCGCGGGAGCGTGCCGGCCGATCGGCTCCTGGACGCGTTCCTGACCATCAACCGAGACAAGCGCCGCCAGGCCGAGGAGACCAAGCGCGCCGTCTCAGCCAAGACCCAGCCCAAGCCGCTCTGGCAGGGCGCCTTCATCCAGCCCAGGAACACTAAGGTCTTCTCGAATTTCGCCGAGACGCGGAGCTACCGCTTCGGGGGCCAGGACGTGGACAGCCAGGTGCACTTCGGCTACGACCTCGCCGCGGTCAAGGAGAGCCCGGTTCCCGCCGCCAACCGGGGAACGGTGGTCTTCGCCGGTCCGCTCACGATCTACGGCAACACCCTGATCTTGGATCACGGGCTCGGGCTCCAGACGCTCTACGCCCACCTCTCGCTCATCGACGTGAGAGAGGGCCAGACGGTGGACAAGGGGACGGTCCTGGGCCGGACGGGAAGCTCGGGGCTGGCCCTGGGCGACCACCTGCATTACGAGGTGCTGATCCACGGCATCTCGGTGACGCCGCTGGAGTGGTGGGACGCCCGGTGGATCCGCGACCACATTCTGAAGCCCCTGCGCGAGGCCAACGTGGCGCTGATCGAAGCCGGTTCTTAGCAGCCTCTAAAAACGGGGTC
Source organism: Candidatus Rokuibacteriota bacterium (assembly GCA_016179965.1). Lineage (GTDB taxonomy): Bacteria > Methylomirabilota > Methylomirabilia > Rokubacteriales > CSP1-6 > CSP1-6. Next base: position 9,397 of record JACPCF010000117.1, on the reverse strand, counting down.
GCGCTTCTCGACGAAGGCCCGCGCGGCTTCTTTGTGGTCGGCGGTCTCCCCGCAGCGGGTGTGGTGCCAGGCCTCCAGGTCGAGCAGCTCCTTGAGCGTGCCGCTCTCCGCGGCGTTCAGGTTCCGCTTCATATACCGGAAGGCAATTCTCGGGCCCCTGGCAAGACGCGAGGCCAGGGCCAGAGTCTCCTCCTCGAGCCGCGAATCCGGCACGACCTTGTTGACCAGGCCGAGGGTCAGCGCCTGCTGGGCGTCGAGCATGTCGGCGGTGAAGTAGAGCTCCCGCGCCTTGGCCGTCCCCACCAGCTGGGTAAGGAAAAAACTCCCCCCGAAATCCCCCGAATAGCCGACGCGGGCGAAGGCCGTGCCGAAGCGGGCGGTGTCCCCCGCGATGCGGAGGTCGCAGGCCAGGGCCAGCGACAGCCCGGCGCCGGCCGCGGCCCCCCGCACCATGGCGATCGTCGGCTTCGGCATCTCGTGGAGCCAGCGCGAGACCTCCATGCGCGAGCGGAGCTCCTGGGCCTTCTGCTCGAGGGGCGCCTCGCCGAACTCCTTCCCCTCCGCCATGGCCTTGACGTCGCCGCCGGCGCAGAAGGCGCGGCCCGCGCCCGTCAGGACCACGACGCCCACCTCGAGGTCGCCGGCGAGCCGCTCGACCGCCTCCAGCATGGCGGCCAGCATCGGCCGCGACATGGCGTTCAGCCGATCGGGGCGGTTCATGGTGAGGACGGCCACGCCGTCCTTGATGACTTCAAGCAGATCGTCGCTCATGGCTGTCCTCCTGTGTTCGCCCATTGTGCCCGCGGTCGGGACCATTGGCCAGCCCTGGCTGGCGAATCGGGTGCCGAAAGTTTACCATCTAAACCGGTAACCACCTGACACCCCCAAGGAGGATCCCCATGGCTGAACTGATCCACGTATCCCGGGTGAGAATCGTCAAGGACAAGGGGCCCAACCGCCGGGCCTACATCGAGAACTTCCCCGACCCCGTGCGTTACGGCGTCCACGGCGGAATCAAGAAGTTCTATGGGGTGGAGCCGGAGGAGGAGATCCCCACCACCCTCGACCACGTCGTCGCCGCGGTGGCCGGCTGAATGACCGGCACACTCGCCGGGGCGCTGGCGGCGAGAAAGATCCCGACCCACCCCGACCGCCTGTCCTCGGAGGTGGAGGGGTTCATCGAGAACGTGGACGGCAAGCCACTCATCACACGGATCAAGGTCCACTACAGCGTGAAGGTTCCCAAGGGCAAGCGCGAGGAGGCGCTCCGGGCCATCGAGGTCCACGAGAAGGGCTGCCCCGCGTCCCAGTCCGTCAGGCGCGGCATCGCGATCGAATGGGACGGCGACGTGGTTGAGGAGTAACGCTCCGGACGCCTGGCGGTTCAGGAGCGCTGACGGCCCAGGAAGAGGCGCGGCGAGAGGAGCGCGCGGGGCGGGACGAAGTCGCCGATCACGCCCATCAGGAGGCTCAAGAGGTCGGGCCGCCGGGCCAGCCGGTGGGCCACGAGGTTCGCCAGCCAGCGCCGTCCGATGACCACCTGAAGGAAGCGGGTCACCCGCTCCTTGTCCCTGAACGCCTCGCGCCGCGCGCGCCAGTAGGGCGCCAGCAGCGCCCGCGAGCAGTCCCCGCGCCTGAGGGCGCCGTGGGCGACCTCAGCGGCCAGCTCCGCTGAGCGGAGCGCTGCGAAGATTCCCTCGCCGGTGAACGGGTCGTAGAAGCCGGCCGCGTCGCCCACCAGGAGCACTTCCGCGTGGCGGGGTGGCGCCACGCGGTACGCCAGGGGACCGAGGGCCATGACCGGTCCCAGGGGGCGCATCGCCGAGATCCGGGGCCAGAGGTGATCGAGCTGCTTGAGCCGGGCGTGGAAGAAAGCGTCGAGTTTGCCCGAATAGGGCGCCGCGTGCTCGAGGGGGACGACGAGGCTCAGGCTGACCGCCCCGGGGGCCACGGGATTCAGGATGGCGTAATCCGGCGGGTCCACGTAGATCTCGCCGCAGTCCCCGAAGTCGCCGAGCCCCTCGACGTAAGCGATCAGCGCCATGCGGCGGAGCGGGTGGGCCTCCATGAGGCCGAGCCGCCGGGCGACGAGCGTCTGGCGCCCGTCGGCGCCGACCACGAGCGGGCTCCTCACGTCGAACGCGCCCCCCTCGGGGCCGGAGGCGCGGACTCCAGCCACCCGGTCGCCCTCGAGCAGCAGGTCCACCACGCGGTGGCGCTCTCGCACATCAACCGGGAGCGCCTTCGCTCGATCCAGGAGAATCTGGTCCAGGTGGAGCCGCTGGATCGCCAGCGCGTGATCCCGGTAGCCGCGGTAGGGCCCCTCGGTCGGGTAGCGCCCCTCCAGCACCGTGCCGTCGGGCGCGGTGAGCCTCATCCCGCGCAGCGGGACCGCCCCCGCCGCGTCCACCGTCTTGAGCACGCCCAGGCGATCGAGGATCCGCGCCGCCTCGGGGCTCAGGTATTCGCCGCAGATCTTGGCACGGGGGAAGGCGGCCTTGTCGAGGAGGAGCACCGAGTGGCCGTGCTCGGCGAGGAGGATGGCGACGGCGCTCCCGGCGGGGCCGCCGCCCACGACGATGGCGTCGTACTTCACCGCCCTCCTCCCACGACGGCCAGCCTCAGCAGCAGCGGGTGCCGCCTGATCCGGATGGGGGAGACTCCGGCCCGCTCGGCGAGCGCCACGATCTCCCGAGATGTATAGGCCCGCAGCACGGAGAGCGGCCCGTCGTGCCGCGACATGCGGTTCCAGGCGAAGAGCCGCGTGGCGAGCCACACGAGAGCGTACGCGACGCGGCCGCGGATCAGGTCGTTCACGACGAATCCGCGCCGGGAGACGCGAGCCATCTCGGCCAGGAGGGTCGGCGCCGCATCGGGCTCGAGGTGGTGGAGCGTGAGCGACGAGATCGCCGCGTCCACCCCGCCGGCCCTCACCGGCAACTGGAGCCCGTCCGCCTGGACGAAGCAGATCTCGGGATAGGCGGCCGCACGCCGCCTGGCGACCTCGAGGATCTGACAGTTCCGATCCACGGCGATCACGCGGAGAGAGACCCCGCGCCGCCGCGCCCAGCAGACGAGCCGCACGGGAATGTCGGCCCCGCCGCTCCCCACGTCGAGCACCGTGACGGGCTCCCCGCGACGCGTTCTCAGAAGCCGGACCAGGTGAGAGCGCGTCACCCACGAGCCGCCGAAGTAGCGGTTCAGCCGTGAGATATCGCCCAGGCTCTCCTCCAGATCCGAAGAGGAGAGAGGCGCGTCCAGCAGCTCGACTGCGTCCTGGACTCGCGGCAGCTCGGGGAGTAGCGGCATGATCGGCTCGTTACCAGCGCAGGAGCGCCCCCTCGGCGGCGAAGCCCGGCCCCAGCGCCATCATGACGCCCCAGTCTCCCGGGACCGGCTGGGTCCGCCTCAGCAGCTCCTCGAAGACGAAAATCACCGTCGCCGAGGACATGTTGCCGTAGCGCCGGAGCACCGCGCGGGAGGCGGCGACGTCCTCGTCGCTGAGCGCGAGCAACCGCCGTGCCTGATCGATGACGCGACGGCCCGCGGAATGCAGCACCCAGTGGACGACGTCCTCCTTCTTGAGGCCTTGAGAGGCGAGAAGGGCCGCCGTCATCTCCTTCATCATCGCGGCCCCGATCCTCCTGACGTCCTTGGAGAGGATCACCCGCGGCCGCCCGCCGGGATAGGTGAACCCCATGGCGTCCAGGTGCTCGGAGCGGAAGAGCGTGCGGTGCTCGATCAGGGTTGGCCCGTCGCCCGTGGTTCCCAGGGCGAGCGCCCCGGCGCCGTCGGCGAAGATAGCGTGGGCGACCGCGCTCTCGAGCCGATCGTCGAGGTAATACGCCGCCGAGCAGATCTCCACCGCCACGACGAGGGCCCGATGGCCGGGGAACGCAGCCAGGTGATTGGCCGCCTGCTGGAGGGCGACCAGGGCGCTGGCGCACCCGCTGTCCCCCACGTGGACGCGCTGGACGTCCGACCGGCAGCCCAGGTCCTGGATCAGGTGGGCGTCCAGGCTCGGACAGAGACGACCGGTGCACGTAGTGGTCGCGACGAAGTCGAGATCCGCCGGCGACCAGCCCGCGCGCTCGAGACAGGAGAGCGCCGCGGCACGTCCCAGCTCCAGCGCGCCCCGCTGGAAGCGGTCATTCAGCTCCTCGGCGCTCTCGTCCGTCCGCACGTTGGCCGGGTCCAGCCAGAGGTAGCGGCCCTCGATGTCGCTGTTGGCGAAAAAGCCGCCCCGCTGAGCGTCGCGGTAGCCGGCTAGCTCCGCGAGCCGCGATTGGGAGAAATAATGGGGCGGCGTGGCGGTCGCGACGGCGAGAATTTTCGGCTTGGCGGGCGCCATGGGGTGGAGGATACGCCCCGTCCGCTCCCCTGTCCAGCGATTGACTCCCGCCGAGGCTGAATGCTAGCGTAGGCCCGATTTCCAGCCGGAGAGGAGACCACCATGCCCCTGTTCAGCTTCGAGGGACGGACGCCCCGCGTCCATCCGACCGCCTTCATCGCCCCCACCGCCACCCTCATCGGCGACGTCGTCGTAGAGGAGCGCGCGTCAGTGTGGTACGGCGCGGTCCTGCGGGGCGACTTCAACCCCATCGTGGTCCGCGCCGGCGCCAACGTCCAGGACAACGCAGTGGTGCACACCACCCCGGCCGGTCCCGTGGAGATCGGGCCGGGGGCGACCGTCGGGCACCTCTGCCTGATCCACGCCGCCAGCGTCGGCGAGGAGGCCCTCGTCGGCAACTGCGCCACCGTGCTCGACGGGGCGCAGATCGGGGCCCGCGCGATGGTCGGCGCCGGCGCGGTGGTCACCCCCGGCACCGAGATTCCTTCGGGCGTGCTCGCCATGGGCGTGCCCGCCAAGATCACGGGCGAGCTGGCCGGCACGCCAGCCGAGCGGTGGGTGAAGATCAACCCCCAGGGCTACCAGGCCCTGGCCCAGCGCCACAAGGCGGGCGTGGCTCCCGCGTAGATGCTGACCGAGACGATCCCAGTCCTCGAGACCCACCGCTTCGACGAGGAGGCGCTCCGCCGCTACATGGCCGAGCGCGTCCCGGGCTTCCGGGGCTCGCTGGCGATCCGGCAGTTCCTGGGCGGCCAGTCGAACCCCACCTACCACGTCGTCGCGGACGGCCAGGAGTACATCCTCCGCCGCAAGCCGCCGGGGAAGCTCCTCCCCTCGGCCCACGCCGTGGACCGGGAGTACCGGGTGATCACGGCGCTCGTCGGCACCGACGTCCCCGTCCCCCGGACCTACGCGCTCTGCGAGGATCCCTCGGTCATCGGCACGCCCTTCTTCATCATGGAGTGCGTCCACGGGCGCGTCTTCGCCGACCCCATGCTCCCCGAACTGCCCCCCGCGGAGCGCGTCGCCATCTACGAGGACATGGTTGACGTCCTGGCGCGCCTCCACCGGCTGGACTGGCAGGCGGTCGGCCTCGCCGACTTCGGCCGGCCCGGCAACTACTACGCCCGCCAGATCCACCGCTGGAGCCAGCAGTACCGGGCCTCCGAGACGGAGACGATCGAGGCGATGGAGTCCTTGATCGAGTGGCTCCCCGCCCACATCCCGCCGGACGATGAGACGACGCTCGTCCACGGCGACTATCGCCTCGGGAACGCGATCGTCCACCCGACGGAGCCCAGGATCCTGGCGGTGCTGGACTGGGAGCTCTCGACGCTCGGCCACCCGCTGGCCGACCTGGCCTACAGCTCGGTGACCTCGCGCTGGGGACCGGAGGGGCTCTACTCCTTCAAGGACCGGAACGCCGTGCCCGCCGGGATCCCCACGGAGGAGGAGTACGTGGCGGCCTACTGCCGTCGTACGGGCCGCGCCGGTATCTCGGACTGGCACTTCTACATCGCCTTTGCGCTCTTTCGCCTGGCCGCCATCGCCCAGGGCATCATGGGGCGCGTCCGCGACGGCACCGCCAACGACCCGGCCGCCGCCGAGCGCGGCCGCCGCGCCCGCCCCCTCGCCGACGAGGCCTGGGCCGTCGTCCAATCGGACGGGGGCTAACCCCGGCCCGGTTAGGTTCCCGGCAAGGACCTCGCCGGCAGGGCAAAGGTAAAGGTCGAACCCTTCCCCACCTCGCTCTTCACCCAGATCCGGCCGCCGTGCATTTCGACGAACTTCTTGGCAAGCGTGAGCCCGAGCCCCGTGCCCTCGCGCTTCCTCGCATCGTCCCCCCCCACCTGACGGAACTCCTCGAAGATGGCTTCCTGGTCCTCGGGGGCGATGCCGATGCCGGTGTCGCTGATGGAGATCTCGACTGAACCGTCAGCGAGCACGGCCTTGACGCCGATCCGGCCGCCTTCGGGCGTGAATTTCACGGCGTTGGAGAGAAGATTGAGCAAAACCTGCCTGATCTTGCGCTCGTCACCAACGAACTCTCCCAGCCGCGGATCTACCTCCAGGCTGAGGGCGATACCATGGCGGATGGCGCGCTCCCTCACCAGGGTGAGCGCGTTCTCGAGTGCCAGCGGGAGGTCGAAGGGAGCAGGGGCCAGCTCCATCCGGCCTGCCTCGACCTTGGAAAGGTCCAGGATGTCATTGATCAAGGACAGGAGGTGGCGCCCGGAGGAGAAGATATCTTGAAGATACTCGGCCTGCTTTTCGTTCACCTCCCCGAACATCCGCTCCAGGAGGACCTCCGAGAACCCGATGATGGCATTGAGCGGGGTCCGGAGTTCGTGGGACATGTTCGCAAGGAACTCGGACTTGTGACGGCTCGCGGCCTCGAGCTGCAGGCCTTTGTCCGCGATCTCGCGGAAGAGCCGCGCGTTCTGGATCGCCAGGACCGACTGAGTGGCGAAGGTCTGGAGAAGGTTCACGACTTCCGTCGAGAAGCTCCCCGCCTCCTGCCGCCAGACGACCAGGCCGCCCATGATCCGCTGCTCGAGGAGGAGCGGAACGGCAAGGACCGACCGATAGCCCTGCCGCTCAAAGAGGGCGCGGATCCGCGCGACGTCATATTCCCGCTCATCCAGGATGTCCGACACTTGGACTGGCGCCCGGATGGCCGCCGCCTTGCCGACCGCGCCCTCCCCGAGACGCATCGGGGCTGCCCGAAGCACTTCAACCAGCTCTTCTTCTATACGGTGCGAGCCCCTGACGTGAAACTCCTGCGCAGCCTCGTCGTACTCGTAGATGACCCCGCCGCTGGTTGCGGACAGCTGGATCGCGCGGGCGACAATGGTGTTCAGCACCGTCTCGAGGTCCAGAGTGGAGCTGACCGCCTGGCTGACGTCTCCCAGGGCCTTTAGCTCCTCCACGGATCGACCAAGCTCACTGGTGCGCGTTTGCAGTTCCTGGAAGAGGCGGACGTTCTCGATGGCGATCACGGCCTGGTCGGCGAAGGTGGTCACCACGTCGATCTGCTTGTCGGTGAAGGGCTTGGGTTCATCCCTCCAGAGGGCGAAAACGCCGATGGGGATGCCCTCCCTGATCATGGGAACCCCCAGGATCGCTCGGAAACCGCCGAGGCGCTGCGACTGGGACCATTCGTATTCGGGGTCGGTCAGGACGTCGGGGATATGAACCGTCCGTCGCTCGAGGGCGGTCCGACCCACGAGGGTCCCCCGTCCGGGGGGAATCGGGTTCCGCTTGAGGAACTCGATCCACTCCGGAGGGGGAGCCCCATAGTGGACCGCCAGACGATACACCTCGCCGTCGAGCCTGAAGATGAGTCCCCTCTGAGCTCCACAGAGCTTTGTCGCGTTCTCGACGAGCGTCTCCAGGACCGGCTGGAGATCAAACGTCGAGCGGCTGATGACCTTCAGAGCTTCGCTCGTAGCGGTCTGCTGCTCGAGGGCCTCGGTGAGATCGCGGTTCCGGGCCTGCAGTTCCTGGAAGAGGCGGACGTTCTCGATGGCGATGACGGCTTGCTCGGCAAACGTCTCGAGGAGCCTGATCTCCTTGTTCGAAAATGGGCGAACCTCCGTGCGCCCAATCACCATCACCCCGATCGACACACCCACTCCCAGCAATGGCGTAGCAAGCACAGTCCGAAAGCCGAAGCCTTTCTGCAAAGCCTTGCCCATGGGGAAGTCGACTCCGTGCTCTTCCGCAAGGTCATAGATATGGATCGTTTGCCGGTCGATGGCGCGGCTGGTAGGGAACGCCTCACCGACATCCCAGGTCTTCCGGGGTGCCCCGTGCTTGACCACCAGCCGAAGCTGGTCACCGTCGACGTGGAAGATCAGGGCATCGTTTGCGTCGCAGAGGTGGGTGGCGGTCCTGGCGATGGCGTTCAAGACCGGCTGAACGTCCCGGGATGCCGAGAAGGGCTCTCGACGAACCCGATCCAGGGCCATGGCTGCCTCCTCCCGAGGGCCGGACGGGTACGCTGTAGGAGTCGCCATGACTCTATGCAGGATGGAGGAATAGGATCAATGAAGCAAATGAACTAGTTGGGCAGGGACGAGCATTGCCCCTTCGACCTTCCTGACGCGTATCCAATTCTGGACGTTGACCCTCCAATTGGGAAGTGCGGATAATCTGGATGCGGTGGGAACGTTCCCCGATGATCCCTGTCGTAGAGCTCGACAAGATCGCTCGTGCCCGCCTTGAGGACGCTAAGACCCTCCTCGCGGCCGGCCGGTTCGATGGAGCCACCTACGTTTGCGGCTACGCCGTTGAGGTCGGGGTGAAGGCGCGGATCTGCCGCACCCTAAATTGGTCTGAGTTCCCGAGCACGGGCTTGGAGTTCCAGGCCTACCGAAGCTTTCAGACACATGAACTGGACGTGCTGTTGCGTCTTTCGGGCCAGGAACCGAGGGTTAAGCAAAGTCACTTTGCGCTCTGGAACACCGTGGCTAATTGGAAGGCCGAGTCGCGGTATAATGTCATCGGCACAGCACAGCAGGCTGACTCCGGGGCCATGGTCCAGGCAGCCGAAGCGCTATTGGCGGTCCTATGACAGTGACAAACCTGATAGAGAAGTTTGCTCGGCTAGAAGCCGAAATTGCGCAGGAGAGGGGCGACTTTACCTTTTTCGCCCTCTTCATGCGCGAAGATGTTCCCGATCGCTGGGATCTGATCATCTCTGCCCCGTGGGTGGGCGAGGACAAGCGTGGTGCCGTCGACTACCTTGTTGCACAAATCAAGTCGAGGCTCGGCGCTGAAGATCTGATCTGTCTTTCGCGGATCGTTCCTGTCGACCCGGAGGATGTTGCGGTTAAGGACCTCAATCGCAGCATTCAGGTGGAGCACGGCAACGTTGAGGTGCGAGACAGCAATTTCTTCGGACTGGCGATCAAGCGCGCGCACATAATTACATCGAAGCCGCCTCCGGCCCCGGCGACGAGGTAGCTGCCCAGAAACGGCTGGAGCGGACCGGCGGGAGGCGTCAGCGCGAGGCGATCGATCGGGTGGGGTCGGCGCCGACCC
>JACPCF010000116.1 GCA_016179965.1 Candidatus Rokuibacteriota bacterium | reverse complement strand
GTGGTGCGGTCGGTCGGAAGCGACCTTCGCATGGACTACACGGCCGTGGGCCAGACCACCCACCTGGCCGCACGCATGGAGCAGATGGCGCCTCCGGGGTCGATCCTCATGGCCGCTGACACGCTGCGCCTGGCCGAGGACTACGTGCAGGTGAAGGCGCTTGGGCCTCGAGCAGTGAAGGGCCTGGACGTCCCGGTCGAGGTCTACGAGATCGTCGGCGCAGCGACGGTGCGCTCGCGCCTGAAGGCTGCTGCCGCTCGGGGCCTCACCCGTTTCGTCGGCCGGGACAGCGAGCTGGATCAGCTCCGCCAGGCGCTCGCCCGGGCCGGCGCCGGGCATGGGCAGGTCGTGGCGGTCATCGGCGAGCCCGGCGTGGGCAAGTCCCGGCTCTATTGGGAGTTCACCCACTCGCATCGGACGGAAGGTTGGCTCATCGTGGAGAGCGGGTCGGTCTCCTACGGCAAGGCCTCCGCGTACCTGCCGGTCATCGACCTGCTCCGGGCCTACTTCCAGATCGAGGCGCGTGATGACGCGCGCAAGATTCGCGAGAAAGTGACGGGCAAGCTCCTCTCTCTGGATCGCGCGCTCGAGCCCGCCTTGCCGCCGCTCCTGGGGCTCCTGGATGTCCCGGTCGAGGACCCCGAGTGGCAGCGGCTCGAGCCGTCGCAACGCCGCCAGCGCACGCTCGATGGCGTCAAGCGCCTGCTCCTCCGCGAAAGCCAGGTGCAGCCCCTGATCGTCATGTTCGAGGATCTCCACTGGATCGACACCGAGACGCAGGCGCTGCTCGACAGCCTGGTCGAGAGCCTCCCGACAGCGCGCCTGCTGCTGCTCGTCAACTACCGCCCGGAGTACCAGCACGGCTGGAGCGGCAAGAGCTACTACCAGCAGCTCCGCATCGACCCGCTGCCCCCCGAGACGGCCGACGAGTTGTTGAGGGCCCTGCTCGGGGAGGACCCGACCGTCGAGCCGCTCAAGCGGCTGCTGATCGAGCGAACCGAAGGGAACCCGTTCTTTCTCGAAGAGAGCGTCCGGACGCTGGTCGAGACGAAGGTCCTGGCGGGCGAGCGGGGGGCCTACCGGCTGGCCAAGGCGGCCCAGAGCCTGCAGATTCCAGTCTCGGCCACGTCGATCCTGGCGGCGCGGATCGACCGGCTCGCGCCGGAGGACAAGCGGCTCCTGCAGGCCGCGGCCGTCATCGGCAAGGACGTCCCCTTCACCCTCCTGCAGGCTATCACCGAAGAGCCCGAGGAGGTCCTTCGTCGGGGGCTCGGCACCCTCCAGGCCGCCGAGTTCCTCTACGAGTCCCGCCTCTTTCCCGATCTCGAATACACCTTCCGGCATGCCCTGACGCAGGAAGTGGCGTACCAGAGCCTGCTGGCCGCTCGTCGCCAGGCCCTCCACACCGCGGCGGGTCGGGCCCTCGAGGCCCTCTACGCGGATCGTCTCGACCAGGCCTACGATCGGCTCGCGTACCACTATTCAAAGACCGACGACACCCAGAAGGCCGTGGAGTATCTCACGCGGTTTGCCGAGAAAGCGGCCGGAATGTACGCGCATGCCGACGCTGTCCAGGCTCTCGAGGAGGCGCTCGTCCATGCCGAGAAGCTTCCGGTCCAGGAGCAGGATCGCCGCACCCTGGAGCTGGTGGTGCGCCGGGCGGAATCCCTCCATTTCCTGGGGCGCCGCCAGGAGATCGTGGATCTCCTCCTCCGGCACCAGGAGCGCATCGAGCGGCTCGGAGATCCCTCGCTCGCTGGCCAGTATTATTTCTGGCTGGGCTGGGCCCATGCCTGGCTGGGACACCGGGCGGAGGCGGCCCAGAATTTGAGCCGAAGCCTCCAAGAGGCGACGCGGTCAGGCGACGAGGCTCTCATGGGGAGGGTCCATCGCGCCCTGGCCCTGGAATGGAGCTATTCCGGGCGGCCGATGGACGAAGCGGTCGCCCACGCCCGGCAGGCCGTGTCTTTGCTGGAACGGACGGAGGACCGCTTCTGGTTCAGCCAGGCTCTGTTCTCCCTGAGCTACTGCTGCTATTACACCGGGGATTTTGACTCCGCCATCGAGGCCGCGGCGCGCCTCGATGCCCTCGGAAAAGCCACGGGCGACCGCCGCGCCCGGGCCGAATCGGTGATCGCTGGCCTCAGCTTAGCTACGCGAGGAGAGTGGACGGAGGGGGTCGAGGTCTGCCGACGGTGCCTCGAGCTCGCGCCGGACCCTTTCGAGACGGGTTTGGTCCTCGCGTGCCTCGGCAAGGCATACTTGGAAGCCGAGGACGTGGGCCGCGCGGTCCCCACGCTGGAGGAGGGCGTCCAGGTGGCAGACCGGGTGCGCTCCCTGCAGTGGCGCCAGTACTTCCGGACGTGGCTGGGCGAAGCCTATCGCCTGGCAGGCCGGCTCGACAAGGCGAGGGAGGTAATCACCCAGACGCTGGAGATCTGCACGAACGTCCAGTATGCGCTGGGGATCGCCTCGTGCAATCAGATCCTGGGCAGGATCGCCCAGGCCCAGGCCACCCTCCCGGAGGCGGAGAGGCATCTCACCGACGCGCTCCAGACCTTTGCCGCGATCAACTGCCGCTTCGAGGCTGGACGCACCCATCTGGATCTCGCCGCCGTGGCCCACGCCCAGGGAAACAAGGACGCCGTTGCGACCCATCTCGAGGAGGCCCGTTCCCTGTTCCAAGTGCTCCGGGTCCCCAAGTATGTGGAGCGCACCGAGCAGCTCGCCAAGGAGTTCGGCGCCTCCCTTTCGTAGTAGCGAACGTTAGCAGAAAAGGAAAAAGGAGTTAGCGCGGTGAGCGCCAACTCCTCGATTCGTTGGTTGCGGGGGCCCGCAACGACCGTTCATTCCAGCAGGGTGGTGAATTCCTCGACGGTCAGTCCCGCTTTCCGAATGAGTGATCGCGGAGTACCCGGATCCAGCTCATCATGGTCAGGCACAGAGAGGGTATAGAAGGTGGCTGCCTTCTTGAGGATGATGTGGCTGGTCTTCCGCCGCGCAATCACCCATCCAGCCCGCTCAAACGCCCTGACGGCTTGGGCCCCGGAGACGACGGGCAATGGCATCGAGATCGACCTCGATCAACCGTTCCCACGCCCCCGGGGGAACCGGCCGAGGATGTCCGTAGGCTTCGAATAGTTGAACTGGCCGGCCGGATTCGTCCTTTTCCTCCGCCAGGACAAACCCAAGCCTGACCTCTAGCGTGCCCTCGACCGCCTCCTGAATATTGCGCAGCCCCTCCTCTTCCGTGCGCCCCTGGCTGATCGCTCCTGGAACCTCAGGCGCCTCGGCTACCACCCAGCCGCGTTCGCCGCGCGACATATGGACAAGGAGGCGTATCATACGCTCACCCATTGCCAGCCCCTTTGACGTACGAGAGCTCCTCAGGAGTACTCATGGAACGAGTGTACACCGGCTCTCGGCGAAACTGAAGGAGTCCAGCGTTAGCATGTTATTAGCAAAGACGACGAAGGGGCTAGCCGCTCACGACGGCTAACCCCTCATCGTCCCTGGTTGCGGGGGCTGGATTTGAACCAGCGACCTTTGGGTTATGAGGGGAATTCCAGCCGCCAGACCACCCAAGACGAGCCGAAGCCAGCCCAAAATGAAGAGGACTTACGAGATTGTCGCTTCGGACGACTTTGGGCCGCTTCGGTCGGGCTACTTCATAGTCCTTTCATAGTCGGTCGCACGCCTTGGCCGGACTCAACGGTATGTGCCAGGGCCAGATCGTCCGGCCACCCCAGCAGGCAATGTCCTGTGGGAGGCGCGGCGACGATCTTGAAGGCGCTGCAGGCGTCTTGACCTCAGTGGGTTTGCCCAGCGCTTGACGTCACCTCCCCTCGTCCCTATACTGGCACCGGGGGCAACTTTCTTACTTTCTAACATCCTATGGGAGGATCTGCCGTGGCACTTACCAAGGTCAAAGAGAAATACCAGGTCACGCTCCCTGCTTCGGTGCGCCAGAAGGCTGGGGTGGGCGTGGGCGATCTCCTCGAGGCCCGGGTCCAGGGCAAGAAGATCACCCTGACCCCGAAGGTCGTCGTGGACCGCGAACTCATCGAGCGGCGCCTCGCCGAAGGTTTGGAGGACCTCAAGAAAGGCCGTGTGTTCGGACCCTTCTTTACGGCAAGGGAGACAATCCGCTCGCTCCACCGGGAGGCCAAGAAGCGCAAAAAGCGTTAATGCGCGCCGTCTACACCCAGCGCTTCCTGGAAAGCTACGCCGACGCCCCGCCAGAGATCCAACGGGCCGTTGACCGCCGCATACCCCTCCTCCTTCAGAATCTCCGCCATCCCTCCCTTCGGGCCAAGAAATACGACGAGGCTCGGGACATTTGGCAGGCCCGAGTCAATGGAGGGTGGCGGTTTTATTTCAAAATCGAAGGCGAGGCCTATCATCTCATTGACATTATCTCCCACCCCAAATAGAAGCGTTCCTGGCGCCCCGGCGGGTCCCAGCGCTATTCCAGCAGTACGAGTTGTTGATTTCGGTCGGCGGGTTCCCAGTACCGCAGGAAAGGATATGAGACCACGGGCCACGGGTTGTTTATTCATAACGAGGCCCGATACGAATGTACCGGATCGGGTACCTGGGGACCGTCCCGCCGCTTTCCTACATGTGGGACGCGCTCCTTGAAGGCCTGCGCGAGCGGGGCTGGGTCGAGGGCAAGAACATCGTCTTCGAGCGCCGCTTACTTGGGACATTATCGCTTTGGGCGGCTTTGGCCCGCTTCGGTCGGGCTACTTCATAGTTACTTCATAGCCCGTCGCGCCGGAACACTTCTACCTTCCAAGCCGGTACTGAAACTCCTTCATGACCGGCTGCATTGACAGACTGTTCCTCCGCGCTGTAGCGTGGGCCTCGGGCCGGCCCTCCGGCGCCCGGCGGTCCGAGAATGTCACCGGGGGCGTGGCGTGGTGGAGAGCACCGCCAAGGCACGAGACCGACGCCACGGCGAAGATGATAAGAACCGGCTGATGAACATCGCCCAATCTCGAGTGGCCTGAGGAAACGCGCCCAGGAAGGAGCCGCCCATGAAGGCTGCGGTGTATCACGGACCGCGCGACATCCGGGTGGAGGAGCTCCCGGTGCCAGCCATTGCCGACGACGAGGTGCTCGTGCGCGTGCTCGCCTGCGGCATTAGCGGTGCGGACCTGCATCTGTACCGGCTCGGGATGTTCGAGGCTCTCGGCCGCCCGGTCGAGGGGGGCCGCGTCATGGGCCACGAGTTGGCCGGCGAGATCGCCGCGGTGGGCGCGAGCGTCAGGGACTTCAAGCCTGGTGACCGGATCGCCGGCCTGAGCCTGGGACGGGCGGGCCTGGGGGGCGGTTTCGCCGAGTACGCGGCAGTCAGGCTCACCGCGCGTGGCCCGTTTCACCTGCCGGCGGAGGTGAGCTTCGAGGAGGGCGCCACGCTGGAGCCGCTGGCGACTTCGATCCATGCGGTGGACCTGGCGCGGCCCGGGCGCGGCGAGACCGTCGTCGTGCTGGGCGCTGGGACCATCGGCCTCGGATGCCTCCAGATGATACGTGCCACCAGCGACTGCCGCGTGATCGTCGTGGACGCTTCGCCGTGGCGCCTGGCCATCGCCCAGCCGCTGGGTGCCGAGTCCGTCGTGGACCTGACGGCGACCGATCCCGTGGAGGCGGTGATCGAGCTGACCGGCGGGGCGAAGCCCCTGGAGCGGTTCCAGGTGCGAAGCGGAAACGCGGATGCAGTCATCGACTGCGCGGGTGCTCAGGCTTCACCCGATCAGGGGCTACGCATGCTCAAGCAGGCCAACGCCCGCCTCGTGCTGGTGGCACTCTTCGAGCGTCCGCCCACGCTGGACTTCAACCAGGTCGTGCGCAAGCAGGTGACGGTCCAGGGCTCGTGGGGGTGGACCGGCGACGATTTCCGCCGAGGCATCGAGCTGGTGGCGGGCGGCCGTGTCGACCGCAAGCCCCTCATCAGCCACCAGTTCTCGCTCGCGGAGACGCCGCGCGCGTTCGCCATCCTGGACCGCCCCGAGGCCGCCCTCAAGGTCCTGGTGAAGCCGTAGGCGGCACTGCGCGCGAACGTCCCGGTGCTGAGGGAGATTGTCCGGTAGGCGGCGAGGCGGGCCGGACGCGAGGAACATCTACGAGGCGGCGGTGAAGGGCCGCCCGGACTGGTGGCCTACTGGGAGATCGTCGGGAAGTAGGGACCAATCCTGGAGGGCGCACGATGACACGTGAGGCGTTTTCCATGCTGACCCGCCGGCGGCTCGGCCACGCCGGGATCGAGGTGACCGCGCTGTCCCTCGGCGGGGCGGGCCTCGGCGGGCTCTACGGTCCGGTGCCTGAAGAGGCGGCGATTGAAACGGTGCGCCGCGCCATCGACCTGGGGATCAACTATATCGAAGGCGCGCCGTTTTACGGCGAGTGCGAACGCCGATACGGGGTGGTCCTGCGAGCGCTGGGCGGGCGCCCGAGCGGGCTTCGTCTCTGCACCAAGGTCGGCATGCATCCGGCGCGCCACGGCGACTACTCGGCGACCGCCGCGCGCTGGTCGGTCGAGCAGAGCCTCGCCGTGCTCGGCGTGACCTCGGTCGATCTCGTGCAGGTCCACGCGCTCGACGCGATCGACCTGGACTTCGTCCTCGGACCGGGCGGGGCGGTGGGAGAGCTGGAGCGCATGCGCGACGAGGGCAAGCTCCGCGCGATCGGTTTCGGGATCCGGGGCGCCGCGTACCACCGCCGGGCGATCGCCTCTGGCCGGTTCGACGCGATTCTCATCCACGACGATTTCTCGCTCATCCGGCAGACGGACACGTCCGTGATCGAGGAAGCCGCGGCCGCCGGCGTGGGCGTGCTGGTCGGGCGCGCGCTGATGACCGGACTGCTCGCCGGTCCCGATCCCATGGCGAACGAGCGTCTGGCGGTCCACCTGGACGCGCCGGCGGCGCGGGAGTGGTGGCTCTGGGCGCGCGAGCGCGGGGTACCACTCCAGGCGGTCGCCCTCCAGTTCCCGATGCGCCATCCCGGGGTGGGGACGGTCGTGGTCGGCGCGAGCTACCCTCGGGAAATCGAGGAGAACGTCGCCGCCGCCACGTTCCCCGTGCCCGATGAGATCTGGGCCGAGGTCGAGGAGCGGATGCGCCGCCGCGCCTGAGCCCGTCCGTGCCCGAGCTGCCGTCCGGCACCGTCACCTTCCTCTTCACGGACGTCGAGGGGTCAACCCGGCTCCTGGAACGGCATCCGCAGGCCTACCGCGTCGCCCTCGCCCGCCACCACGCCATCTTGCGGGAGGCCGTCGAGAGGAACCACGGCGCGATCTTCGAGACGGTCGGTGACGCCATCTATGCCGCGTTTTCGTCTGCCACAGACGCCGTCGCGGCCGCACTGCGGGCGCAGCACGACCTTCACGGCGAGCCGTGGGGTGACCTCGGCCAGCTCAAGGTGCGGATGGGCTTGCACACGGGCGAGGTCGAACTCCAGGGCGACCATTACTTCGGAGCGGCGCTCTACCGTTGCGCGCGGCTGACGAGCGCCGGCCACGGTGGGCAGGTCGTGCTCTCGTTGGCGACGGTGGAATTGGTGCGGGAGACACTCCCAGGTGGCGTAGGTCTCAGCGACCTCGGTGAGCACCGGCTCAAGGACTTGCAGCGGGGGGAGCGGATCTTCCAGCTGCTGTCCCCCGGCCTCCCGGCCGACTTTCCCCCCTTGCGCACGCTCGGCGGCGTTCGGAACAACCTCCCGGTGCAGCCCACGGCGCTCATCGGTCGCGAGCGCGAGGTCGAAGCTGCGCGCGCGCTCCTCCGCCGTCCCGACACGCGCCTGCTCACGCTCACGGGCCCCGGCGGCGTCGGGAAGACGCGGCTCGGGCTCCAGGTCGTCGCCGACGCGCTCCACGAGTTTCGGGACGGTGCCTTCTTCGTGCCGCTCGCTCCGGTCATCGCCCCTGATCTGGTGATTCCGACCGTCGCCAAGATCCTGGGAGTCCAGGAAGCCGCGAACCGGCCGATGCTGGACAGCCTGAAGGAGTACCTCCACGACAGCGAGTTGCTCCTCCTGCTCGACAATTTCGAACACCTGGTGCCCGCCGCGGCCCACGTGGCGGATCTCCTCTCGACGTGCCAGCGGGTGAAGGCGCTCGTCACCAGTCGGGAGGGGCTGCACCTGCGCGGCGAGCAGCAGGTGCCCGTGCCTCCCCTGGCCTTGCCGGACCGCAAGCGCGTGGAGTCGGTCCGGCGGTTGACGAGCTACGAGGCGGTCCGACTGTTCGTCGAGCGCGCCCAGGCGGTGAAGATCGACTTCGCCGTCTCAGAGCAGAACGCGTACGCCGTCGCGGAGATCTGCCACCGCCTCGATGGCCTACCGCTCGCCATCGAGCTGGCCGCCGCTCGCGTCAATGTCTTCTCGCCTCAGGCGATGCTCGCCCGCCTTGAGCACAGGCTGGCGGTCCTCACGGGCGGCCCCCGCGATCTGCCGGCCCGGCAGCAGACCCTGCGCCAGGCGATCGCCTGGAGCTACGACCTGCTGACTCCGGCAGAGCAGGCGCTGTACCGGCGCCTCGCGGTCTTCGTCGGGGGGTGCACGCTGGAGGCGGCGGAGGCCGTGATCGGGGTTGACGAGGCAGGCGCGGGTCTCGGTGTTCTCGACGGCATCGCGTCTCTGGTCGACAAGAGCCTCCTGCGACGCGACGAGGGGGGAGCCGCCGCGCCACGGTTCAGGATGCTCGAGACGATCCGGGAGTATGCTCTCGAGCGGCTGGTCGAAGCGGGGGAGTCGGACCGGTTTCACCGTCGCCATGCCGACGGCTGCCTCAGCCTGGCCGAGCAGGCGGAACCCGGCCTGATCGGGCCCCGCCAGGCCGCATGGCTGGATCACCTGGAGGAGGATCACGACAACCTACGAGCCGCGCTCTCGTGGCTGGCACGGCACGGACTGGCCGAGCACGGGCTACGCCTGGGCGCGGCGCTGCGGCGATTCTGGCGCGCGCGCGGCTACATCACGGAGGGTCGGGAGCGGATGTCGGCGCTGCTCTCGTTACCAGGCGCGCAAGGACGTACGGCGTCGCGCGCGAAGGCCCTGCACGCGGCGGGATGGCTGGCCCGCGAGCAGGGTGACTACGGCGACGCGCGGGCACTGTTCGAGGAAAGCCTGGACATCTATCGCGGGCTGGACGATACCCGCGGCATCGGCTGGGCGCTCGTGGATCTGGGGTTCCTCACCCGGTATCAGGGGGACTACGTCGCCGCCCGCTCCTTGCTCGAGGAGAGCCTGGGCCTGCTGAAGCGCGTGGGCGACACGGAAGGCATGGCAGCCTCGCTCGGCAACCTGGGGCTCATCGCCCGCGACCAGGGCGACCCGGACGGGGCCGAGGCGCGCCTAGAGGAGAGTCTGGCCCTTTGGCGGGAGCTGGGCGACCGGGTGGGGTTCGGCTGGGCGCTCACCGCGATGGGCATGGTGGCGCAGGCCCAGGGCCGGCTCGACGTGGCGCGCGCCCGTCTCGAAGAGAGCCTGAGCGTCTGGCGCGAGCTCGGGGACCGGCAGAACACCGCCAACGTTCTGGCCACGATGGCCGGCTTGGCCCGAGATCACGGCCAGTACGACGTGGCGCGAGCACGTCTGACGGAGGGCCTGGAGGTCTTGAGGGAGGTCGGGGACCGGCGCGGCATCGCGTTCATCCTGGAGGGCTTCGCGGGGCTGGCCGCGGCC
Source organism: Candidatus Rokuibacteriota bacterium (assembly GCA_016179965.1). Lineage (GTDB taxonomy): Bacteria > Methylomirabilota > Methylomirabilia > Rokubacteriales > CSP1-6 > CSP1-6. Next base: position 19,727 of record JACPCF010000116.1, on the reverse strand, counting down.
GAGGCCCAGCCGGCTCGCGCGATCTGCCTGGCTTCCGCGGCCGCCGCGCTGCGACAAATCATCGGCGCCGCGGCCCCGCCGGCCTGGCGGAGCGATCTCGAACGCCGCCTGGAAGCCGTCAGCATCGGATTGAGCCGGGACGCGGTGGAAGAAGCCAGCGCGCGGGGGCGTGGGATGACGCTCCCCGAGGCGGTCGCATTCGCCCTCGGAGTGCCTCTACGGACGGACTCGAACCGGACGGGTACATAACCCACACAGACCGCGACTAGCTCCCCTGTTGCCGAACCCGCTCCTCGACCTCAGCCCAGATCTCGTCTGGGATGGGAAAGGTGGCCGCCGCGACGTTCTCCTCCACCTCGCGCACCGAGCGAGCGCCGATGGTGGCGCTGGTCACACCCGGATGGCGCATCGCGAACTGGATCGCCACGGCTTGCAGCGGCACCTCGCGCTCCCGCGCCCAACGCCACCACTCGTGGGCCGCTGGCGCGTCAGGATGGGTGGCGAGCTGCGCATTGGCGAGCGGGTCATCCCCGGCGAGTAACCCAAGCAGCAGCACCCGACCGAGGAGCACGCCAACGTCTGCGGCGGCAGCCTCCTCAAGCAACGGCGCGTCGGTCTGGCGCACCAGTGAATAGTCGTCGTGCTCGACCGGCTGGTGTTCGGCGAGAACGGCCACGGCGGGGCGGTTCGCGTGACCGCTGACGCGGCGCAGCGGGTGCAAAATGGGAGCAGAGACGACGAAGGGGTTAGCGGCAGAACCCGCTAACCCCTCGCCCTCCGTGGTTGCGGGGGTCGGATTTGAACCGACGACCTTTGGGTTATGAGCCCAACGAGCTACCGGACTGCTCCACCCCGCGATGACCGAAAAACACGATACAGGATGGCAGCGAACGTGTCAAGGCGTGAAGAGGGCGAGCGGCGGGGGTGACCCCGCCGCCCGACGGATCCGGCGCCGGGGTGCGCCTACGGCAGGCGCACGGGGGGCTTCGGGTCCAGCGCGTTGGGGCTGATCACGTTGTCGCCCCACGGGAGCGTCAGCAGGTCCGCTGCCACACCCAGGTAGCGAGCGCCGACATTGACGCCGCACATGATTGGCCCCGTGACGAAGAACCCCACGACGCCCCGCTCGCCGCCGCGCGACACTTCGTCCACCAACGCCTTCGGGCAGTCCACATACCCGATGGCGGCGTTGATGATGGTATTCCCCACCTTGTTGGGGGCCTCGCCGGCCTGGGCCAGCCCGGCCGTCGCCAGCAGGAGCGCCACCCCCACGATCGAGAGAATGATCCGATTCATTTCCGCTGCAAGAGGCAAAGCGCATGCCACGGAGGAACCCTTGAAAGAACCGAGGCTTGACACCGCTGGACGGGGCGGCCGGACATCGGGAGTGGTCAGACTTTGAGCGGTCGCTGGGGCGGAGGCTAATACACCGGGCGGGCGCCTTCGCGGATCCAGGTGAGGAAGTACCAGAGGGCGCTCGTCAGGACCGTGCCGGTGGTGGCGACGAAGAGCGTGGCGCCGATCAGGGCGATCCGCTCCATGAGGCGCGGGATCCAGTTCACGGTCAGAAACTTGAGCGCGATGACGGCCATGGTGAGACCCCCCAGGATGGAGTGGCCCAGCACCCGGGGGGAGGCGGGGTCAATGTAGCCGTACCTCACGCAGTGGTAGGCGATGAGGAGGAAGAGGACCAGGATCACGTCCCCCTGGCGTCGGTGCCACCAAGCCAGGGACTCTGGCGCCCAGGGGAAGAGGCGGATCTTCCCGTAGAGCTGGAGCATGATCAAGAGGTTCAGGACGGCCAGGACGAAGGCCAGCGAGGAGCCCAGGGCCTTCAGGAGGATGACGTCCATCAGCGGCTGATCCGGTCGGTCTTGGCGGGCTCGTAGCGCCCCTCGCGCGCCAGGGCCCAGAGCACGCGCCAGGCGCCGCGCGTGGCCAGGAGCCAGTAGGTCTGGGAGCGGAAGATCCCCCAGAACTTCTCCCTGAAGGTCTTGCGGCGGAGGTCCACGGGCTTGGGCAGATACGGCGCCAGCTCTTCGATCAGCTCCTGGGTGACGATGCCGCCCACCCAGACGGTCACCCCCAGCGCCACCGACGGGAAGGCCAGCGAGAAGACGAACAGCCAGAAGTGGTCGCGGTAGAGGTAGGCCAGGTGCCAGCCCAGGAACCCCACGACGGGATAGACGCCGGCGGCGACGGGCCACTCGACTACCTTGTTCCCCACGTGGCGGCAGAGCTGGGTCAAGTTGTAAGCCGTCGGCGCCCGACGCCAGGTGCGCCAGAGATGGCTCACGTCGTCCAGCACGCCCTTATACCAGCGCGCGTTCTGGCGCACGATCTTCTCCGGCGTCTCGGGGAGGTCGTTCACCTCGAGCATCGGCATGGGCTTGATCAGGATGCCGCGGGCGCCCAGCTCGTAGCCGAGGGTGGAGTCCTCCGTCGCGCCGTCGGTGGGAAAGTCTCCCAGGGACTGGAGGCAGTCCAGGCGCACGAACTGGTTGTGGCCGAGGCAGATCTGCGAGCGGCGGAAGAAGAGGTCGAAGGCCGCCCGGAGAAGCGCGGCCAGGAGCGGGACATGCGCGCAGAGGCGCTCGATGAAGCGGACGCGCTTGAACTCGTTGATCAGCCGCGCGATGGAGACGCGGATGAAGATCGAGGACTGCTGTATGGCGCTGATCCGCCCCCGGATGTTCAGGCGCGCGAAGTTCGCCAGCGAGAGCGTCACGCCCTGGTAGGCGAGCGCGCCCCGCCCGGCAAGTTCCTCCCCAGCGATCCAGCGGTAGACGTTGGGATCGGGCAGCGAGTCGGCGTCGCTCACGCCGACGAAGACGCTCGACGGGTCGAAGGAGTCCCCCAGGATCTCCCGGAGTGCCTCCCGCCGGAGCGCCCAGTTGAGCTGTTCGGCCTTGCGTCCCGGTCCCGGCAGCACCAGCTGCCAGAGCATCTTCTGGGCATAGGGCGGCAGCTCGGCGCGGTAGCGGCGGACGATCTCCGCGGTGGGCACCCCCATCGCCGGGTGGGGCCCGCGCTCCTCCTCTTCCTTGGTGACCACCACGACGTGGAGCCGCCCGTGCGGGTAGCGCGAGGCGAGCAGCGCCGCCAGGGTCGCCGTGATCTCCGGCTCCTGGTAGGCGGGCACCAGGTGGAGGAAGATGGGCGCCCGGTCGTCATCCTCGAGGGCCGCCTCGGTGGGGAGCCGCTCCAGCGACGCGTAGGCCTCCTTGACGAAGCCGATGGTGGTCAGCATCCCCTTCCAGTCGATCAGGAGCTTGAGGGCGGCGCGAAAGTTGAAGAGGAAGACGAAGCCGAAGACGAGCGGCGTCAGATCCACTCAGCGCTTCTCCTGGGGAAACTTGAGGACCTTCTCGCCCCCTTTCACCATCCCCAGCTCCTCGCGGGCGATTTGCTCGATGAGGGCGGGGTCCTCGCGCAGGCGGTCCACGGTCCGGTTGAGCTGGTCGGCCTCGGCCCGGAGCGCCTTGATCTCGCGCTCGAGCGCTTCCACCTCCTGCTTCAGCTGCCAGACCCGCACGGCGCCGGCGCCTCCGAAGACAAGGAGGCCCGTGGCCGCGATCGCCAGGGCCGCGCCGGCCAGCACCCGGCGCTTCACGACGCCCTCCGGGTGAAGAGGGCGCGCCCCGGCCAGGAGGCGGTCTCCCCCAGTTCCTCCTCGATCCGGAGGAGCTGGTTGTACTTGGCCGTGCGCTCGCCGCGCGCCAGCGAGCCCGTCTTGATCTGCCCGGCGTTCACCGCGACGGCCAGGTCGGCGATGAAGCTGTCCTCGGTCTCGCCGGAGCGGTGGGAGACGACGGTGCGGTAGCCAGCGCGCTTGGCCAGCTCCACGGCCTCCAGCGTCTCGGTCAGCGTCCCGATCTGGTTGACCTTGATCAGGATCGCGTTCGCCACACCCTTCCGGATCCCCTCCCCGAGGATCGTGGGATTCGTGACGAAGATGTCGTCGCCGACCAGTTGAACGCGCGACCCCAGCCGGCGGGTGAGCGCCGCCCAGCCATCCCAATCCTGCTCGGCCAGGCCGTCTTCGATGGAGCAGAGCGGGTAGCGATCGAGCAGCGACTCGTAGAAGGCGATCATCTCCTCCGACGTCCGCTCCTTGCCCTCGACCCTGAAGCGGTAGCGCCCCCCGTGGAAGAACTCGCTGGCTGCGGCGTCGAGGGCGACGAAGACGTCCTCTGCCGGCCGGTAACCAGCCCTCTCGATGGCTTGCAGAAGTAGATCGAGGGCGGCTGTGTTAGAGCCGAGCGCGGGGGCGAAGCCACCCTCGTCGCCCACGCCGGTCGAGTACCCCTTCTCGCGCAGGAGGCCCTTGAGAGCGTGGAAAACCTCGGCGCCCACGCGGAGCGCCTCTGAGAAATTCTCGGCGCCGGCGGGGACGAGCATGAACTCCTGGATGTCAAGGCCGTTGTCGGCGTGGGCGCCGCCGTTCAGGACGTTCATCAGCGGCACGGGGAGGAGGCGGGCCCCCGCGCCACCGAGGTACTGGTAGAGCGGGAGCCCGGACTCGTCGGCCGCCGCGCGGGCCACCGCCAGGGAGACGCCCAGGAGCGCGTTGGCGCCGAGCGCCGACTTGTTAGGCGTGCCGTCGAGCGCGAGGAGCGTCCGGTCCACCGCCGCCTGCTCGGTCGCCTCGATCCCCTCCAGTTCGGGGGCGATCACCTCGATCACGTTGGTCACCGCCCGCCGCACGCCCTTGCCGCCGTAGCGCTTGCTGTCGCCGTCGCGCAGCTCCACGGCCTCGCGCGTGCCCGTGGACGCTCCGGAGGGCACTGCCGCGCGGCCGAAGCCCCCGCCTTCCAGGACGACCTCCACCTCCACGGTGGGATTGCCGCGGGAGTCGAGGATCTCGCGCGCGTGGATCTCGGCGATCGCCGACATGTCAGGAGCGCCTCTGGAAAATGAAGTCGGCCAGCGCCCGAATGGGCTCGGCGCGCGGGCCGAGGGGGCGGAGCGCCGCCTTGGCGTCCTCGATCAGCGATTTGGCCTTGATCCGGGAGGTCTCGAGGCCGAAGTGCTCCGGGTAGGTCACCTTCTTCTTCCGCCGGTCGCTGCCGGCCGTCTTTCCGAGCTCCTCGAGGCTTCCCTCCACGTCCAGGATGTCGTCCACGATCTGGAACGCGAGGCCGAGGTGCGTGCCGGCCTCACCAATCACCTTGAAAATGGCGGGGGAAGCCCCCGCGAGCATCGCCCCGGAGACCAGCGAGGCGCGGATCAGGGCGGCGGTCTTGTGGCGGTGGATATATTCCAGCGTCTCGGCGTCCACCGATTTGCCCTCGGACTGGATGTCCACCACCTGGCCGCCGATCATCCCGAAGGTTCCCGCCGCCCGCGCCACTTCTTTCACCACCTCGAGGGAGGCGTGCTCGGCGAGGAGGCCGAAGGCGAGCGTCAGGAGCGCGTCGCCCGCCAGGATCGCGATGGCTTCCCCGAACACCTTGTGGTTGGTGAGGCGGCCGCGCCGGTAGTCGTCGTCGTCCATGGCCGGCAGGTCGTCGTGGACCAGCGAGTAGGTGTGGATCAGCTCGAGGGCGCAGGCGGTGGGCAGGATGCGGTTAAGAGTGCCCCCCTCCTCCACCCTCCCCCTAACGGCTTCGGCGCCCGCGATGACGAGGATGGGGCGGAGACGCTTGCCGCCCGCGAAGACGCTGTAGCGCATCGCCTCGTGGATCGCGGCGGGCGGCGCGTCCTTCGGAGGGAGGTGCCGATCGAGGGCAGCGTCAACCTCCCGGCGCAGGTCGGCGAGGTAGGCGGCGAGGTCGAAGCTCACTTTCCTTCCTCGCCTCCGCTCTCCAGGCTGAAGGGCTGGGCCTTGAGGAGGCCGGCCTCGTCCTTGGTGAGGAGCTCGATCTTCCGCTCCGCCTCCTCCAGGTACTTGGCGCAACTTCGCGCCAGCCGGATGCCCTCTTCGAAGGCCATGAGCGATTCGTCCAGCGGCAGGTTGCCGGACTCGAGGGTCTGGACGATCTCCTCCAGCCGGGCGAGGGCGTCTTCAAACTTGAGGTCGGTCATCGCGCTCCCTCACCTCGATCACACGGGCTCCCAGCGTTCCCTCGTGCAGCAGCACCTCGACCTCGCTCCCCGGCCCGACCTGACGCCCCGACCGCACGATTTCACCGGAGGGGAGCCGCGTCAGGCTGTAGCCCCGTCGCAGGACCGCGAGCGGAGAGAGGCTGTCAAGCTGGCCCACCGCCGTCCTGAGGCGGTGACGCATCCGCTCCCCCGAATGCCTGATCCCCGAATGGAGACGCCCGTCCAGCTGTTCGAGCAGCGTCGCGGTGCTCGAAATCCTAGCCAAGGGGCTCCTGGAAAGCAAGGAATTTGTCGCCAGCAGCGCGCGGTGGCGGGCCTCCCGCCGCGCGGCGGTGAGGCCGGCGGCGAGCCGGATCGTCAGGTCGTCGAGCCGGCGCTCGAGGTCCCGGACCGGCCGGGTCGGGTCCTGGAGGACGCGTCGCCGCGCCAGGGAATCCACCCTCTCGCGGTGCCTCGCGATCCGCTGGATCACGACACGCTTCAGCCGGTCGTACAGGTCGGCCACCAGCTCCGCGACTGCCTCCTTCTCCTCCACGACGAGCTCGGCCGCTCCGGAAGGCGTGGGCGCTCGGAGATCAGCAACGAAATCGGCGATGGTCCAGTCGGTCTCGTGGCCCACCGCCGAGATGACGGGCACCTTGGACCCCGCCACCGCCCGGGCCACCGCCTCCTCGTTGAAGGCCCAGAGGTCCTCCAGCGAGCCGCCGCCGCGGGCGACGATGATCACGTCGAGGTCGCCGAGGCTGTTCAAATCTTGGATACCGCCGACGATCTCGCCGGCGGCTTCCTCGCCCTGGACGCGCACCGGGGCGATCACGATGTGGAGGTCGGCGAAGCGCCGGGAGATGATCTGGAGGATGTCCCGGATCGCTCGGCGGCCAGCTTCGCCTTGAGCTGCTCGAAGGCGAGCTGCAGCGCGCCGAGCCCCTTGGGCTCCAGGAGCTCCACCACGAGCTGGTACTCGCCGCGCGGTGCGTAGAGGTCCAGCCCCCCGAAGGCGAGGACGTGGAGCCCGTCGGCGGGCTCGAAGCGGACGCGCCGCGCCTTCCCCTTGAAGAGCACGGCCTTGAGCTGGGCCGTCTCGTCCTTGAGCGTGAAGTAGGCGTGGCCGGCGTTCGACACGCGGAAGTTGGAGATCTCCCCCTCCACCCAGAAGGCGAGAAACTGGGCCTCCAGCGCCTCCTTGATCCGCGCCGTCAGCTCCGACACCGTCCAGATCTGCCGATCGTCAGTCATGGGAGAGTCGCTCCCTCTCCCCCTCACCTTTGTCCTCTCCCCCGCTGGGGGAGAGGGTAGGGTGAGGGGGCCGAGGGTTGGGTGAGGGGACTCAGAGCCTCCGTAATCCGGAACAAGACTCCCTCGATGTTCTCCATCACTTCATTGTCCCAGAATCGCAGCACACGGTAGCCCCGCCCCTCAAGGAACTCGGTTCGCTTACGATCCTCGTCCGTCCGGACAGCATGTTGGCCTCCGTCCAGCTCAATGACGAGACCCCGTTCAGTGCAGCAGAAGTCCGCGATGAACGGGCCGATCGGCTGCTGTCGTCGAAACTTGGTGCTTTCAAGCTGCCGGTCTCGCAAGCGGGCCCACAGCCTCCGCTCGGCCTCAGTCTGGTCACGACGCAGCGTTCGAGCACGGTAACGAACCGGCGACGTCATTCGGTCCCCCCTCACCCTGCCCTCCCCCTCACCTTTGTCCTCTCCCCCACTGGGGGAGAGGGTAGGGTGAGGGGGGCCGGGTCACACCTGCAGCTGCCGCTTGGCGGCCTGGAGGGTGTTCCGCATCAGCATGGCGACTGTCATCGGGCCGACGCCGCCCGGAACGGGCGTGATCGCGCGGGCTCGCTTCGACGCGGACTCGAAGTCCACGTCGCCCACGAGCTTGCCGCTCTCCAGCCGGTTGATCCCGACGTCCACGACCACCGCGCCCTCGCGCACCATCTCGCCCTTGATGACCTGGGGGCGTCCGGCCGCCACGCACAGCACTTCGGCCCTGAGGGTGTGGGCCGCGAGATCGCGGGTCCGCGTGTGGCACATGGTCACGGTCGCGTGGCGCGCCAGGAGGAGCTGGGCCAGCGGCTTGCCGACGATGCGGGAACGCCCCACCACCACCGCCTCGGCGCCCTTCAGCTCGACCCCGTAGTGGTCCAGGATCTCCATCACCCCGGCCGGAGTGCACGGCAGTACGGTCGGAGCGCCGGCCAGCAGGTGGCCCAGGTTCATCGGGTGGAAGCCGTCCACGTCCTTCTCGGGCGCGATGGCGGCGATGGCCTCGTCCTCGTCGCACCCTTGGGGGAGCGGGAGCTGGAGGAGGATGCCGTGAATGGCGGGATCGGCGTTCAGCCGCCGGAGGAGCGCGAGCAGGTCGGGCTGGGAGAGCCCCTCGGGATAGAGGAAGTCGCGCGAGGCGATCCCCGCCTCGGCGGCCATCTTCTTCTTGTTGGCGACGTAGATCTTCGAGGGCGCGAAGTCGCCAAGCAGGACGGCCGCAAGCGTCGGGACGGTCCCCGTCCGGTCCTTGAGCGCCGAAACCCCGGCCTTCACCTCGGCGAGGACCTTCTGGGCCACAAGCTTGCCGTCCAGAGTCTGCGCCATGCTCTTCCGCGGGGTGAGGGGGGCCAGCTAGGGGTCAGAGGAGCGGGACCCGGAGCCGCCGGATCTCGAGCGCCTTGCCGCTCTCTGGATCGATCCGGACCACCGCCCCGTGGAGGGCGGTGGGTCCCTTGGCGGGCGCGAAGCGGTTCGGCATCTGGGAGAGGAACCGCTGGATGGCCAGCTCGCGGGCCACGCCGATGACGGAGTCCACCGGCCCGGTCATCCCCAGGTCGGTGATGTACGCCGTCCCCCCGGGAAGAATCCGCTCGTCGGCGGTCTGGACGTGGGAGTGGGTGCCGAGCACGGCGCTGACGCGGCCGTCCAGGTACCACCCCATCGCCTGCTTTTCGGACGTGGCCTCGCCGTGCATGTCCACGACGATGATCGCGGTCTCCTCGCGGAGGCGCGGCACCTCCTCGTCGGCCTTGCGGAACGGGCAGTCGGTCGTGGGGAGGAACACCCGGCCCATCAGATTGAGAACCGCCACCTTGTGAGGACCGGCCTTCACCACGACGGAGCCGACACCCGGCGTCCCCGTCGGGTAGTTGGCGGGGCGCAAGAGCAGGTTCTCCTTCACGATGTACTCCACGATCTCTTTGCGGTCCCAGATGTGGTTGCCCGAGGTCATCACGTCCACGCCGCCGTCGAGGAAGGACCGCGCGATCTGCGGCGTGACGCCGAAGCCGGCGGCGGCGTTCTCCACGTTGACGATGGTGCAGTCCACCTCGTGCTCCCGCTTGAGGCGCGGCAGGAGACCCAGGAGCGCGGCGCGCCCGGGCTCGCCGAAGACGTCGCCGACCACCAGAACCGTCAGGGGCTTCGTCACTTGGCGATCTCCACCGCGCGGGTCTCCCGGATGACGGTGACCTTGATGTGGCCGGGGTACTGCATCTCGCTCTCGATGCGCTTGGAGATGTCCTTGGCGAGCTGGTGGGCGTCCAGGTCGGACACCATGTCGGACTTCACCATGATCCGCACCTCGCGCCCCGCCTGGATCGCATAGGCCATGTCCACGCCCTTGTAGGAGGTGGCGATCTCCTCGAGCTTGGCGAGACGCTTGATGTAGGACTCGAGCACGTCGCGGCGCGCGCCGGGGCGGGCGGCGGAGATCCCGTCGGCCGCCTCCACGAGGACCGCCTCCACGGTCTGCGGCTCGATGTTCTCGTGGCCGCAGAGGGCCGCGTTGATCACGGCGGGCGACTCGTTGTACTTGGTGAGGACTTGTTCCGACAACTCTGGATGACTTCCTTCTTGCTCGTGAGTCAGCGCCTTGCCGATGTCATGGAGGAGCCCCATCCGCCGGGCAAGCTTGGCGTCGGCCTTGATCTCGGCGGCCATCATCCCCGCCAGCCAGGACACCTCCTTCGAGTGCTGGAGACAGTTCTGGCCGTAGGAGGTCCTGAACTTCATGCGCCCCACGAGGCGGACGAGCTCGGGGTGCAGGCCGTGCACATTCACCTCCATGCACGCCTTCTCTCCCTCCTCCCTCAGCGTCTGGTCCACGTCCTTCTTGACCTTCTCGACGACCTCCTCGATCCGCGCCGGATGGATGCGGCCGTCGGCGATGAGGCGCTGGAGCGCGAGCCGCGCGATCTCGCGGCGGAGGGGGTCGTACGCGGAGATCAGGATCGCTTCCGGGGTGTCGTCAACGATGATGTCCACCCCGGTGGCCTGTTCGAGCGCCCGGATGTTGCGCCCCTCGCGCCCGATGATGCGGCCCTTCATGTCGTCAGAGGGAAGGTCGAGGATGGACACGGCGATCTCGATGGTATAGTCCGGAGCCAGCCGCTGGATGGTGGTCGCCAGGACCTCCTTGGCCTTCTGGTGGGCGGTCTCCCGCGCCTCCTCCTCGATCCGCATGGCGACCAGGGCGGCCTCGCGCCGGGCCTCCTCCTCCATCTGGGCGAGGAGCTGGCGCTTGGCTTCCTCGGCCGTCAGCCCGGCGATCACCTCGAGCTTGCGTCGCTGCTCTTCCAGCAGCCGGTCGAGCCGCTCCTCTTTCGCCTTGAGGCTCCGCTCGACCTCCGTGGCCCGCTGCTCCCGGCCCTGGACGTCCTTGCCGCGGCGGTCCAGCTCCTCGAGCCGCCGGGCCAACTGCTCCTCCTTCTGGAGGACGCGCCGCTCGATCTCCTGGATCTCCCTCTGGCGCTGGCGGACCTCCTGCTCCGACTCGGCCCGCGCCTTGAGGGCGATCTCCTTGGCTTCGAGGGCGGCATCCCGCTTCTTCGCCTCGGCGTCCCGCTCGGCCTCTTCGGCCAGGCGCTTGGCGTGGGCGCGGGCCGCCCCGATCGTCCGCTCGATGATCAGCTTCTGGACCAGGAACCCCAGGGCGAAGGAGAAGAAGGCGACGATGGGGAGCAACCAGATCAGGGTCGTCGTCATGGGCATCTCCAACGGGGAGCCCATCCCGAACCGGGACGGGTCACCCCGAGAACTTTAATGCTTGGTCCCGAAATGGGCGTGAAACTTGATGAATTATAGGCTATTTCGATGGGATGAGTCAAGAAAGCACAAACGGCGGGCACTTTTGAGCCCGCCGTCGCGGAATTTCTCCCCACCTCTGCCGTGTGCCGACGGTGTTTCGAACCTGGTGTCACCAGGTGGGCGCTATTTAGGAGGGCTTTAGGCTTCCCCTTCTCGGAGGGGCCTGCACACCACCCTCACAGTCAAGCTCCCGATTGTATAATTGGGTTGAAACTTTCCTCCGGCATCACCTGCAGCGCAGGGATTTAATCCCGCTCTTGTCTTAGCCCAGCCGGCCCCCCTCGTCAAGGGGAAAGTTCACATCGTAATCGCCCAGGCCCTGTGGATAGAGGCCCGCGACCCGGATCAACGCTTCAGCGATGGCTCCGAACTCGAATCCGCGGATACGCGGCGGGCAGACGATGATGCCGGCATGCGGGCGACAAAATGCCGAGCGTCCCTCGTAACGAGGCAACGACCCTCCCGTGCCGCGAACGCTAACTGCTCCCGATCGGAGAACCGGAAGTTCCCGACCTCGTGCACACTCAGCGCATCGAACCCGCGCCGACGGAGGAGTTCAGCAACCCTGGCGGGGAGATCTTCGTCGAGGTAAAACTTCACGCTTTCCGCAAGAGGCCGGGGTACTTGGCTTCCACAGCCTCAGCGGTCAGCGCGGCGTTCTCCGCTATCTCCGCGCCGATCTCCTTCGGATACCTCTTGTAGTAGAACAGCGCGGCTTTCAGTTCGGCCTCCGAGACATGAGGCAGAACCTCCCTGAGCTTCTGTCCATCCTGGTCGCAATCAATGTAGTCTCGGATGACCTCCCACACCCCGAGCCCCGTGCCGGCGACCTTGGCCTCCCTGCCGGCCGGCTCATCGGCGAAGTAGATCCCCGGACATGCCCGCATCCGCAGCGCCTCCTCGAGGAGATCCTGGGCGACCTGGGAGAAAGACCGCCGGCTCCGCTTGGCGATCCGCTCGATCTCAGCACGCAGCTCCGACCGCAACCTCAACGACTTCGGCGATGTCGGCATCTTACCCGCACCTTCTGAACTGACTACATAGTATTACAACGTCCTACATGGGTCAAGCTCCTCCATGGCGGAGACCGGGCAAAGGATTTTCAGTTCTCGTCCCACCCGGGGACTATCGGCCACTATCTGATGGAATCGGGAGGAATTCAGGCGATTCTGAGGCCGCCCGACGGGTCATTCCGACCGATGGCGACCGTTCGTGCTCGATAGTTCTGACACAGAACTGACACAGTCCCCGGGTACCAGTACCACAGCAGAGGCTACTGGATTACCTCGCCCACCCGCACGAGCACGGACGGCGGGATCGTGAGGTCGGCTTCACTTGTCTATGGGCCAACGTCGTTTGAATCCCCGGATATTCCGGTTCGCGATCATCGGGTTGGCCTCAGTAAAGAACTGCGTCGTGTAAGGCATCTTCATGTGCTGATCGAACGCCGCCTTATCGCTGTAGATCTCGTAGAGCAAAAACACGCTCGGATCTGTCTCCTGCTGGCACACGTCGAACTGATGGCAGTCTTTTTCGAGTTCGACGGAGTCTTTCGCCTGACGGTCGATGAGGTGGCCGAAGGCTTCGACCTTGTCAGGCTGAATTTTCAATTCTGCCAAGAGCACGTACATTGACGCCCCTCCTCTCGCTGGTCGACCCGTTTGGTCCCGCGCGACTCACTCGATGACCTTGTCCGCCCGGATGAGGACCGACTGCGGGATCGTGAGCCCGAGCGTCTTCGCGGTCTTGAGGTTGATCACAAGTTCGAACTTGGTCGGCTGCTCCACGGGGAGGTCGGCGGGCTTGGCGCCCTTCAAGATCTTGTGCACGTGCGTAGCGGCACGTCGGTAGAAGTCTGGTAAGTGCACCCCGTAGGATATGAGGCCGCCGGCTTCCGCTAACTCGCGGTACGCGTAAATGGCCGGCAGGCGGCTCTGTGCCGCGAGATCGGCAATCCGTCTTCCGTGGAGAACGAGCAGGGGCTCCGAAAAAGTGATCAGGCCGCCGGCTCGCTTCCTGGTCATGGCTGCGAACGCGCTATCGAAATCGTCGGGTCCTCGGATCTCCACGGATTGAAGCGTCACGCCCAACACCCGGGCCGCCTCTCGTATCTCTTTCCAATCGGACAACATGAAGCGCAAGGTAGGGCTGAACACCTCGGAATAGGCCGGATTCCAGAGGACGGCCACGCGCGTCAGCTTGGGGACGACCTCTTTGAGCAGCTCAAGACGTTTAGCCGCGAGCTCCGGGGCGACCTCGGACAGCCCTGTGATGTTTCCCCCCGGTCGAGCGAGGCTGGCGACAAGCCCGCTCGCAACAAGGTCATCGTTACAGGCCGCTACAACGATAGGGATCGTGCTGGTCTTTTGACTGGCAGCATTTAGCGGTGCGCCACAGGCCTCGATAACAATGACGTCAACCTTAAGCCGGATCAGCTCGGTCGCGAGGTTAGGGAGCCGCTCGGCCTTCCCCTCGGAATGTCGGCGCTCGATAACGATGTTCCGGCCCTCGACGTAGCCGAGCTCGCGGAGGCCTTGCCGGAACGCCTCGTAGTGGGGGTTTATCGGCGAGGTCCCGAGAAGCCCTATTCGGTAAACCTTCCCCGCCGGCTGCTGCGCTTCCGCGGCGAGCGGCGCCGCGAGGAGGCCGAGGGCGAGGGTGAGCGCGACGACGGTGGGTGTCTTCCCTGGGCGGCGAGAACACTGCATGCGAGAGCCTCCAGCGAGCCGGGTCGATAGAGAGGGATGCCGTGAGCTTAGTCCCCTGACCAGCAGCGGTCAAGGACGGGGTCAAGAACCCGGCGGGGGGTGAAGGCGAGACGGGAAGAAGCCCGGCTCTACGGAATCCTATGTCGGGGTAGACGGGTGAGCAAAGGATTTTCAATCCCTGAGCCGTCCATATCCTATTGACTTTCTGGCCTTTTCTTGGCTGCCGTGTCAGAAGCGTGTCAGCATAGACCCCGTTTCCAGTGGGCTCTGATTTTCTTATGGCGGTTATAGACCGCTTCGTCAGGAGGGGCGGGCGGTCTTTTCCAGAAGCTCCAGGAGGGCGCCGACGCGCTCCGCCGCCGCGCCGTCCTTCTGGCGGCCGGCGTCCCGGGTCTGGAAGAGCTCGTCGGCGATGTAGAAGGCGGCGAGCACCGCGAGCTTCTGCGGATCCTTCGGGCCGCCCTCCGCCTGGATCTGCTTGACGGTCTTCTCCACGTGGGCGACCAGCTGGCGGACGTACTCGGGCGTTGCGTCGCTCCGGATCGCGTACTTCTGGCCGAGGAGTTCGAACTCCACGCGATTGGTCTTGGTCACGGGGCCTCCAGCTTGTCCAGTTCCTTCAGGATGCCGTCCACCTGGGCGAGGACCTCCTTGCGCTCCTGCCGAAGCCGGGCCAGCTCGGCGCGTTCCTCCGCCGACCCACTCGCCCGGGAGCGCAGGTCGTCCAGCTCCCGCCCCTGTTCAGCGAGGCGCTTTTCGAGCGTGACCCGCTCCGCCTTGAGCCGGGCGATCAGGTCCGCGGCGCGGCGGACGGCCTGCTCCAGCTGGGTCAGCCGGTCGCCCAGGCCCTCGGCCATCACATCCCTCTCACGGTGATCCGGAATCGCCCGGTGACGGCCTCGATGATGGCCGCGTGCAGGGCGTTGACCTCCTCGTCCGTCAGGGTCCGGTCCTCAGCCTGGAAGGTGAGGTTCCATGCCACGCTCCGCATGCCGGCCTCCACGCCTTTCCCGGCGTACACGTCGAACAGCGTGACGCTCTTGAGGAGCCCGCCGCCCCGCTGCCGGATCTCCCGTTCGACCTCTTCCACGGCCAGCCCCTCGGGCATCACGAACGCCACGTCCCGCTGGACGGCGGGGAAGCGCGGCAGCGCCCGGTAGCGGACCTGCCGGGGCGGCAGCGCCCCAAGCCGATCGAGCGAGAGCTCGGCCAGAAAGACAAGGCCGGCGAGATCATACCCTTCCTGAGGGGCGAGCGCGAGCTCCCCGAACCACCCGACCACCTCACCCGCGACGACCAGCTCCCCGCAGCGCCCCTCCTCCAGGAAGGGCGCGGCGCTTGCCCGCACGTCGAACGCCTCCACGCCGAGAGCCGCGAGGACGTGCTCGGCCGCCCCCTTGGCGTCGTAGAGGTCCGCGCTGTCGCGTCCCGCGTACCAGGCGCGACGGGACCTCAGACCGGTCAGCGCCATGCCCACCCTGACTTCCTCGCGGGCGAGCCCGTCAGGGCCGCCCGATCGGAACACCCGCCCCACTTCGAAGCACCGGACGTCCGGCATCTGGCGGTGGCGATTGGTGGCCACCACTTCCAGCAGGCCGGGAACGAGCGAGGGGCGGAGGATCGAGCGCTCCTGACTCAACGGATTCCGGAGCGCCATGAATTCGGGGGAGGTTGGGTCCCAGCCCAGGAGGCCAAGGCGCTCGGGATCCACGAAGCTGTAGGTGATCACCTCGCTGAGCCCGGCGGCGGCCAAGGCCTGCCTGACCAGCGCCGCCCGGCGGAGCGCGGCCGGCTGGCGGACCAGCGTGAGGCTCCCACCGGGAAGCGTCGAGGGAATCCGGTCGTACCCCCAGACGCGGATCACCTCTTCCGCGAGATCGTCCTCCATGGAGACGTCTCGGCGGAAGCTCGGCACGACGATCTCGGGGGGCTCTTTGGCCTCGTCCACGGCGAAGCCCAGGCCCTGGAGGACGCGGACCACTTCTTCCTTGGGCGGGCAAATTCCGATCACGCGCCGGATCCGCTCGAGCCGGAGTGGGATCCGGGGATGAGGGCGCGGGGCAGCATAGGCGTCGAGGACCCCTTTCGCCACCGTGCCGCCGCCGAGATCGGCCATGAGCTGGGCGGCCCGATCGAGCGCTTCCCTGAGGCCCTCAATGTCGGCCCCGCGCTCGAAGCGGTAGGACGCTTCGGTCGCGAGCCCGAGGCTCCGGGAGGTTCGCCGGATGGAGGCAGGGGCGAAGTACGCGCTCTCGAGGAGCACGCTGCTGGTGCGCTCCGTCACCTCGGTGTTGGCACCGCCCATGACCCCTGCCAGGGCGATCGCCCGCTCGGCGTCGGCGATCAGGAGCATGGACTCGGTGAGCGCCCGCTCCTGCTCGTCCAGCGTGGTGAGCCGCTCGCCCGGGCGGGCGCGGCGGACGACGATCTTCCGCTGGGCCAGCGTGTCGAAGTCGAAGGCGTGGAGCGGGTGGCCCAGCTCCCAGAGCACGTAGTTGGTCGCGTCCACGAGGTTGTTGATGGGGCGGAGCCCCACGGCGCGGAGGCGCTGAGCGAGCCAGGGCGGAGAGGGCGCGACCGCGAGCCCGGTGATGAGGCGCGCGGCGTAGCGGGGGCAGAGATCTGGATCTTCCACCTCGACGGCGGCCAGCGTCGCGACGTCGGCGTCCGACTCCTTCACGGTGATCACCGGGAAGCGGAACGGCGCTCCCGTCAGGGCCGCCACCTCGCGCGCCACTCCCACGACGGACAGACAGTCCGGCCGGTTGGGGGTGACCTCCACCTCGAGAATCCAGTCGTCCAGCCCCAGAGAGGTCACGAGGTCGCTGCCCAGCGGCGCGTCGGGAGCCAGGAGAAGAATGGTGGCGGCGTCCTCCCCGATGCCCAGCTCCTTCTCCGAGCAGAGCATCCCCTCGGACAGCACCCCCCGCTTCTTGGCGGCGTGGATCGTCTGGCCCGGCAGCGTGGCCCCGGGAGGGGCGAAGGCTGCGCGGACGCCGACGACCACGTTGGGGGCGCCGCAGACCACCGTGAAATGGCGATCCGCCGTCGCCACCCGGCAGACACCGTGCCTGTCCACCGCCTCCACCGCCCCCACCACGACCCCCGAGAGCCCAGTGACGAGGGGGGCGACCTCCGCCACCTCGATACCGGCGTTGGTCAGGCGGTCGGCGACGGCCCGGGCGGGGAGGTCCGTCTCCACGTACTCCTTGATCCAGCGGTAGCTGATTTTCATGCGAACTGGGTGAGGAAGCGGAGGTCGTTGTCGAAGAAGAGGCGGATGTCGTCGATGCCGTACTTGAGCATCGCGATCCGCTCCACGCCCATGCCGAAGGCCCAGCCTGTGACCTCCTCGGGGTCGTAGCCCACGTTGCTGAGCACCTGGGGGTGAACCATCCCCGAGCCGAGGATCTCCAGCCACCCGGACTGCTTGCAGACCCGGCATCCCTCGCCCCCGCAGAGAAAGCAGCGCATGTCCACCTCGGCGGAGGGCTCGGTGAAGGGAAAGAAGCTCGGGCGGAACCGGATCGTCGTCCGGGGACCGAACATCTCGCGCGCGAAGAGCTCGAGGGTGCCCTTGAGATCGCCCATGGAGATACTCATGTCCACGGCGAGCCCCTCCACCTGGTGGAACATCGGGGAATGGGTGATGTCGGCGTCGCGGCGATAGACCTTCCCCGGGCAGATGATCCTCACCGGCGGCGGCTGCGCTTTCATCGTCCTGATCTGAACTGGCGAGGTGTGAGTGCGGAGCAGTACGTCCTCCGCCAGGTAGAAGGTGTCCTGCATGTCCCGAGCGGGGTGGTCCTTGGGGATGTTGAGGGCTTCGAAGTTGTAGAAGTCGGACTCCACCTCCGGCCCCTCGGCCACGGCGAAGCCCAGACCCTGGAAGATCTCGATGATCTCGTCCTGGACGAGGGTCAGAGGGTGCAGGGTCCCCATTGGTGGGCGCCGGCCCGGGACAGTCAGATCCACCCGCTGGGATTCGAGCTCGCGGCGGCGCTCGGCCCCTCGGAGCTCGGCCAGGCGCTGGCCCAGGAGGGCCTCGATCTCGGCTTTGGCCTCGTTGGCCTGGCGCCCCGCTTCGGGGCGCTCAGAAGCGGGGATGGACGGAAGCGAGCGGAGAAACTGGGTGAGGAGGCCCTGCCGCCCGAGGTACTTCACGCGGACCTGCTCGAGGTCGGCGCTCAACTTGGCCCGCGCAGCCTCGCCGCGGGCTCCCTTCAGGATCTCGCTGACGCGTTTATCGGGCACCCTGGGCCTTCGCGGCTTCGGCCAGCTTGGCGAACGCCGCCGGGTCCTCGGTCGCCAGCTCGGCCAGGATCTTCCGGTCGAGGCTGACGCCGGCTTTCTTCAGCCCGTTCATGAAGGATGAGTACGAGAGCCCCAGCGCCCGGGCGGCGGCGTTGATGCGGATAATCCAGAGCGACCGGAAGCGGCGCTTCTTCTGCCGGCGGTCGCGAAAGGCGAAGGCGCCCGCGCGAAGCACCGTCTCCTTGGCCGTTCGGTAGAGCCGGCGCCGCCCCCCGAAGTACCCCTTGGCCTGCTTGAGGATCTTTTTGCGGCGACGGGCTTTCCTGGGCCCGCCCTTGGCACGTGGCATGACGTGGCTCCTCTAGGACCCCCTCACCCTGCCTCTCCCCCTCACCTTTTTCCTCTCCCCCCGTGGGGGAGAGGGTGGGGTGAGGGGGGAGAGGAGAAGCGGAGGGTGGTGCGTTATAAGTAGGGCAGGAGACGCTTGATCCGGCGGGCGTCTCCCTTGGACACCAGCGTGCTCTTCCGAAGGCGCCGCCGCCGCTTCGGCGACTTCCACTCCAGCAGGTGGCTCTTCCACCCCTTCCGGCGCTTGATCTTGCCCGAGGCGGTAGCCTTGAACCGCTTGGCCGCGCCCCGCTTGGTCTTCATCTTCGGCATGCTCGGCTCCTCTTCACCAGGGGCGGGCACCCGGTGACTCCCTCGCCCTTCGGCGAGGGGCCCGCACGCCCGCCCCCGCCGCAATTTTGCGTTCACGTCCGCGATGCTTGTCCTTTCTTCGGAGAAAGAAGCATCGTGAGCATCCGCCCCTCCATCTTCGGGTGGTGCTCGATCACGGCGAGGTCCGACACGGTCTCGGCCATCCGGTTGAGGAGCTTCCAGCCGAGCTCGGTGTGGGCCATCTCCCGTCCCTTGAACCGCACGGTCACCTTGGCCTTGTTGCCGTCCCCGAGGAAGCGCCGGACGTGCTTGGCCTTGAAGTCGAAATCGTGGGCGTCCGTCTTCGGCCCCATCTTGACTTCCTTCACCTGGATGATCGTCTGCTTCTTCCGCGCCTCCTTCTGCCGCCGGGCCTGCAGGTACTTGTACTTGCCGAAATCCATGATGCGGCAGACGGGCGGGTTGGCCTCCGGCGCCACCTCCACCAAATCCAGTTCCCGCTGCTGCGCCTGCTCCAGCGCCTGGCTGATCGGCAGGACGCCCAGCTGCTCACCCTCCGGGCTCACCACTCGGACTTCTCGAACGCGAATGCTCTCGTTGATGCGGATCTCCTTTGACTGGATCGTCGTCCTCCTCTCTAAGAGCGGCCCACGGTTAGCGTGACCGACCGGCTGTTGATCTCGGCCGCCAGCGCGGCCAGGAACCCCTCCACGGCCACCACACCCGCGTCCCCGTCCGTGCGTCGGCGGAGACTCACGGTCCCGTCCTGGCTCTCGCGCGCCCCGACGATCAGCATGTAGGGGACCTTCTGGAGCTGGGCCTCGCGGATGCGGTAGTTGAGCTTCTCGTTGCGGTCGTCCAGCTCCACGCGGACCCCCGCCTCCCGGAGGCGCTCGAAGACCGATCGGCCGTAGGCGGCGATCTTCTCGCTGACCGGCAGGACCCGCGCCTGCACGGGCGCGAGCCACGTCGGAAAGGC
>JACPCF010000008.1 GCA_016179965.1 Candidatus Rokuibacteriota bacterium | reverse complement strand
CATAGTGTCCCCCACACGATCTATCAATCGGCTCGAAGATCTCGGAGAAAGGAGAAGCCATGAGGAAATACGCCCTTTCGCTCCTGGTGTTGTTCGTCGCCCTGAGTCTCGTCGCGGTGGCGTTCTACCCCCCGGGTGGGGGTCCCACTCCAGCCGCGGCCCAGGCCAGGCCGACCGTCCTGAAGATCCAGGGTAGCTTCCCGGCGGCGAGCCTCATACACACCTCAGTCCTCCCGGTCTTCGCCGATCGCGTGGAGAAGGCCTCCGGCGGACGGCTCAAAATCGAAGTCCTGCCGGGAGGCGCCATCGTGCCGCCCTTCGAGGTGGTCGATGCCACCCACAAGGGCGTCCTCGACGGGGCCTACACGTGCACCTACTACTACATCGGAAAGCACAGGGCGGCCGCGCTCTTCACCGATGTCCCGGGTGGGCCGTTCGGGCTGGACACGTTCGACTACATGTCGTGGCATTACGAAGGGGGAGGGCTCCAGCTCCTGAACGAGCTCTACCAGAACGTCCTCAAGATGGACATCGTCGCCTGGCCGATCTTCCCCACCACGCCCCAGGCCCTCGGCTGGTTCAAGAAGCCGATCAAGAGCGCCAAGGACCTGAAGGGCCTGAGGTTCCGCGTGCCGGGGATCGCTGCCGAGGTCTACAAGGCGATGGGGCTCTCGGTGGTCACGCTGCCGGGTGGCGAGATCCTGCCGGCTGCCGAGCGGGGCGTGCTGGACGCGACCGAGTGGTACACCCCCGGCGAGGACATCCGGCTCGGCTTCCACTCCATCTTCAAGTTCTACCACTACCCCGGCCCCCACGAGATGGCCGGCGCGTGCGATCTCCTGCTGAACAAGAGCACGTTCGAGAAGCTTCCCGCAGACCTCCAGGAGATCATCAAGTCGCTCACCCTCGAGACGGCGTTCCGCACGCTCATGGAGTTCAACCGGAAGGACGCCGAGGGGCTTCGCGACCTCAAGGAGAAGCACAAGGTCAACCTCGTGCGGACCCCCGAGGATGTCCTGATCGAGCACTGGAAGGCCTGGGACAAGATCGCCCAGGAGGAGTCGGCTAAGGACCCGTTCTTCAAGAAGGTGCTGGATTCCCAGCGGGCGTACGCGGCTCTGGTGGTCCCGGCGCGGCGGTTCATGAGCTCCTACGAGATCACCGGGAAGTATTACTACGGCGAGATGATGAAGTAGGTGGGTGTTGTGCCTGCGGGGGAGGGTCGGTGCCCACCGGCCCTTCCCCGCGCGGCAATCCCGCTTCTTCCTCGGATCCTTCCCGGTTAGACCGAGGAGAGAAAGTCAACGATAACCCCGTTGAAGCCAGCGGGATCCTCCCAGTGGAGGCAGTGTCCAACTCCGGGCGCGATTCGGAGCCGCGAGTTCGGGATTTTGGCGTGGATGATCTCCGAGGCCTTCGGCGGGCAGAGGGAGTCTTGCTCGCCGGTGATGACGAGGCTCGGGCGGCGGATGTTGACCAACTCCTGCGTCAGAGGTTGCTCGCGAAGGCTCGCCATGGCGCGGCAGGCGTTGCGATAGCCTTGGGCATCACGGATCGCCTCCCGTCGAAGTTGACGGTACGCCTCCACGACCTCGGGGCTCGAGGCCACGAAACAGGCGGCCGCATCGCTCACCGTGGTGGCCCGAACCGCTTCAAGGCCCTGGGTTTCGGCCAGCTTCGCCCGTTCCAAGAAATATTCGGCCGCCTGCCGGTTGACCACGCTTGAGCTCGCCGCGATTACGAGTGCGCTGGTCATTTCAGGGTGATGGATTGCGAAGCACTGCGCGATCACGCCGCCCATGGAAAAGCCGACGATGGCTGCGCGGTGGACCCCAAGGTGGACAAGGAGAGCGTGCAGATCATCGGCGTATTGTTCGGGCCGGGAAGCGGCATCCCCGGTTTCGGATTCGCCGAAGCCACGGACGTCGCAGGCGATCACCCGGAACCGCTGGCTGAAAAGGTCCCGCTGGTATCGCCAGGACGCGTGGGTCTCCGATAGGCCGTGAACGAGAAGCACGGGTGGCCCCGTGCCGCTCTCCTCCCAGGCCAGGACGGCTCCCTTGAGCGCCGCCTTCTTCATTGTCCTCTCAGACCGAACTGCCCCGGTGACATTTTTACTGGACAGCGACAGCGACCTCTACCGATCCTCCACGAGTCGAAGCAGCTCCTCCGGTCGAAAGGCGAAGAGGAGCGTCCCGTTTCCCCGCGCGGGCAGGTCCTCACACTGAATCCCGACCACCCCACTTTTCTTGACCCCGATAGCCAGGTTGCCGTCGGGGGTGAGGAGCGCCCCGGCGAAGCGGCCGAGATGCGGCTCGTGGCCGACGCACGCCACCGTTGCCTCCGCCGGGAGCGCGGCCACGCGCTCTAAGAGGGCGTCCACCGAGAAGTCGTCGCCCAGCGCCGGCGTTTCCTCGATCGCCCCGCCAAACCCAAGCGCCGCGGCGGTGATCTCCGCCGTCTGACGAGCCCGGAGCAGCGGGCTCGAGAGCAGGCGATCAATAGCGATGCCCATCCGGTTCAATGCCCGGGACACGTGAGAGTGCTGCTCCCGGCCCGCATCGGTCAGCGCCCGAAGCTCGTCGTTGGCCGCGTCGGCGTGGCGGATCAGGATGAGGAGCATACGGCGCGGATCTCGCCGAAGGTTCGGGACGCGCGGGCCCAGGACTCGCCGCCGTCCCGGCTGACGAACACTTCCCCCTTGATGGCGGCGGCGACGACCAGCCCGGGCTCGCGGGAGTCGGTGGCCACTGACCAGACGCTGCTCCCGGCTCCTGGAAAGCCCGTCACCGCCCAGCGCCGACCGTTGTCCGTGGAAACCACGACAGTCCCCCGGGTACCCGGCGGCCCGTCTCCCAGCCCGGCGTACAGCGTAGCGGCGTCACCCGGTTTGGAGGCCAGCGCGCGGAAGTAGCGGTCGGGGGAGTCCGAGACCGCCGGGGCCCATCTCTCCCCGTCGCACCGCCACCCCGCGGGGCGTGGCAGCCAGGATCGCCCCATCCGCCGCGAGAGCCAGGGCGTGGACGTCGAGCGACGGAAGGCCGTCATTGATCGCCGCCCACGAACAGAATCGCGGTGACCCGCGGCGTGTGGGGCTCCGGCGTGCCCGAGGGCAAGGTGAGCCCGAGGCGCCACCAGCGTTTGCCATTGTCTCCCAGGGCCTTCCACGTGGCCCCGTCGCGGCGATAGACCCCGCCCCGGGCGCCGACGTGCAGCCGATCGTCGAGCGACACCGCGAGCGAATAGATGCGAGCCGACGTAGATCACAGGCAGCGACCTTCGCAATTGACGTTCGGGTGGGTGAACGCTACTATCGGGACGCCTTTTTGTCAAACCGTGTCCCTCAACACGCTCGCCCAGGCGCTGGTCTCCGGAGCCCTGCTGGGGTGCTTTTACACCCTCATGGCGCTGGCGTTCTCCATGATCCTGGGCGTCACCCGCGCGCTCAACCTTTCCCACGGCGATCTGATCATCCTCGGCGGCTACCTCGGCTACTGGCTCTGGAGCGGCTCGGGGCTCCACCCGCTCTTCCTGGTTCCTGTCGCCGGCGCCGCGCTTCTTCCGTTAGCCCTCCTCTGGCACTGGCTCTTCCACCGGCTCCCTGAGCCACGGGAGCTGTCGAGCCTCGTCCTCACCTTCGGCCTCTCCCTCCTGCTCCAGAACATCATGCTCGCGCTCTGGCGGGGCGAGTACCGGCTGATCGCGAGCGAGTCGCTCACGGGCAGCCTCGCCCTGGCCGGGCTCAGGCTGAACCAGGGGCGGCTCGTCGTGGCGGCGGCGGCTCTCGCCGTTGTCGGCGCGCTCTATTTGGGACTCACCCGCACCCGCTGGGGGCGCGCAATCCGCGCCACGAGCCTGGACCGCGAGGCCGCGGCGCTGCTCGGCATCAACGTGGACGAGGCCACGCGCACCACGTTCCTCCTTGCCTTTTGCCTGAGCGGGGTGGCGGGAGTGCTGTTCGCGACCCTCCACTACCTCTACCCCGCGGGCGGCATCGAGCTGACGCTGCTGGCGATCGTGCTGACGATCTGGGCGGGTGTGGGGCGCCTCCGGAGCGTGCTCGTGGCGGGGATTCTCCTGGGCGTGGTCGAGGCGTTGACCGTCGCGTGGAGCGGGCCCCGCTGGCGCGAGCTGGTCGTCTCGCTGATGCTGCTCGCGTCCCTGCTGGCCCGATCGGGCGGCCTCGCCCGCGGCTGGAGCCACTGATGGGACGCCGGGGATGGATCGGGGCCGGCCTTGTGGCCGCGGCGCTGCTCGTCCTGCCGCCGCTCACGGGCTTCCATCCGTACTATCTCTACCTCGTCTCGACGGCGCTCCTCTTCGGCACCGTGGCCACGAGCTGGAACCTCCTCGCCTACGCCGGCCAGATCTCCTTCGGCCACGCCGCCTTCTTTGGTCTCGGCGGCTACGGCGCGGCCCTCGCGTCGCTCGGGGGCCTCTCTCCCTGGGTCGCGATCGCCCTCGGCGGCGCCGTCGGGGCCGTCGGCGCCGCGGGAATCAGCCTCGCCTCGGCGCGGCTCAGGGGCGCCTACTTGGCCCTCGCCACGCTCGCCTACGCCGAGATCTGGCGAGGCATCGCCCACAACTGGACTGCGGTCTCGGGGGGCGGCGCCGGCCTCATCGGCATCCCGCCGCTCCCGACGCTGGCCTGGCTTCCCGTGGACTTCACCCGCGGACGGGCGGGCAGCTATTACTTGTCGCTGGCCTTTCTCGTGGTGGTCATCGCGGTCTTCGGAGGGATTCTTCGCTCGCGCGTCGGGCTGGCCTTCGCGGCGGTCCGCGAGGAAGAGGAGCGTGCGAGCTTGCTCGGAGTCCGCGCGCTCCCCTGGAAGGTTCTGGCGTTCGCCCTCTCAGGCCTCTTCAGCGGGCTGGCGGGCGGGCTCTACGTCCACATGGTCCGCGTGGTGGAACCCGACCTCGTCTTCAACCGCTACTTCTCGATCCTGCCGCTCGTGATGGCGACGTTCGGCGGGCTCCACACCCTCCTGGGGCCGGCCATGGCGGCCCTCGGGCTCTATCTGGTGAGCGAGCTCCTCCTGCACCCCTACGTCCCCGCGTTTCACCAGCTCCCCTACGCGCTGGCGCTGATCGCGGTCGTGCTGTATCTCCCCGGCGGGCTCGCTGGTCTTCTCCCCGGTAAACGCAGTGGCGCTGCTTGAGGGCCGCGGCCTCTCCATGGCCTTCGGCGGGCTCCTGGCCCTCCGGGGCGTGGACATCGCCGTCGAGGAGCACCAGGTGGTCGGCCTCCTCGGCCCCAACGGCTCGGGCAAGACCACGCTCTTCAACATCCTCTCGGGCCTCCTGCGTCCCACCGCCGGCGAGGTCTGGTTCGCGGGCTGCCGCGTGACGAACCTCGCGCCATGGAGACTTTCCGGCCTTGGCATCGGGCGCACCTTTCAGATCGCGCGCCCCTTTGCCCACTCGACTGTCTTCGACAACGTGTTGGTGGGCATCACGTTCCGCTCCCGGCACCACTACCGGAGAGTCCTCGACCGCCGGCGGGAGGCCGAGCGGCTCCTCGCGATGGTGGGCCTCGCCCCGAAGGCGTCGGCCCGCGCCAACGAGCTCTCGCTCGGAGAGCGAAAGCGGCTGGAGCTGGCGATGGCGCTCTCCACGCGTCCCACGGTTCTCCTCCTGGATGAGCTGGCGTCGGGACTCTCCCCCAAGGGGCGCGAGGAAGTGATCCGGTTCTACGGACGGCTCAAGGAGCGCGGCCTGACGATCTTTGCCATCGAGCACTCCTTCCGGGTGCTCGCCCACGTGGCCGACCGCCTCGTCGTGCTCGATCAGGGGACGATCGTCGCCGAAGGCCGCCCCGCCCAGGTGCTCGGCTCCCCGCGCGTCATGCAGGCCTACCTCGGCGAGGACGAATAATGATCGCGCGCCTCCTGGAAGTGGACCGGGTCGAGGCGGGCTATGATGACGTGCGCGTGCTCCATGCGTGTTCCCTCGAGGTGAGGGCCGGCGAGTTCATCGCGCTCGTCGGCCCCAACGGCGCGGGAAAGTCCACGCTGCTCAAGACCATCACTGGGCTTTTGCCCGTCAGGGCCGGCGCCATCCGCCTCGACGGGGAACGGATCGACGGGCGAGCAGCAGATGCTCGCCCTGGCCCGGGGGCTCATGGCGCGCCCGCGGCTGCTCTGCCTGGACGACCCGTTCCTGGGGCTCGCGCGCCCCGTGATCAACCGCTTCTGTCAGGCCATCAGGGAGATCACGGCCGAGGGGATGACGATCCTCGCGGCGGGGCAGCACGTGCGCCGGCTCCTGCGCCTCGCTCATCGCGCCTACCTCTTGGAAGAAGGCCGCGTGGCGCTCTCGGGGCCCGGAGCCGAGCTCCTCCAGGACGACCGCCTGCGCCGGAGCCTCATCGAGCTGATCCCCGGGGTGGACCAGCCCATGGGATGAGGCGCAGCCTCGCCCTGGCCCTGGCCGTCCTCGTCCTCCTCGCGGCCCCCAGGATGGGCCGCCTCGCGTCCGCCCACCTCCTGGCCCTGGACCTGCTCGTCCCCGGCTGGGTGCCCACGGTTCACTCTGTCAGCCTCGATCGGGCTTCCTTCGACGCCACCGACGCCGACCTCTATCGCCCGGGGCGTCCCGCGCGTGGCGGGCTCGTCCTCGTCCCCGGGCTCTCGCGGCAGGGGAAGGACCATCCGGCCTTTCAGCGCCTGGCCAGGAGCCTCGCCCGGGCGGGCTTCGTGGTGCTGGCCCCCGACTTTCCCGACCTCCGCGCCTTCCACGTCTCAGAGGGCGATGTGCACACGATCGTGAGGGCTGTTCAGGTCCTGAGGGCTGAGGCTGGGGATCCTATCGGCATCCTCGGCTTTTCCTTCGGCGCGGGGCCGGCGCTCCTTGCCGCTGCGGACCCCGCGATCCGGGATCAGGTCGCCCTCGTCGGCAGTTTCGGTGGTTACTGGGACCTCGCCGGTGTCATCGGCTTCGTCACTACGGGGTGGTACGAGGAGGACGGACAAGGGCGCCAGGCCACTCAGCAGTCCTTCAACCGCTGGAAGCTCGTGGCTGCCCTCGTGCCGTACGTCGCGGATCCTGGCGAGCGCGAGCGCCTTCAGCGCTTGGTGGACCGGAAGCTGGCGAACCCCGGCGAGGACGTGAGGCGAGAGCTGGGGAAGCTCGGGGTCGAGGGGTGGCGGCTTCTGGCTCTCGTAGAAAACCGCCGGCACGATCGCGTGGCCGATCTGCTCGCCTCGCTGCGGCGGAGTGAAGGCGCGCCTCCTCATCGCCCACGGCCGCAATGACGACTCGATCCCCTACACGGAGAGCGTGAGCCTCGCCCGGGCCGCCCCGAACCTGGGGCGCCTCGTCATCTTCGACGGCTTCACTCACGCATTCCCGTCCGAGGGGGGGTGGCGCTCCCGGCTCCGCCAGGCCCGAGATCTGGAACGCCTCGTCCTCCTCCTCGACGACCTGCTGCGGATCGCCCCCTCACCTTTATCCTCTCCCCCGTGGGGAGAGGTAGGGTGAGGGGCCGGCCCGCGCGATAATACATCTATGTTCCCGATGCTCCCCCGCTGGCTCCTGGTCCCGGCGGCCATCGGCGTGATCCTGGTCAACGCCGCCGTCTTCGCCGCCTTCTGGCCCCCGCCCGCGCCGCCTCCGAACGCATCTCGCGCCCAGCGCGCCTACTTCGCCTACTGCGCCCGCTGCCACGGGGTCGAGGGCCAGGGCACTTGGCGAGTGACGCTCCTCCTCATCCGGCCCGGCGACCTCTCCGACACCCGCCGGATGCAGGGGCTCTCCGACCAGTACCTTTTCGACTTCATCAAGAACGGTGGGGCCTCCTTCGGCAAGCCCGGCATGCCCGCCTTCGGCTTCTACCTCTCCGACCCCGAGATCCAGGACCTCGTCCGCTTCCTCCGCGCCCTCCCCGCGAATCAATAAATTCGACTTGATCTATACTTTCGAACATGCTTAAATACTGAACCGTGGAGCCAGCGAGGCACACCGACGACCGGATCTACGAGCTGCACGCGAGCGTCTGCCAGATCCTGTCCAATCCCACGCGGCTCAAGATCCTCAATGCGCTGCGGGAGCAGGAGATGGCCGTGGCCGAGCTGGCGCGACGGGTCGGGACCAGCATGCCGAACCTCTCGCAGCACCTGGCGATCCTCAAAGCGGCCAACCCCAAGATCCTCCGCGCGTTCGACATCATGCGGGAGGTGCTGTTCGAGCAGCTCTCCGAGGGGCGGCGGCTGGTCAAAGCGGCCACGGCCGGCAGCCGGCGGAGCGGCG
Source organism: Candidatus Rokuibacteriota bacterium (assembly GCA_016179965.1). Classification (GTDB taxonomy): domain Bacteria; phylum Methylomirabilota; class Methylomirabilia; order Rokubacteriales; family CSP1-6; genus CSP1-6. Next base: position 68,163 of record JACPCF010000008.1, on the reverse strand, counting down.
CGCGGAGCTAACGCGATGGAGAAGCGCCTGACCTTCGTCCTGACCGCCAGCCCCTACTCCGGCCAGGCAGCCGGCACGGCGCTCAAGCTCGCCGCGGCGGCGCTCGAGGCCGGGCACCGGCCCACGATCTTCGCCACCGGCGACGGCGTGTACGGCTTCGTCAGGGAGCAGAAGGCGGCGTCCGTCTTCGACGTCGGCGGCGCCGCCCAGGCATTCCTCGCCCGCGGCGGGGCCGTGGACCTCTGAGGGTCCTGCCTGCGATTCAGGGGAATCGCGGATGAGGATCTCCTGGAGGGCGCGCGCGTCGGCTCGCTCTCGCGGCTGCTGGCTCACCTCGACGAGAGCCACGCCGTCCTGACCTTCGGGGGGTAGGGCCGTGGCGAAGTCGCTCTGCGTCCTCGTAGATCGCGCGCCCTACGGGAGCATCCAGCCGGCCGAGGCCCTCCGCCATGCGCTGGGCGCCCTGGGGAAAGGGTGGGAGGTGGTCCTGGCCTTGACGGGAGATGCGGTCCTCACCGCGCTGCCTGGCCAGTCGCCACCGGCCGATGAATGGACGTGTCTCGGAGAAGCCGTGGCCGAGTTCATCCGGAAGGGAAACGGACGGGCCGCCGTGCTCGTAGACGAGGGAGCCCTCGAGGTCCGGGGACTCCGCGCCAGCGACTTCATCCAGGGGACCCGGGCGTCGTCGCTGGAGGAGATCGCGGGAGCCCTCGCCCGCTGCGACCGCACGCTGATCTTCTGAGGAGGACGCCATGGCCTCGATCCTCGTGGTGCTATCGAGCTCTCCCGCGTCTTCGGCTGGGCAGCGCGCGCTGTCGATCGTTGAGTCTCTCGTGGACCAAGGGCACGTCCTCACCCTCTGCTGCCTCCAGGACGCGGTGCTTCTAGCAGGCGACCACTTACCCCGCGAGACCGCGACCCGGCTCGAACGGCTCCTCGAGCGCGGGGCCCGGTTGCTCGTTCTCGACGAGGATCTCGCCGCCCGCGGGCTCAGGCCCTGCGAGCCCGCGGTTCCCCTCGGTCACGCCGGGGTGTCGGCGCTGCTGGCCGTTGACCACGATCGCGTGATCGGCGCGCTCTGATATGCTGAAGTTTTCACTTGTTGAATTTTCCGTCGCACATCCGAAGTTGATTGTCTCTCTGACGATAATCTTCACCCTCGCCTTTATGACGCAGTTCCCGAGGATGAAGACCGATACGAATCCCAAGAACATGCTTCCGGCCACATCCGATGTCAGGGTGTGGAACGACGAAGTGGACAAGACGTTTGCGCTCTACGAGGACATGATCGTCCTGGGGATCGTGAATGACAGAGGCGTCCTCAACCGCGAGACCCTCGCGAGGATCAGCAGTATCACGGACGCAATCCTCAAGCTCAAGGGAGCGGCCGTCCAGGATGTCAACGGCTTCCCCACCATCACCAACGTGACATCCGAGTCCGGGATCTTGACGGTCGCCCCTCTCATGCCGGAGGTCCCGAAGACGGATCAAGAGGTTGCGAAGCTCCGCAAGATGCTTTTCGGAAATCCCCTCTTCGTCGACCGCATCATCTCGAAGGATGGCAAGACCACGGCCATCTATGTCCCTCTGGAAAAGGGGGCCAATGGCAAGGAGGTGGCCGACAAGATCCGGGAGATCGTGAGGAAAGAGAAGGGCGCGGAGAAATACTACATCGCGGGCGATCCGGTCGCGAGGGACACATTCGGCGCCGAGATGTTCAGGCTCATGGCAATCTTTGCGCCGATCGCAGGCATGGTGATGCTGGCGGTCCGGTATCTCATGTTCAGGGACCTTTTCCTCTCCATCACGCTGATGATGGATGCGATGATCAGCATCGTCTGGAGCATGGGGCTCTTGATAGCGTTCGGATTCCCTATTCACATCATGAGCTCAATGGCTCCCGTCTTCTTGATGGCCATCGCGACAGACAGCATTCACATCTTCAATGAGTTCTACTTCCGCTACAGGGAGCGCAAAGATAAGAAGGTTGCAATCATAGAGACCATGCATGCGGTAGGCCGCCCTGTGCGGTACACGGCCCTGGCAACGGCTGCAGGCTTCGCCGTGTTATTGTTCATGAACATCATTCCGGTCAGGGTCTTTGGAGGTCTGGTGGCATTCGGCACGGTGGCGCTGAGGATCTTGAGCTTCAGCTTCGTTCCCGCGATGTTTACCTTCGTGAAGGAGAAAAATATAGAGAAGGCAGCACGGGGAGAGGATGTCTCGTTCAGCAAGGCATCGCGGTTCCTGAGAGGGCTCGCCGGATTTGGCGCCCATCGGCCCCAAGTGACCGTCCTCGTGGGCGCTCTGCTGTGTGTCGTGGCGATCATCGGGGTCACAAACATCGTGGTGAACAATAACATGGTGGAGTGGTTCAAGAAACAGAGCGAGATACGGATCGCGGACACCCAGATCAACAGGGCGCTCGGCGGCACGTCCACAGGTTATGTGGTGGCGATCTCGAAGGAGGAGGACTTCATCAAGAACCCCGAAGCAATGAGATACATCGAGAGCCTCCAGCGGCATCTGGAAAAACTGCCCATTGTGGGGAAAACCTTCTCTGTCGCGGATTACGTGAAGAGGATCAACCGCGTCCTCCATGACGACGATGCCGGATTTGACGTGATCCCTGAGACAAAGGAGGCTGTCGGCCAATACCTGTTCCTCTTCAGCATGTCCGCGAAAGCATCGGACCTGAACAATGTGGTTGATTATCCTTTTAGCCAAGCCAACATATGGGTTCAGCTCAAGACCTGGGACGCGCAGGCGATGGAGGAAGTCATACGAGCGGTCGATGACTACAAGAAGGCGCATCCGTTCCCGCTGGAGCTCAAGCCGGCAGGAATCGCGTATTTCAATCTCGTCTGGAATGACGAGGTCCTGTGGGATATGGTCAAGGGGTTCATTGCCGCCCTTATCGCGGTATTCGTCATCCTCATCTTCAACTTCCGTTCTTTCAAGTGGGCCGTCGTCGGCTATGTCCCGCTCCTGTTCACGATCCTCCTCATTTACGGAGTGGTGGGATTCAGCGGCAAGAGGTTTGACATGCCCATCTCCGTGCTTTCGTGTCTCTCTTTAGGCATGGCAGTGGATTTTGCGATTCATTTCATCGGCAGGTTCAAACAACGGCTGGCGGAAAGTTCGGTCGGCACCCCGAACTCCGAACTCATCACCGAGTCATTGCTGTGGACGGCCGCACGGCCCGGCAAAGGGATCATGCGTAACGCCGTGCTCTTCGCAGCGTCCTTCGCCGTGATGATGTTCGCCCCGCTGACCCCGTACATTACCGTCGGCGCGTTCATCGTGAGCATGATGATGCTGAGCGCCCTGATGGTGATCATCTATCTGCCCGCGCTGATCATCTTGCTGGAGGGCTGGCTGTTCAGAGGAGGATCGACATGATGGTCCTCGGCCTTCGGCGGGCCGGTTGGGTGGCAGTGGTGGCGGGTCTCGCTGTGCTTGCGGTGGCGCCGGCCGCCGCGCAGCCCACGGCCGAGGAGATCATGGCCAAGGCCCACCTGGCCATGTTCTACCCCGGGGAGGACATGCGGGCGCGCGTGACGATGCGCCTCGTGTCGCGGGACGGCAAGGAGAGGGTCCGGGAGCTCACCATGTCACGGCGGGACCTCCAGGACGGGGGCGAGCAGCGGTACTTCATCTACTTCCACCGCCCACCCGACGTGCGCGACATGACATTCCTGGTCTGGAAGTACCCGGGGAGGGACGACGACCGCTGGCTCTACGTCCCGGCCCTCAAGCTGGTGCGCCGGATCGCCGCCAGCGACAAGCGGTCGAGCTTCGCGGGCTCCGACTTCTCCTACGAGGACGTCTCCGGCCGGGAGCCCGAGGAGGACACCCACAAGCTGCTCCGGGGGGAGAAGGTCGGCGAGCGCGCCGCCTCCGTCGTCGAGAGCGTCCCGAAGGACCCGGGCAGCGTGGACTTCACTCGGAAGGTGTCCTGGATCGACAAGGCCACGTGGCTTCCGCTGAAGGAAGAGTACTACGACCGGCGCGGCGAGCTCGCGCGGGTCTTCACGGCCGAGGAGCTGAAGGAGATCCAGGGGTTCTGGACGGTCACCAAACGGGTCATGAAGAACACCCAGACCGGCCACTTCACGGAGGCCGTCTTTGCCGACGTCCGCTACAACCAGAAGCTCTCCCCCGACCTCTTCAGCGAGCGCGCGCTCCGGGCGCCGCCGGCCGAACTCTCCCGGTGAGGCGCCGGTTCGGGCTCCTCCTGCTCGCCTCGCTCCTGGTCGCCCGGGGGGCCGCGGCGGCGGAGGAGATCCCGCTCCACGGCTTTGTCCAGGCCGCGTCCGCCTACCGGCTGATCCAGCCCGACCGTTGCCCTCGAACCCAGCGGCTCGCGTGCCGGGAGGAGTTCGTCCTCGGCGAGGGGCGGGGGCGGCTCGAGCTGACCCCGCGCGGCGAGTGGTGGGGGCTCGTCGCCAAGGGCGAGCTGATCGGCGATGCCGTGGGGGGCGAGGTGGACGGCGACCTGCGGGAAGGCTACCTGGACCTTCGATTTCCGGCCGTGGACCTCAGACTGGGACGGCAGATCATCACCTGGGGAGTGGGCGACCTGATCTTCATCAACGACGTCTTCCCCAAGGACTGGGTGGCCTTCATCTCCGGCCTCCCGCTCGAATATCTGAAAAAAGGGTCGGACGGGCTCTCGGCCACCGGCCACTGGGGCGGCACGTCGCTTCAGGTCGTGCTCGTTCCCCGCTTCGAGGCCGACACGCTGCCCGAAGCAGGGGGACGGCTGCGCTTCAACGACCCCATGGCCGCGATCGAGAGCCGTAACACTGATGACCCCTCGCCGGGCGCCGAAGGCCCGGAGGTGGGGGGAAGGCTCTTCAGGAACCTCCTGGGCTGGGACCTGTCGCTCTACGCCTACCGCGGGTTCCACCGCGCCCCGGCGGGGGAGGTCGAGCCGGGCCCGCGCCTCCGCCTTTTCTTCCCGCCGCTCAACGTCTACGGCTGGAGCGCCCAGGGGGCGGCGCTGGGCGGGGTGGTGAGCCTCGAGGGGGGCTATTACGACTCGCGGCGGGACCGGTCGGGGCGGAACGCCGCCGTCGAGAACTCCCGGGGGAAGTATCTGGCCGGATACCAGCGGGAGCTGGCGCCGGACCTGACGCTGGGCCTCCAGTACGCCGGCGACGTCATGGAGGACCACGACGCGTACCGGGCGACCCGGGGGCCCGGGATGGCCAACCGCCCGACCATCCGCCATGTCCTCACGGCGCGGCTCACCCAGCTCTTCTGGAACCAGACGCTGAGGCTCGGCCTGTTCGTCCTCGGAAGCCCCAACGAGGGGGACTTCTACGTGAACCCCGAGGTCAAATACAACGTGACGGATGCCCTGTGGGCCGCCCTTGGCCTGAACCTCTTCGGCGGCCCTCGCCGCGCCGAGTTCGGCCAGTTCGAGGGAAACTCGAACCTCTACGCCGTCGTCCGCTACGCCTTCTGAAAGGAGGTGACCAACTGTGACGCTGTACATGGAGCAGTGGCTCCGACTGCTGGGGGGGGATCATAGTCCTCGCCAGCGTCCTCCTCGCCGTTTACCACACCCCTCTATGGCTGTGGCTGGCCGGCCTGATGGGGGTGAACCTGATCCAGTCGGCCTTCACGAACTTCTGACCGTCCATGGTCATCCTGCGGGCCGCAGGGGTGAGAGAGAAGGGCGGAAGGCCTTGAGGGCCGAACGAAGCCCGCGGGAAGGGGGTGGTAGGGCCGAGCCGGGTCCAGAGCCGGCTGCGGCGTTCGACGCGCTTGCCTCGTCGTACGACCTGTGGTACGAGACGCCCGTCGGCCGGCTCGTCGATCAGCCGGAGAAGAACGCCATCTTCACCCTGCTGGAGCCCAGGCCGGGCGCGCTGGCTCTCGACCTCTCCTGCGGCACGGGGAACTACGCCCTGGCGCTGGCCCAGCGGGGCTTCAGGGTGGTGGGCGTGGACGTCTCCGAGCCGATGCTCCGGGTCGCCCGCGCCAAGGCCCGGCGCGGGGGAATCGCCCTCGCGCTAGTCCGAGCGGACGGAGGCGCGCTGCCCTTCCGGGCAGGTGCCTTCGACCTTGTCGCGATCCTGAATCGGACCGGGCTCTGGACCCTCTGGCGCCGCCTGAAGCGACACTTCGTCCGATCCGTCTGGCGGCACGCGGCCTTTCTGGGCCTCGGAGACCTGAGGCGGCTGCTGGAGGAGGGGGGATTCCGCGATCTCCGGTGGCGCGGGGCGGTCCACTTCTTGCCCGTTTCCCGCCGTCGCGGGGTGCGGTATCTTCGAGGCTGGGAAACAGCAGGGGCCCGGTGGACGCCCGGGCTGGCCACCTTTCTGGCCGTGACGGGGCGACGGGGGTAAGGAGCCAAGCGATGGCGACGATCGTGATTCTCGGCGGGGGCGTGGGAGGGCTGGTGGCCGCCAACACGCTGAGGCGGAGCCTCGACCGGAAGCACCGGATCGTCCTCGTGGACCGCGCGGCGCAGCACGTCTATACCCCGTCCTTTCTCTGGATGATGCTCGGATGGCGGGAGCCGCGGGAGATCACCCGCGACCTGAGCCGGCTGGAGCGGAAGGGAATCGAAGTGGTGCACGAGGAGATCAGGGAGATCGACCCGGCCCGGCGCCTCGTCAGGACCGACAAGCGCCAGATCTCAGGCGACTTCCTGATCGTGGCCCTCGGGGCCGAGGGGCGGGCGGAGGCGGTCCCCGGCCTGGCAGAGGGCGGCCATAACCTCTACGATCTGGACGGCGTGCTGGGGCTCCGTCAGGCCCTCACGTCGTTCAAGGAAGGCCGGGTGACGGTGACGGTAGCAAGCCTGCCCTTCAAGTGCCCCGGGGCCCCCTACGAGGCGGCGATGCTGATCGAGGCCTCCCTCCGGGAGCGGGGGCTCCGCGAGCGGGCTCGGCTGGACATCTACACCCCCGAGCCTCTTCCGATGCCCGTCGCGGGCAAGGCGATGGGAGAAGCCGTGAAGGCCATGGTCGCGAGCAAGGGCATCGACTTCCACCCTCAGCACAAGCTCCAGGCGGTGGAATCCGAGCGGCAGGAGCTGGTCTTCGAGAACGGGGAGCGGGCCGACTACGACCTCCTCGTGGCGATTCCGCCCCACCGCTGCCCGCCTGTGGTCAAGGAGTCCGGGCTGGTGGGAGAGGCCGGCTGGGTGCCGGTAGACAAGGGGACCCTCCAGACCGCTCATGAGGGCGTCTATGCCCTCGGTGATGTCACGGCGATCAAGCTGCCGGTCGGACTGATGCTCCCCAAGGCCGGGGTCTTCGCCCACTACGAGGCGGAGGCCGTGGCCGCGAACATCGCGGCCGAGATCACCGGCCGCGGCGGCCGGCGGGCCTTCCAGGGCGACGGCTACTGAATCCTGGAAATGGGCCACGGTGTGGCCGCCTACGCAGGGGGGAACTTTTACGCGGACCCGGCTCCCGTCCTCAGGCTGCGTTCCCCCGGCAGGATCTGGCACTGGGGGAAGATCTGGTTCGAGAAGTGGTGGCTGCGGCGCTGGTTCTGACGCGTCACCGGAACTTGTCGATTTTCACCACCAGGAGGCGATCGCGCGTCTGACGGATGGTGAGCCGGACGCGGTCACCGGGCTTGAGCCCGGCCTGATCCACCAAGGCCCTCGACTCGACGTCGAAGGCCATCAGTTCCATGGAGCCCATCGAGAGGGCGGGAATGGCCTCGTGGCCGACCAGGATCGCCGTGTCCCCCGCCCGCGACTGGAAGACCGCAGTCAGACGGTGCACCCCCTTCTCGGGATAGACCGCGCGGTAGGTCCCCCAGATGCCGAGGGCGAAACCCAGCAGGAGAACCACGAACAGGGCGACCACCTTCCACATGGGGTCAGGTCTTGCAATCCAACAATTCGTTACGATGCGTTATTGCAAGACCTGACCCCCTGAGACGCTAAGCCTTCAGCTTCTCGCGGAGGACGCGGCGCAGGAGCTTTCCGGTCCCCGGGCCGGCGGGGCCCGGGGCGCGAGGCAGGCTCTCGGTGAACTCGATCTCGCGGGGGAGTTTGTACACCGCGATCTTGTCGCGGCAGAACTCGATCAGCTCCTGCTTGAGCGCCTCCGAGGGCGCCGAGCCGGGCTTGGGAACTACATAGGCGCGCGTGTTCTGGCCGCGCACGGCGTCGGGGACCCCGATGACGCCCACGTCGGCCACGGCGGCATGCTTGGCCAGGGCCTCCTCGATTTCCTCGGGGCCGATCCGGTAGCCTGAGGACTTGATCAGGTCGTCTTCCCGCGAGAGGAACCAGACGTAGCCGTCCTCATCCAGCGTGACGAAGTCGCCGGCGCGGCACCAGCCCTCCCTCACCGCGGAGCGCTGCTTATCTGGATCACGCCAATACACCGTCCCCGTGGGCCCCCGCGCGATCAGGAGCCCGACCTCCCCGGGCTTGCACTCCTTGCCGTCCTCGGTGATCACCCGGAGCTCGTAGCCGGGCACGGCCGGGCCGATGGCGCCGGGCTTCACCTTGCGGGTGACGGCGGAGGAGACGAAGACGAACATCATCTCCGTGGTGCCGAGCCCCTCGTAGATCTCCTTGCCGAACTTGGTCTTCCAGTCGTGGTAGGTCTGGGCGGTCAGCGATTCCCCGCCCCCGGTGAAGATCCTGACCGAGGAGATGTCATAGGTCTTCTCCGCGTTCGGCACCTGGAGCATCTTCCGGTACGCGGTGGGGAGGATGGACACGACCGTGACTCGGTGCTTTTGGATCGTCTCGAACATCCCCTCCGGCGTGAAGCGCGGCAGCAGCGAGACCGCGCCGCCGAAGCGGAAGGGGATGACGGCCTGGGTCGAGTAGCCCGCCGCCAGCGACAGCGGCGCCGGACCGCCGATCACGTCGTCCGGGGTGACCCGCCAGCCGTACTTGCCGAAGCCGTCGGGGACGATCAGCGCCTCCTCCATGAAGTGAACGGTGCCCTTGGGGAGGCCGGTGGTCCCTGAGGTGAAGAGCAGCACCGACACCGCCATCCGGTCCCGGCGAACGGGCTCGAGCCTCTCCGACCCCTTGGCCATCAGCTCGCCGTAGGGGATGTAGCCCTTGGCCTTCAGATCCGCGGGCTCGCCACCGATGACGATGATGTGCGTGATCGTCTTGAGGTCGGCGCGCGCCTTCTCCACCTCCTCCAGCAGGGGGGCCGCCACGATGAGGGCGACGGCCTCCGTGTTCGCCGCCACGTGGGCGAGCTCCGCTCGGGAGAAGAGGGGCGAGGTCGGCACGGCGATCGCCCCGATCTTGATGACGGCGAAGTTGGCGACCAGAGCCGGGGGGATGGACGGGGAGCGGAGGAGCACGCGGTCCTCCTCCTCGATGCCGAGCCCCTTGAGCGACGAGCCGAGCTTGTTGACCCCCGCCTGGAGGGCCTTGTAGGTGATCTTCTGGTCTTCGAAGAGGATCGCCACGCGGTCGCCGCTGCCGGCCTCCACGTGGCGGTCCACCAGTTCTTCGGTGGAGTTCAGCTTCTGGGGATACGTCTTGTGCTCAGGCAGGGTATAGAGCCGCTGAGGCCAGAGCTCCTTCGGCGGCAGGTAGTGCGGAGGGATCTTGCCCATCGCAGGGTGATTACTTCAGCAGGCGCTCGAGGGCCTCCTCCACGCCGAGGACCCGGTTCAGCTCTCGATCCATCCGGGGAAAGACTTCAGTCGGATAGCGATCGCCCTCGAAGATCATGAGCGCTGGGACCCGGCGGCCGAAGTCCTCCTCGAGAGCGCCCTTGGCTCCGAAGACCGGCCGCTTCTGGGCGCTGGGGCCGGTCACCGCCTTGTGGTAGTCGGGGAACACGTCCTTCTGCTTCGCGACATCTCGGACCTCGCACTGGACTCCCCGGGCCTTGAGCTGCTCCAGGAGGGACAGGGCCTTCTTCGGATCACACGGAAACTGCTCCCCCGGCACGGTGGCGCTGGAGTAGAAGAACGCCAGGCGCTTCTCGGCGGGGCCCGCGGCCTTCGCTGCCGGGCTGACGCCGACCCTTTCCGGGCCCGCCACCTGAGCCCGTTTCGAAGCCTTCAGGTACACGTCGCACTCGGTGACGCCCTCCTTCGGCAGGATCAGGAGGAACGGCGCCTCCTTTTTCTTGCAGGCGCCGAGGAAGGCCCGGGCGATGTTTGGGTCCAGGGCCGGGACAAAGTGGTGGCAGCTCGGGCAGAGGATCTCCCCCATGGCTGACCTCTGGTTATTCTGTCCTCTGGTAGTCCGACTTCCTATAGTCCGGCCGGTCAGTAATGTACTGCGAGTCCTCACCCTTCGGCTTCAGGTCCGCCGCCGTGACGGTCCACTTGCCCGCGCACGACCCGTTCCAGACGCCCGCTGCCGCCTCGGTGCCGCTGCCGAACGTGATCAGGAGCACCGCCACCCCTGTCAGCGCGCCAACGCCACACAGGAAGGCCCGGCCGGGGACGGCGATCGTGTTGGTGACCCCCGCGGCGAACTCCCAGGCACCGTCATCCTTCTTGGCGGGAGCCATCTGCCCCTCGGTCTTCTCCTGCGCCCAGACCAGGGGCACCAAGGGCCCGCTCAGAGCCAGGGCTACCATCAGGACCGCGCTCACCAGTTTGAAACCCATCGCGTCCTCCTTTTCTACCGCGCCGCACGCTCGCCGGGGCGCTAGATGACGCCCTCGGCCTTCAGGGCCTGGAGCCGCTCCCGGCCCAGGCCCAGGTACTTCAGGTACACCATCTCGTTGTCCGCCCCCACCGGCCGGCAGGCCCACTTGATCCGGGGCGGCGTCCGGGACATCTTCCACGGGGGCGCCTGCAGCAGGAGCTCCCCGTAGTCCGGATCTCCTATTCTCTCAAAGACCCCCCGTTCCCACCAATGAGTTTCGCCGAGGGTATCGGAAGGCCGATTGAGGCGGGCGGAGGCCACGGTCCCCGGGCCCCGCTTGTTGGCCACGTAGTCCTGGACTCGGTCGAGGACTTCCTGGGAGGTGAGGCCGGCGGCCCAGCCCTCCAGCTCGCGGTGGAGCAGCTTGCTCTCCCCGATCCGGGCCTTCGTCGTGGGGTAGCGTTCCTTCAGATCGGGCCGACCCACGATGTTGGTGAGGCCGGTCCAGTTGATATCGGAGAACCCGGCGATGAACGAGTAGGAGTCCTTCGTCTTAATGAGCGTGTAGGGAAAGACGCTGACGTTCAGCGCCCCCAGACGCTCGCGGATCCGCTTGTTCGCGTGATACCAGTGGATGTCGTAGTCCGTGAAGCGCATCTCGGCCTCGGCCGGCGAGCAGTCGATGAACTGCCCCTGGCCGGAGGCCTCCCGCCAGATCAGGGCCGCCAGCACGGCGAAGGCCCCCCACCCGCCGCCGACGTACCAGGCCATCCAGTTGCCCTGCTTCGTGGGAACCGAGGATTCGGGCCCGCCCTCCCCTGCGGGTTCCCCGGTCGTGTAGGGCGTGCCGGAGAGGGCCTGGTTCGTGATGTCGTAATCGGGGATCGGCGAGGCGGCCTTGGGCCCGAACTGGCCGTAGGTCGAGAACGCCAGGTAGATCAGCCTCGGGTTTCCCGCGCTCAGCCGCCGGTAGCCGATGCCCCAGGCATCCATCTGCCCCGGCTTGGCGCTTTCGATCACGACGTCCACGTGCCGGGCCAGGCGGGCGAACAGCTCGCGCCCCGCCGGCTTGTCGAGGTTCAGCGTGATGTGGCGCTTGTTCCGCGCCTCGACCAGGTAGGCCAGGCCCGTGCCCCGGTGCTTCACGCCTTGAGGGGAGAACAGCCGGGCCACGTCCCCCCCCGGCGGCTCCAGGCGGATCACTTCGGCCCCGAACTCCGCGAGGATCGACGAGGCGAACAGGGCGGCGAAGTTCCCGCTGCTGGCGTCGAGCACCCGGAGGTCGTCCAGCGCCTCCGGCTTCTCGTGAGCCAGCGCGGGGTCGGTGATCTCCTTCGCGTACCGGGGCCAGGAGTGGGGTTGATCGGTCATTTTTGCTCGTGGGCTTTCAGCCACTGGTCGGGGGGCTTCGCCCCCGGGCGGTCGGCCCACCGGCCGACGACCTTCTTTTCCTCCAGCTGCTTGATCCGGCCGGGAGAAAGCCCGAGGAGGCGGGTCAGCACTTCTTCGTTGTGCCAGCCCACCGGCTTGGCCGCCCAGCGCATGCGGCCCGGCGTGGCCGACAGCTTGGGAGCGGGCCCCTGCTCCACCATCGGGCCGTACAGGGGATCATCGTACTGCCAGACCGCCCCCCGCTCGCGGAGGTGTTCATCGCGATACCGGTCTTCGGCGTTCGCCACCCGGCAGCACGCGAAGCCGTGCTTTTCCCCCAGCCCCTCAAGCTCCGCGCGCGACTTGTCCGCGGCCCACTTCCTGATGAGGGCGAGCAGCGCCCCGGCGTTGGCGGGAACCTGGCGCACCTCCAGGGTCGCGAAGCGGGGGTCCTTGGCCAGCTCCGTGCTTCCCATGGCGGCGCAGAGGCCCCTGAACTCCTCGTCCCTGCCCGCGGCCAGGGCCACGAACCCGTCGCGGCAGGCCAGGAAATCGGCCGGCACGATGGCCTCGTCGCGGTTCCCCGCCGGTCCGCGGTCCTGGCCCGTCAGTCCGTGGCGGACCCACGTCCAGTCCAGGGAGCGGATCAGCCCTTCCGACTGAGCGAAATCGATGAACTGCCCCTCGCCGGTCTTGTGGCGATGATGGAGCGCGACCAGCGCGGCGGTGGAAGCCATCAGCCCCCCGAACCAGTCCCCGACGAAGATCCCGCACAGGATCGGCGGCCGGCCGGGGAAGCCCGTGATCCCGATCATGCCGCTCACCGTCTGCGCCACGGCGTCGTAGGAGGCGCGCCCCTGGGAGAACGGCCCCCACTGGCCGAAGCCCGAGTCGGCGACATAGATCAGGCGCGGGTTCGCCTCGCGGAGCTGCCGGTAGCCGATCTCCCACTTATCGAGCGTGCCCGCCCGGAAATTCTCCACGAAGATGTCGGACTTGGCCGCCAGCCGCTTGAAAAGCTCCTTGCCCTCGGGGGCGTGGAGGTCGATTCCCACGTGGTACTTGGAGTGATTCGTGGGGAAGAACCCGAGCGACGCGTTCTGCCAGTAGGTGGCCTCGGGCGTCACGTAGCGCATGGTGTCGCCGCCGGGGGGCAGCTCCACCTTGACGACCTCGGCGCCGAACTCGCCGAGGAAGTCGGCGGTGGAGGGTCCGAGGACGAGGGTGGTCAGCTCGAGGACCCGGACCCCGCGCAGGGCCTCGGGCTTGTCGAAGATCCGGGTCCGATCGAAGAGCTTCCGCGTCCAGTCGAAGTACGACTCACTCATACCTCGGAGGGGGGCTCCGCCCCCCTTCCCCCTTGACGCAAGCGCGAGCGAAGGCGAGCCACCTCTACGGGCACCCGCGCCACTTTACGTGGCGCGGGTCGCGGCAAGGCCCGCGCCCGAACGGCGTCCAGATAATGTCGGAACGCCGGGTGTCTCACCGGGGCTCTTTCCCCTCCGCGATGTAGCGGGCGCGGGATCCCACCAGCTCTTCGGGTTTGAGCGGGCGCCCCGCCACAAGGCGCCCCCGGGAGTTCCTCACGACGGGCTTGGGCTTGCCATAGACGTCGGCCCGGGCGCGGGGGGCCGGGCGGGTTTTCCCCTCCCCCGTCACGGGCTTGAAGTCAGGCGTGTCGGCGAAGCCGGGGAGCCGGAGGTCAGGGTCTTTCAGCGTCCCGCCGACAGGCTGCGCCGGCCTGACCGGGCTGCCGTTGGCGATCTCCACGGCGTAGTAGGTGTCGCAGCCGGCGCACTTCGTCTTCCCCTTGAAGTTCCAGAAGGGATACGGGTCCAGGTAGTTCTTCACCCCGCACTTGTCGCACTTCAGCAGCATCAGATGATTTCCTCGGCCTCGAGGCGCTTGAGCTCCTCGGCAGAGAGGCCGCACAGCTTGCCGTAGATCAGCTCGTTGTCGGCGCCGATGGGCTTGAGCGCCCACTTCACCCGGGGGGGCGTGTCCGACATCTTGTAGGCCGGCCCCTGGGAGAGCACGTCCCCGTAGGTCGGATCGTCGAGCCAGCGGATCGAGCCGCGCTCGCGCCAGTGGGGATGGCCGGCCACCTCCTTGGCGTTCCAGACCGGCTGCGTGATGATCCCGGCGCGATCCAGGATCTGGGCGACCTGCTCCTTGGTCTTGTCCTTGGCCCAGGCCTCGAGCGCGGGGTAGATCTCGCGCTGGCTCTCCGGGCTGACGCGCGCATCATGGCTCTTATAAAGCCGCACCCACTTCTCCTGGCCGATAGCCTTCGCGAGGCGGGCGAAGTCCTCGTCCTCGTAGGCCGAGATCAGGACGTACCCTTCCTCCTGCTCCTGGGGGTTGTCGGAGTTGGGATAGGACGACTTGCCGCACTTGATGATCCCGTGCACGCAGAGCTCGGTGTCCCAGTTGCCCCAGCGCTCGCGGATCACGCCCTGGCGACCGTAGAGGGGGAGCGCATACTCGAGCTGGCGGCTGACGCCGTGGACCTGACTGTACTCGATGAAGGTCCCCTCCCCCGACACGTTGTCGCGCCAGTAGAGCGCCGAGAGCGCGTGCAGCGCCCCCATCATCCCGCCCCAGTAGTCGGCGAGCCAGATGGTGTGCTTGGAGGGGGAGCCGCCGAACTCCTCCGGCTGTCCCGTAATCGAAAAGGCGCCGCCCTGGGCCTGGCCCAGGATGTCGTACGACGCCCGCACGCGCCCGGGTCCCCAACCCCCGAAGCCGCCGAGCCAGACGTAGATCAGGCGTGGATTGATCTCGCGGAGCTGGCGGTAGCCGATCCCCCAGCGGTCGAAGGTGCCGGGGCGGTAGTTCTCCACCATGACGTCGGCCTTGGCGGCGAGCCGATACATGAGCTCCCGCGCCTCGGACCGGTGGAAGTCCATGGAGATGAAATACTCATTGAAGTTGGCGCCGAAAAAGCCGAGGCCGGTCCCCGACTGCGGCACCCAGCGCGACAGCGGATAGAGGAAGCCCTCGTTGCCCGGCGTCGAGTGGCGCATGGGCTCGCCGCGGCGCGGCAGCTCCATCTTGATCACCTCGGCGCCGAGCTCGCCCAGATAGGTGGCGCAGGAGGGCCCCAGAATGTACTGGGTGCAGGAGAGGACCCGGTAGCCCTTGAGGACCTCGGGCTTGGCGAAGGTGGACGCGGGGCTGAAGGTCTGACGGCAGTAGCGCTCGAAGTCTGGGTTGGCGACCGGCTTCGGCGGGCGCGCGTTCTGGTTGTTGGGCTTCTTCCCCCTGGCCGCCATCACATTACCCCCTGCTTGGCGAGTCGGTCGAAATCGTCGCGGGTGAAGCCCAGCAGGCGCCGGTACACCTCTTCGTTGTCATACCCCACGGGCCGGCCGATCCACTTCAGCCGGGCGGGGATCTTCTCGGCGAGGTGCGGCGAGGTGCCGACCAGCACCTTACCGTAGAGCTGGTCGTCGAACTCGGCGACCTGCTTCCGGTACTTGAAGTGCGGGTACTCCGCCACCTCGTGGATGGCCATGACGCCGCCCGAGGCGACCTCCTGGCGGACCAGCTTCCGTTCCGCTTCGGCGCGCGTGTTGTCCTTCAGCCATTCGCAGAGCAGCGTGTACGTCTTCACCTGGCGGGTGTGGGGAAGCCGCTCGGAGATGTTGCGGAGGTTGGTGTCGGCGATGATCTCCTCCTCGGCCTGCGGTACCTCGTCGCCGACCGTCTTCCAGATCCGGTACCAGAGGCGGTCGTGGCCGCCGCCCACCATCATGTAGCCGTCCTTGCACGGGTTGACCGCGTAGATGTTGATGGCTAGGTCCCAGTTGCCGTACCGGGGACGAATGGACCCGTCCATGCCGTGCCACACCCAGTTGTAATCCAGGATGCGGATGATCCCCTCCGCGGCGGTGGCCTCGATGAACTGGCCTTTGCCCGAGGTGCGCTCGCGGTGATTGAGGGCCGCGACGATCCCCATGGCGGCGGCCGTGCCGCCGACGTGATCGGCCACCCACATCCCCGAGCGCGTGGGCCGCCCGCCGAACTCCTTCGGGTCCCCGGTGGCGTGGACGAAGCCCGAGGCGCACTGGGCCACCGGGTCGCGCATGCCCGGCTTGTCCTTGAGCGGCCCCCACTGCCCGCGCTGGCCCACCCAGCAGTAGACCAGGCGCGGGTTTAGCTTCGAGAGCTGGCGGTAGCCGATCCCCCACTTGTCCCACTGGCCGGGAGGCGCGTTCTCGATGATGACGTCCACGTGGGTGGCGAGCTTCTGGAGGATCTCGCGCCCTTCCTTCTTGTCCAGGTCGAGGGTGACCGCGAGCTTGTTCCTCATCTCGTGGAGAAAGTGCAGCCCGACGGGCTCCCCGCGCTGCTTGTCCTTGACCATGTACTCCTTGCGTCCGAACGGGGTGAGCTGGCGAAGGGGATCGCCCCCCGGCGGCTCCACCTGGATGACCTCCGCGCCCAGCTCCGCCAGCATGGACGAAGCCCAGTGGCCGATGATCATGCCCGTGGAGCAGTCCAGGACGCGGATGCGGTCGAGCGCCTCGGGCTTGTTGAAGGTTTTGTCCGGGTGGACGATGGACTCGAGGAACTTCGGGTACTCCCGCGCCTGCTCGGCGAGGCTGCCATACACCTCGTCGGGGGTCGGCGGAGGGGTTGCGGGCCAGGGCGGTCGGCCCCGGCGCCCGCCTTTGAGGGGCTCGGGCTCAGCCATTGAGTCGTGTCCCTCCTTCAGGGCCAGCGTCGTGGGGCAGCCAGGAGGTCTTTCGCCTTCACGGGTCCAGAGTGCGGCGATTATAGGGGATTTCCCCCCCGGCGACAAGGGACGGGCGGTTGCCCGGCTTTGCGCGCGGATGGTATGCTGCCCCTGCGGGAACGGCGATGGCGGAACGGCGGGCGGCCTTCGAGGCGCGGTTCGGGGCTCTGGGGACGGGATCCCCGCTCCTCATGCTGGGGGATCGCGTCTTCACCCTGGTGGAGCTCATGGAGCGGCTCGGCCTGGCCATGGAGGGATGCCGGAGCATCGACGCGCGGGCGCTCGGGAGCGACCGCTTCGTCATCCGCTACCTGGATGGCGACGACCAGTGCGTCGTAGCCTACGAGTTCGATCCGGCCTTCCGGTACCTGGGCGAAACGCGGGTCCACGTGGCCGAGTGGATCGGGGAAGGAACCGCATGGATCTCGAGCTGATCCGCAATCTGATCATCCCGAACACGACGAAGCTCGTGCTCCTTTCCCTCGACGGCCTGGGAGGGCTCCCCCACCCCAACACCGGCAAGTCGGAGCTCGAGACGGCGCGAATCCCGACCCTCCACGCCCTCGCGGCGCGCTCGGCGTGCGGTCTGCTCCGCCACGTGGGGCCGGGCATCACGCCGGGAAGCGGGCCCGGCCACCTCGGCCTCTTCGGGTACGACCCCCTCAAGTACCAGGTTGGCCGGGGAGTTCTTGAAGCCCTCGGCATCGACTTCGAGCTTCGCGCGGGTGACGTGGCCGCGCGCGGCAACCTCTGCACGGTGGATCGGGAAGGCCGCATCACGGATCGGCGGGCGGGTCGCATCGCCACCGATCTGTGCGTCAGCCTCTGCCAGCGCCTCCGAGCCATCCGCTTCCCCGGCGTGAAGCTCTTCGTGGAGCCGGTCAAGGAGCACCGCTTCGTGCTCATCCTCCGCGGGGCCGGCCTGTCCGGACGGCTGTCGGAGTCGGACCCGCAGAGCCTCGGCGTCCCGGCGCTGCCGGTCAAGGCGCTCGCGCCCGCGGCCAAGCGCACCGCGGCCCTGGTGAACCGCTTCGTGGCCGCCGCCCGGAAGGCGCTCGCCGGGGAGGCGCCGGCGAACATGATCCTCCTCCGCGGCTTCGACCAACTCCCCCGCCTGCCGTCGTTTCCCAAGACGTTCGGCCTGAAGGCCGCAGCCATCGCCGCCTACCCGATGTACCGCGGGCTGGCGCGCCTCGTGGGCATGGAGGTCTTGAAAACGGGCGCGACCTTCGCCGACGAGGTCGCCACGCTCCGCCAGCACCGGGAGGCGTACGACTTTTTCTTCCTCCATTACAAGGACACGGACAAGGCCGGCGAGGACGGGGATTTCGCGGGCAAGGTCGCCGCCCTGGAGCGGCTGGACGGGTTCATCCCCCAGATCCTGAGCCTCAAGCCCGACGTCCTGGCCGTCACGGGCGATCACGCGAGTCCGGCGGTCCTGAAGGGCCACGGCTGGCAGCCCGTGCCCCTCCTGCTCTGGAGCGCCTACTGCGGCGCCGACCCCGTGACCGAGTTTACCGAGCGCGCCTGCGCCGCCGGGAGCCTGGGCGTGCTCGCCGCCCAGGAGTTGATGCCTCTCATTCTGGCCAACGGGTTGCGCCTGACCAAGTTCGGCGCCTGACCGGCGGAAAGCCAAGCAGGATCAGCCCCATCATGCAAAGAGGAAAGACCACGCTCTGGCTGCTCGCGGCCCTCTTCACCGCCGGGTGCATCGTCCCCCCGCCCGCGGGCACCCCGCTGCCGCCCCGGGTCGAGATTCTGGGGGACCATACGCGCGCGTCGCTGTATGGGAAGAGCGCGGCCGACATGCTGGACCATCCGGCAATTCGGGAGAAGGTGCGCTCGCTTTTTGGATCGGACTGGGGCGGGGGTGCCGTCGGGGGGCCGGGAGTGGCGGCGGCGGCCCCCGAGTTCTTTTCGCGGTCGTTCCCGCCCCGCCTGATCCAGGTCAGGGGATGGGAGTACGTGGCAGCCTCGGGGTGCATGGCGAACGCCTGCCGGACGCATCGCGGGCTCCTTCTCGTCCGTTCGGATGGCGGGGAGCTCCTTGCGCGCCTCGATGAGGGCGGCTACACGCACTACTACGTCTTTGGGGTAGGGATGCTCGCGACGCCCGAGAATCGGGCGGCCATCGATGCAGTGAGGCGTGCCCTCGAGTAGGCGTCGGAGCGCCTTGCCTTCGGCAGAAGTTATCTCACCTGGCCAAAGACGCCCGGCCGAAGTAAAATTGTGATCGTGAGTCGGAAATGAGACTCGTCATCCGCCTTCTCGGCGCGATCTGGGTTTCCTCGCTGGTGATCATCGCCGGGTTCGCCTTCCTCCAGGTCCAGTCCGAGCGCTCCCGCATGCTGACCGACCTGGAGCGACGCGCCTGGCTCATGGGAGAAGGGCTCAAGGAGGCGATCGAGCCGGCGATCCTGCGCGGCCAACCCGCGCGGATCGAGCGCATCTTGAAAAAGTTCGGGTCTCCCAGGCGCGGGATCGCCGTTTACGATCAGTTCGCCGGACTGCTGGTGGCGACCCCGGACCTGGCTCCCAGGCTCCCTTCGTCGCTTCCCATCATCTCCCAAGCGCTGACCACGGGGCAGGCCCAGAAGGGGGTCGAGACCCTCGGCGGGCAGAAGACCTATCTCTACGCGGTGCCGCTCCAGGGCGAGGAGCGCCCGGCCGGGGCGCTGGTGATCTTTCTCGACGCCAGTCAGCTGGAGTTTCACCTGTCGGCCCTGTGGCAGCAGAACGCCGTGCGCCTAATGATCCTGGCCAGCGTGGTCTCATTGCTCACCCTCCTTGTCGTCAGATGGAGCATCACCCATCCCTTGCGACGAATGGCGGAGTGGGCGCAACAAATGCGCGCAGGCAAGACGGCCCCTCCGCCGGTCTCCGGCCAGCTCTTTGGCTCGCTCGCGTCGGAGTTCACCGAGCTGGCCAGGAGCCTCGATGACGCCCGGGCGGCGGCGGAGCGCGAGGCGCTGCTGCGCCTGGAGGGCGAGGCCCTCTGGACCGCGGAGCGGCTGAAGCAGTTCGTACGGAGTCAGTTGAACGACACCCCGCTGTTCGCGGTCTCGAATCGGGAGCCGCTCATCCACCAGTGGCGGGGACGAAAGATCGAAACCGTCGAGCCGGCCAGCGGGCTCGTCACGGCCCTCGAGCCGATCATGCACGCCTGCGGCGGGCTGTGGATCGCCCACGGCAGCGGCGACGCCGACCGAGAGACCGTGGACGCCCAGGACAAGGTCGGCGTCCCCCCCGAGCAGCCCGCCTACACGTTGAAGCGGGTGTGGCTCACCAAAGAGGAGGAAGACGGCTACTACAACGGCTTCGCCAACGAGGGCCTGTGGCCGCTCTGCCACATCGCCCACACCCGCCCGGTGTTCCGCGCGTCTGATTGGGCCGCCTACCGGCGGGTCAACGAGAAGTTCGCCGAGGCCTTGCTGGAAGAGATGGAGGGGACCGAACGCCCGTACGTGCTGATCCAGGACTACCACTTCGCGCTCCTCCCGCGACTCGTGAAGGACCGGCGGCCGGACGCCCGGATCGTGCTGTTCTGGCACATCCCCTGGCCGAACCCCGAGGCCTTCGGAATCTGCCCGTGGCAGCAAGAGATCCTCCTGGGGATGCTGGGCGCCGACCTCATCGGCTTCCACATTCAGTTCCACTGCAATAACTTCCTAGAAACGGTGGACCGGACCATCGAGGCGCGCGTGGACCGGGAGCGCTTCGGGGTCGTGCGCGGGCGGCACACGACCTACGTGAAGCCGTTTCCCATCAGCGTCGCTCCCGCCCCTGACCCCGCAGACGTCGGGGTCTCGCGCGACGAGCTCTTGAAAGATCTGGGACCCTCCGTGGAGTTCCTGGGAGTGGGCGTGGACCGGATCGACTACACGAAAGGGATCCTCGAACGGCTCCGGGCCATCGAGCGCTTTTTCGAGCGGTACCCCGACTATCGCCAGAGGATGGTCTTCGTCGAGCTGGCCGCGCCGAGCCGGAGCCACATCAAGCGCTACCAGGATCTCGACGAGGAAGTGGACCGGGCCGTGGAGAAGATCAACTGGAGCCTCCGGACCAACCAGTGGAAGCCGATCGCGTATCTCCGCGGCCACCACAGCCACAAGGAGATCTGGCCCTACTACCGGCACGCCGATTTTTGCATGGTCACGTCCCTCCACGACGGGATGAACCTGGTGGCGAAGGAGTACGTGTCCGCGGCGGAGGAGGAGCGGGGTGTCCTGATCCTGAGCCGGTTCACCGGCGCTGCGCGGGAGCTGGTGGACGCGCTTCAGGTCAACCCCTATCACATCGACGAGATGGCCGAGGCGATCCGCCTTGCCATCGAGATGCCGCCGGCCGAACGGGCCATCCGCATGCGCCGGATGAAGCAGATCGTGCGGGAGCGCAACATCTACCGCTGGGCCGGGCTTCTGCTGGAGGAGCTCACCCGCCTCTCGGTGGACCGGGCCGGGGTCGCGGAGGTCTGACGCGACGCGGCGGCTCCGCGCTCACCTGACCGCCGCCCTCCGAGGCGGCCGGGGGCTCGTCCTCCTCTCCGACCTGGATGGCACGCTGGCGCCCATCCGGGCTCGCCCCGAGGCTGTCCGCCTCCCCCCCGAGACGCGGCGCCTTCTCGCCCGCCTGAGCCGCCACCCTCGGGCCCGGGTGGGGATCGTTTCGGGGCGCAGCCTCCGCGACGTCCGGGCGCGCGTGAGGGTCCCCGGCGCGGCCTACGCTGGCTGCCACGGCCTCGAGATTGCCTGGCGCGGGGTTCGCTTTCGCCACCCACGGGCGGTACGGCTGGTTCGGCGCCTGAGAAGGGCTGAGCGGGAACTCCGGCGGACCGCCGCCTACGTCCCTGGCACGCTCCTCGAGTGGAAGGGCTTAATGGTGAGCCTCCACTACCGGCTCGCCCCCCCGGCGGCCCTTCCGGCATTGCGGGCTGCAGTCCGGCGGGTCGCGGCCGAGGGCCCCACTCTGGAAGTCCTGGCGGGGCAGAAGGTACTCGAGCTGAGACCCGACGTCGCCTGGGGCAAGGGAGAAGCCGCGGGGCTCCTCCGCCGTATTCTGGGCAGGTCCCTCGGCCAGGGGGTCCCCGTCACGCTCTACCTGGGGGACGATCAAACGGACGCGGAGGCCTTCCGAGCGCTCCGCGGCCGAGCGCTCTGCGTGGCAGTGGGGCGGCAGCCCGCGCGGGCCAACTACCGGCTCCCGGGCCCCGCCGCGGTCCGGGGGCTCCTCGCCTGGCTCGTGACCGCCATCGGCTGACGGCGCCTCGGGCGGTCACGGTGTTGTCTCGCCCGGCCTCAACTCCGCACGCCGGCGCTGGATCAGGGCATCGGCCTCGGCGGGTGAGACCCCCAGGTGCCCGAGCGTCCAGCGGAGAAATTCCAGCCCGGCCTCAAACTCCGGCATGACCACCTCCGCGACCCCGGCCTTCCGAAGGCGCTGAACGTCCGTCGGGTAGTGAGCCCTCGCGATGATCTTGAGCGACGGGTGGATCTCGATTACTCTCCGAACCGTCGTTTCCGCCGCCGCGGCATCGTAGTGAGTAATGGCCAGGAGACTGGCCCGTTCGACGCCCGCAGCGCGGAGGATGTGGAAGTTGCTGGCGTCGCCAAAGAGACACGGCTCCCCCTGTCGTCGCAACTCATCCACCCGGAGGGGGTTCAACTCGATCACCACATACGACACACCTCGCGGGCGCAACTGGGCCACCAGCTCGCTGCCGACCCGACCGCATCCACAGATCACCACGTGGCCGACCAGCCTCGATGCCTCCGGGAGGGCCGAGGCCAAAGGGCTCGGTGTCTCAAGCGGGCGCGCGGGGCGCCGGGCGAGCCACGGGGCGGCGTGCCGTAGGAGCACGGGGTTGAGGACGATCGAGATCAGCGCACCTCCCAGTACCACCCCGTAAAGGTCCGCGCTGAGAAAGCCGGCGTCCACGCCCAGCTTCGCCAGCACGAAGGATAGTTCCCCTACCTGCGCGAGCAGGAGCCCGGCCATGATGGCCGTCGCCGCCGGGTAGCCGAACACGCGAACAACCAGCGCCGACACGCCCGCCTTCAGGAGCGTAATGAGCCCGATGACCGCCAGGAGCGTCCCGGGATGGCGCCAGAGCAGCAGCGGGTCCACGAGCATGCCCACCGACACAAAGAAGAGGCTCGCGAAGAGGTCGCGGCTCGGAACCAGCTCCGCCAACACCTGTCGGCTGTAGTGGGAGCGGCTGACCACTATCCCCGCCAGGTAGGCTCCGAGCGCCGGAGACAGACCGAGGGCCGCGAGCGTGACGGTTGTGCCGAGCACCACGAGCACCACCATCAGCAGGAAGAGTTCCCGTGACCTGAGGCGTGCGACCGCGGCGAACAGAATGGGGAGCAGCAGAGACGCGACGAAATAGGCGCCGCCAAAGAGTCCCAGGGTCTTGCCCAGCGCGAGGAGCAGGGGGATGCCCACCCCGCCCTCGGCCGCCGCCCACGCGGGCAAGAGCACCATCATCGCGATCAGGCTCAGATCCTGGACGAGGCAGATCCCCACCGTGATGTCGCCGTGGGGGGTATCCATCTCCCCTCGCTCCAGCAGGAGCGTGAGCGCGACGATGGTGCTGGAGAGCGAGACGACGGCGCCGAAAAACACGTGCTCGATGACGCCAAAGCCGAGGCCCCGGGCCACCGCCGCCGCCGCCAGCCCTGTGAGGACGATCTGGAGCAGACCGCCGCCGATGGCGATCACCCGGACCCTCTGCAAGCGCGACACCGGAAACTCGACGCCGAGCTCGAACATCAGCAGGACGATCCCGATGTCGGCCAGGGTCGAGACGCGGTGGACGTCGCTGACCGGCCCCGGGGTATGAGGGCCGATGAGGATGCCGCCCAGGAGGTAGCCGAGGATCGGAGGCTGGCCGAGGCGCTGAGCGGCCACTCCTCCGACGAGCGCCGCGCCGACCGCCAGGACGAGATCGCGGAAAAAGGGGAACTCCGGCATCAGGTGCCCGAGCCTTCTCCCGAACTGCCCTTCGGCGGAATAGGCGTTCGGCAAAACTCACAGGGTACCGTGTCCCGGACCTGGCTGCGACCCACAATTTGCGTGCGTTGACATTGTGGGCAGCGTCGTGCCAGCGACTTCGCCGTGGTATGGGCAACGATCCATTGGAAGATCGGGTTCATCTCGGCCCCTGTGTGTCAGGCGGTGAGGTGGACCAGGAGGGAGAGGTAATCCCGGAGGTGCCGAGTGATGAGGAAATTCCGCCGCACGTGCTCGCGCCCGGCCTCCCCCATCTTCCGCATGAGGGCCGGGTTGCTCAGGAGATACCGGATCCGGTAGGCGGCGCCTTCCACGGAGTTGACGGTGTACCCTGTGACCCCGTAGAGGATCTGCACCGTGAGGCCTCCCGTCGCTCCCCCGACGACGGGCTTGCCCTTCCACATCGCCTCGGCCACCGTCAGGCCGAACCCCTCCCGCGTGGACTTCTGGATGACGATCGCGGCAGCGCGCTGGAGGGCGTTGATCTGGAGGTGGGCGTTGGACGGCAGGTCGAGCACGTAGATGTCGGGATCGCGGCCGGCGGCCTCGCGCGCCTCGGCGAGCACCTGCGCCCCCTCAGGGTCGTCCGTGGCGCCGCCCCCCGCCAGCACCAGCCGGACATCGTGGTAGCGCTTGACCATCCGGTAGGCGTTGATGACGCCGATCGGATCCTTGAAGCGATCGAAGCGCGAGACCTGGAGGAGGATCGGCTTGTCGTCCGGGATCTGGAGGGCGCCGAGGATCTTCGCGATCTCGTTCCTGGTCATCCGGCGGTTCTTTTCCGCCAGCGGGTCGATGGAGGGATAGACGAGGAACTGGGGGATCGGCAGTTGCTGGGCGAAGGCCGGGAGGGAGAACACGGCCGCGTCGTAGCGGATCACGTACCTTCGCAGAAACGCCCAGGCGCGGCGCTGAGGGAGGGAGAGATCGATGTGACAGCGCCAGACCCACTTCCCCTCCGGCGGGCGGGACTCGATCATCGCCGCCGGCTGGGGGTCATGGATCAGCACCAGATCGGCCGCCGGCCTGAGGCGCTCGGCGTTGACCCGGTTGACCTCGAGATAATGCTCCAGCATTGCCTCGGTGACCACCTGCTCGGTGCCCTGGAGCGCGTTATGGAAGGCCTTGGTGGTGGCGAAGAACTCCGAATCACCCTCCATGACCTCCCAGTCCGCCTTGATCCCGAGGTCCCCCATGATGGGCACGAGCCGGCTGAGGATTTCGGCCACGCCCCCGCCGAAGCGCGTCGAGTTCACGTGGAGGAAGCGCCGCCCGCGCGCCCGTTCGGCGAGGCGGAGGAGGAAGTCGATCGTCCCTCTCGGGGCCACCTCCCGGTAGGCCTCGATGGTGAGCGCGCTAGCCGCCACCGGCGGGGGCCTCCCCTCCCAGCGCAGCGTCGAGGAGCCGGAGCATCCGGGCGCGGATCTCCTCCAGGCCCCCCAGGTAGGGATTGATCCGCGCGATCTCCTCCGCCTGGGACTGGAGCCCCAGCGCCTGCCCGATCCAGTCGGCGAAATCCCCATGGGGGTGCCCGCGCCGAACCCTGGATTCCAGCGCGTGAAAGTAGATCGAGCTGGCATCCACTTCCGCGAGGCACCGGCGAAACTCGCCGAGGGTACACGCCTCCAGGCCGGTGGGCACCTCGATCACGTGCGACTGGACGAAGAAGAACGGATCCCCGAAGACGACCCGGGGCACCGGATGCAGGGCCGCGATGTGGTGATCGATGATGGACACGAGTTCCTCCCGCAGGGCCTCCAGACTGGGGAAGGCGAACGGGTCCACGACGGCCAGGCGCTCGCCGAGCACCTGGTCCCGCACCTGCGAGGCCACCCAGTTGGCGAAGTCATTCGGATAGGCGCCCGTAATCTGGTGGTGGCGCAGGAAGACGCTGTGGGTGTGGTAGTAGACCGATCCGAGCGGGGCGCGCTCCAGGAGCTCCATCAGTTCCCGCTCGTCCCGGGCTCGCAGGCCGAGAATCTCCCTCAGCTCGATGCACCCGAAGAAGACGAAGGGGGCTGGCTCGACCATGGCCGATTAACGTATTATAGGAGGCGTGAAGCGGCTCTTCATCCTGTTCGTTCTGGCCCACGTCGTGATGGACCTGGCGGTCCCTTCGGCAGGGGCATTCCGTTTCAACCCCGACGAGTCAGTGGTCGCACTCAGGGTCCAGCCCGTCCAGGGGCAGGAGCTCGCGCCGCCGCCGCGGGTGGAGCCACTCCGCCTGGCCATCGACCTGCCACGACTTACCTTGCAGGCCTCGGTCGATCTCCGAATGAATGTGAATCTTTCCAATCGCATCGCGCTTCTCCCGCGCCGGGACCCCTCATCCGACCTATCTCCGCGGAACGCCACCGAAGACGCCTGACCTCCGTCCGGCCCTTCTGATCCACCGGTTTCGCTCATTTTACACTCGAAGTCTGTGACGGAGGATTGCTATGCAAGAGAAAGAGAGGAAATACTCGGGTCTCCTTGTCGCCCTCGCCATGATGGCAGTCATCTTCGGGATCGCGGCACTCATCAAGCTCCTGCCTTGAGGAACGCCTTCCGAAAGGAGAAACCCGATGACGCTCACGCTGACTCGAGAAGAGCATGAGTTCCTGCGGGAAACGCTGAAGAGATACCTGGCCGATCTCGACCGCGAGATCGCCCGGACGGACAGCCGCACGTTTAAGGCGCAGCTAAAGCGCGATGAAGAGATTGCTCGTAAACTCATCGAGCGCCTGAGCTCGGCTTCCGTGACGACGGATTCCGCATGAAGTTCCGGGCTACCAACACAGGAGCCGGATAAAGTAAGCTGGAGAGGTGGGACTCGGCGAGCTCCTGCTCAGCCTGGTGATCGTCTGGCTCGCGGCCAAGTTGGCCGGCGAGGCGATGGAGCGCGTCGGCCAGACCGCCGTCTTGGGCGAGTCGGCGTGGGCATGATCCCGCGCGGCGAGGTGAGGTTGATCTTCGCGGGCATCGGCCTTGCCAACCGCGTGGTCGAACAAGAGCTCTACTCCGCGCTGGTCACGATGATCATGGTCTCGACCTTCGGTGGCCGCAATACCCAGCGTCGTCGCAGAGCAATGCCGCCTCGACTGGCGAATTGTTGAGTGTAGTGTGGAAGGGTTTCACTTCCCGGGCTCAATTTGGTGGGTTTCCATTCATCTCGCTGAGACAAGCGATGGGGATCAAGTATTTGAAAATCCTGATGGCGGCGGTTCAATACTGTCCCTGCCCACCAGTTGTTTTCATTTTTCCGCGCCCGGCCTCCTTGTTAGGAAGAGTCCGCCCACATTACGCTTGATTTCTCGGAGGTGACTGCGGGGGAAGCCACCTCCCCGACTTACTGGCCGCTGATCGACACGGTGAAGTTGACCGTCTCCTCCTTGTACGGTGACGGGATGTACGTGAGCTCGAGGCGGATCTCCTTCAGCTTCTTCACCTTCAGGGCTTCGGCGGGGAAGTCCACGTCCACGGACTGGGTCGCATCCTGCCCAGGGTCGAGCCGCTCGGCGCCGTACGTGGGAAACTTAGAGCCTCTAACAAAATGAGCAAGGTTTTTGGCGTCGGCTTGTCCTGCCCCCTGCCATTCAGAGCTGGTCACTAACGAGCCTACAGCAGCGGGTGTTCAAGACCGGTGGGCGCCTGATCCGGCATGCCCGGTACTTCATCCTCCAGCTTGCTGAAAGCCACTTGACACAGAGCCTCTTTGGGCAGATCCCCGGGCGCATCGGGCCAAGCGCCTGGTCCGCGCCCTCCAGGAGGCCAAGCTCTCGCAGGCGTGTCTCGAGGCGATCGACTACCCGGCCCGGCGCGAGCTCGACAAGGCCGTCGTCCGCCAGCTCGCCACCTGCCGCTGGGTCGCTGAGCACCACAACGTGATCCTGGTCGGCGCCACCGGCGTCGGGAAGAGCTTCATCGCGTGTGCCCTGGCACATCAGGCGTGCCGCAAGGGCTATCGCGCCGGCTACCGCCGCGCCTCTCGCCTCTTCCACGAGCTCACCCTGGCCCGCGCCGATGGCACCTACATCCGCCTGCTCGGCAAGCTCGCCCGCCTCGACGTCCTCGTGATCGACGACTGGGGCCTCGCCCCCGTGCAGGACCCGGAGCGCCGCGACCTGCTCGAGATCCTCGAGGATCGCTATGGCACTCGCTCGACCATCATCACCAGCCAGCTCCCGCCGGCCCAGTGGCATAACTACCTGGCCGACGCCACCCTGGCCGATGCGATCTGCGACCGCCTCCTTCACAACGCCCACCGACTTGTGCTAAAAGGACCCTCACGGAGAAAGGAGGCCAAGCTCGACGACTGACTGAACCGCCCAGCGTCGCTGCGCTCCGATCACCATGCGCCGATCTGAGCGTTCATGATGGAGCGATCGGGGTGTTCACGACGACCGAAATGCGCACTGAGCGATCTCCGCATGGAGATCGCCAGGACCGACAACCGTCAATTCAAGGCGCGACTGAGGCACGACGAACAGATCATTCAAGGGCTCATCGAGAAGCTCGGCTCCCCCTGAATTTACCGGTGGGATCCTTCACACCAGGGACGATGGCGGAGCTCCGCGGGCTGGTCATCGTCTGGCTGGCCGCCAAGCTGGCCGGGGAGGAATGGAGCGGGCCAGAGCGCCGGCATCACGCGCGTGAGGCCGGAGAAGTCGACTGGGCCCAGCAACTGATGAGGTATCCGTGAATGAGTGGTGACCTGGCAATAGCAGTATTGATATTCCTGGCCAGCGCTGCGTCAGTTATTTTCTTTGGCACCCAGCTCGCCAAATACAGCGACGCCCTGGCCGCCCTGACCGGCTGGGGCCGTCTCTTCGTGGGCACCGTCCTGCTGGCTTTAGCCACATCCCTACCAGAGCTGGCGACCAACATCTCTGCGGTGCGGCTTAGTCCGCCCAACCCGGAGCTGGCGGTGGCCAACGTGCTGGGGGCCAACATGCTCAACATGCTCACCCTGTCTATGGTGGCCCTGGCGTTCGGTGGCAAGCGCTTCTTGCAGCGGGTAGCGCCGGAGCAGGGCTATCTGATTGTGTCCGCAGCCATCATGACCGGAGCAGCCGTGATGTTCGGCGCGGTAAAGATGGAGGTCTCCCTGTGGAACATCGGGCTATCCTCGGTGATCCTCCTGGTGCTGTATGTAGTGGCAATGCGGCTAGTGTACGTGACTCGCCCCCAGAATGATGAGGAGCAAGGAGACGAGCCGGCCATGACCCTGCAGCGGGCCTCGTTGATGTTTGCCCTGGTCTCCGCAGGGGTGATAGTGGCCGGATTCTTCTTGGCCTGGAGTAGCGACCAGATTGCCGAGATCACGGGCGTGGCCTCCAGCACCCTGGGCATCCTGGCCGTCTCCCTGGTGACCACCATGCCGGAGGCGTCATCGACCATCGCCGCCGCCCGCATGGGGGCTGTGGACCTGGCGGTCAGTTGCCTGTACGGTAGCTGCGCTTTCAATGTCACTATCCTGTTCTACGCCGACCTCTTCTATCGCGACGGTATCCTCACCAATCAGACCGAGCCCGCCCACTTCGTCGCCGGAGGGGTAGCCATCGCCCTGATTTTGCTGGGGCTGGGGCTGATACTGGGGCGCAACCGGCTCCATAGCCTGGTGGCTGCGACTGGCCTGGTGCTGATGGCGTCCATCTACTTGGTGGGCGCAGTGGTTGTGGCGACCCTGGGCGCACCAGGCCACTGACGAGACGGCTAGCATCCAGCGTTATGAGTCTGGGCAACCTGCTCGGTGTCTATCGATGGGTGGTGGAACGGACCCTCGCGTGGCTGCACCAATTCCGTCGCCTGCGTGTTCGCTACGAACGCCGTCCAGAGATTCATGAAGCGTTTCTGTCTCTCGGGTGCTCCCTCATCTGCTGGAATTACCTGAATCCTGCAGGCTCATTTTGTTAGAGGCTCTTAATAGTCGGCTCGGTCCGTGTCTCCTCGAGCTTGATCGGTTGCCCCTGGGCATCGATGTACTGGATCTTTCCCCCAACAAGGCGGACGGCCTGATCCTTAGAGCTATTCTTCAGCTTGAGCGTCCCCGTGAGCTTCGCCGGGGAAACGACGCGGCCGGAGCCTTTCTCGACCCGCTCCGTGACTCTCATCTCCGTGACCTCGCCCGCGAGAATCCCGGCCTTCACCTTCACCGAGGCCGGCGTCACCGTGTAGATCTTGTCCTCGATCACCGCTGCCGTCCCTGACGGCTGCTGAGAGCAGCCGAGGGTCATCGCCGCTACCGCCGTGGCCGTGATCGTCACGCCTACCCATTTCCACATCGCCGCCTCCTCCTCGCAAAGACGCTAATAGTCAGCGCTTGTCGTCGTAACGTTTGCTGGCGCAGAGTCCCATTCGCTCCGAGTCGTCTCGTCGCTGGATCGCTCCCCCGATCTCCTTATTTCCCGCGCCGCTGCTGCTTACTCCCGCTCGGCCTCCGCAGGATTCTGGATAATTACTTCGCTTTCCTTCCCCAGGGGCACCATGAACACGCATTCATTGCCCCGAAGATCGAGAAGAGTCTGGACCCTGACAATGGGGCCGGCCTTTCCGACCCCGGCGTTCAAGAGAGGAAGGAGCTGATCAAACAGCCGGAGGTAGTAGTCCTCGATGGCCCGTCGCTCCTTGGGGTGGTCAATCAGCGCCTTCTCTGCCGGCGCGAAAAACCCCCTGACCCTGACCTCGAGCGTGTCTCCCCCGCCCCGGACCTCCACCGACCGAGGGGTCAGGCCCAGCTTGGCTTGAAAGAACGCCAGCGTCAGCTCGCGGATTCGCTCCCTTACCTGTTGGCGCTCCATGGGCGGGCCCTCCCTGGATCACGACACGGACAAGAGATAGCGAATGCCTCCGGCTAGCTCTTGATCAGCACCCTGAGGCTTGCCTTCCGGAGCCGGAGCTTCTGGAAGGCGTTGGCCTCGATCTGGCGGATCCGCTCCCGGGTCACCGAGAAGTGACGGCCGACTTCGTCCAAGGTGTGTTCGCCTTCCCGCCCGATCCCGAAGCGGAGACGGAGAATCTCCCGCTCCCTATCAGAAAGCGTGGACAGCGCCCGCTTCACCTGCCGGCTCAAGTCCCGGCCGAAGAGCTCGCTCTCGGGCGAGACGGTCTGCGTGTCCTGGAGAAAATCTTTGAGCTGGGAGTCCTCGCCGACCGGTTTCTCCAGCGATACCGGGATCCGCGAAGACGTCAGAATAAGCTGGACCTTCTTGTCAGGAATGCCCATTCGGCGGGTGAGTTCCTCGAGCGTGGGCTCGCGCCCCAACTCGTTCATGAGGGACCGGTGCAGCCGTGAGAGCTGGTGCAGGACCTCACCCATGTGAACGGGGATGCGGATGGTCCGGGACTGGTCTGCGATCGCGCGGGTGATGGCCTGCCGGATCCACCAGGTGGCGTAGGTCGAGAACTTGAACCCGCGGCGGTACTGGAATCGGCCCACCGCTTTCATGAGCCCGATGTTGCCTTCCTGGATGAGGTCCAGGAGCGACAGGTCACTCCTCTGGTATCGCTTGGCCACCGAGACCACCAGCCTCAGGTTCGCCTCGACCAGCTCGCCCTTCTCCTCACGCACGCCCCCCTGCTTTTCGGCGATGATCGCCAGAAGCCCCTGGAGCTGCTGGCGGGGGAGCCCGATCTTGGCCTCCAGAGCGCGGAGCTGCTGCCCCCGCCGCCGAACCGTGGAGCCCGCCGAGAGCTTTTGGATCTCGTCGTTCAGGCGCTGGACCTCTGCGGCCAGCTCGTCCACGAGGGCCGGCTTGATGGGAAGGCCAGCCACTACCTGTTGAATGGCCGCGCGGCGCCGAGCGATCAGGCCGCGATAGCTCGCGCGGGTCGACGCCGAGCGACGCCGGTCTTTGAGGTCAGCCCGGAGCTTTTCGATCTCCCGCTCAAGCCGCTTGATCCGGGCAAATGCGGCGAGGATCCGCTTGACCTCCTCCCGTTTGGGTTCCCTCCCGTCGGGAAGAAGGATCAGCTCATCCAGCGGGGTGGCGTGCTTCCGCGCGCTGTCGGCACGGTCGATGAGTTTCTGGACAGCCAGCGGGATTGCGGCGAGCGCTCGCCGGAGTTCCGCTTGGGCGCTCTCGAGCCGACGGCAGATCTCCACTTCCTGGGCCGCCGTCAGCAGGGGGCGGTTTCCGATTTCCCTCAGGTAGGTGCGCACGAGGTCTTGGGGAGCGGAAGGGAGCGACGGGGGGGCGTCGCCGTGGCCCACAGGCTCCTCGTCCCAGACCACGGTCCGGTCGGCGGGCTCAACCGGCTCCAGGCTCACGCCTTGCGGACGGGGATGGACAAGCTCGCTGAAGGTCATGATACGGCACGTCTCAGCTGGTGGAGGGCGTGTTGAAGCTCTCCCAGCCGCTTCATGAGTCGGCTTCGCGCTTCGTAGGAGCGGGAGGGATCGGCCCCATTCCCATTATTCGAAGTCGGTCCTGCGCCCGGCGGAGGTTATGCGCTCAGGGGGACCCCGCCGCAGTCGAAGTGCCCGAGGCTCCGGTGCTCGGGGAAGACCGCGACGGCCTGAGTCCCTGTCACCTGCTCCCCGCACCGGTCGCATTTCCGGCCCCGCATCCACCAGCCCTCGAAACAGTGGCGGCAGACCGCGACGCTTCTTTCGCGAAGTGAGAGCTTCAGCTCGCCCTTCGAAAAGCGCTCACCACAGACCCCGCAGGCGATTTTCCCAAATGGCCACATCCCTGCTCCCTCCTTATTCGCGAGAATCCGCCCACATCACCTCGCCTTGCCTCGCCAAGGTCAAAATACAGCGGTATTCATCACTTGAAAGATCGAGAAACGTCTGCACCTTGACGAGGGGACCGGCTTTTCCGACCCCAGCTCTCAGCAGAGGCGTGAGCTGATCGAACAGGCGGAGGTAGTAGTCCTCAATCGCCCACCGATCCTTGGGGTGGTCAATCATCGCCCTCTCAGCCGGGGCGACGAACCCGTTGACCCTGAGAACCAGCGCGTCGCCCTCCTCCCGGACCTCCATCGACCGAGGGGTCAGGCGCAGCTTGGCCCGGAAGAACCCCTGTGTCAGCTCGGCAAGGCGTCGCTCCATCTCTTGCCGCTCCATGGGTGATCCCTCCCTTCCTGGTTCGGACCCGGACAATAAAAAGGCCGGGGGAGACCTCTGCCAGTCTCCCCCGGCCTACGCTCCAGCCGGCCCCTCCAGAGGGAAGTGCCTTCTGGCTAGTCTGCCGTCAGATTCTGAGTCAATCTACCCGGGGCGACCTCCTGCTGTCAAGCCGACGCCGTTTATCTTCTGAGGCCCGCGAACTTCTCTTCCACGTTCTCGCTCATGACGAAGAGAATGACCCGCTCTCCCGTCGTGGTGCTGAGATCGGAGTGCATGCTCACGACAGAGAGGCCGGTGATCCGCTCCACCCGCTGCTTCAGCACGGACCGCCCCGTCTCAAGCAGCTTGGCCCTGACCTGCTTGATCAGCTCTACGCCCTCGGCCTTGACGAGCTGCCGCTCCGCCGGGGTGAGGATCCCCTTGAGCCGTACCACAACCATGTCCCCCAGGAGATGGGTCCGGACGTCGCTAGGGCCTCGGCCCATGTACTCCAGCTCGAACTTCACCAGGGTCTGGCTGATTTCCGCTTCGACCTGTCCCTTGGTCTTTCCGGCCATCGTCGAGCGCCGAGGCTGCGGGTGAGAACTGTGGAGCCGCGCCTAGCTTGAGGTCTCTATCAAGAGCAGATCCGCGCAGGCCGGTGCGGGGGCTATCGGTTCCGGACTGCTTGTCGCCACGGCCTCAGTATCTTCTGGACTGTGAAGGAAAGTCAACGAGGCGCATCACGCGGCCAAGCGCGGCGAAAAGTCCTGGGTGGGCCACGAGCCCTTGACAAGGGGGACGACTCCCACTAAGGTTGAAGTAGTTTAGACGCACGGCGGGTTCGCCAGAGGGCACTTCCCTCCCGGGAAGGGCCAGTTGGAGCACAGGCCGGCGGGATGCCTCGTAGGGGGCGTTCTGCCGGCCTTTTTTTGTCGTCCTCCGATCCTCGTGGAAAGGATGGGCTTCGATGCCATGACGGCAGCTGGAGCGGCAGGTCGAGGTAATGGGACGACCGGGCACGCGATCTGGCTTATCTCCACGTTTGGGCTGGCGCTCCAGTGGCTCCTGGTCCGGTGGAGCGGGGCCCACCTCCCGTCCGCCCTCGAGGCCCTCTCTTCGGGGGCAGGCATTCTCGGCGCGGCGTTCATCCTCTCCTGGGCAGCCGAGCTGGCCCAGCTGGACATCCCGCGGAGCCTGGCCATCGCGGCGTTGGCCATCATCGCCGTCCTCCCCGAGTACGCCGTAGACCTCTACCTGGCCTGGCAGGCCGGAAAGGATCCCGCCTACGTCGGCTACGCCACGGCCAATATGACGGGAGCCAACCGCCTCCTGATCGGGGTCGGCTGGGCCGCGCTTGTCTTCGTTCTGTGGCTTAAGAGCCGGCGGAGGCAGACGGAGATTCAGCTGGAGCCGGCCCACGGCATCGAGCTACGCTACCTACTGCTCGCCACCGGCTACTCCTTTTTGATCCCCCTCAAAGGCACCTTGTCGCTGGTGGACTCGGTGGTGCTCCTCGCCCTCGTCGGGTTCTACCTCCGAGCGGTCACGCGCCAGCCGGTGGAGGATCCGCACCTCGTGGGGCCACCCGTGCTCATCCGACGGCTTCCCATCCCGTTGAGACGGGCGACCACCGTCGTCATGTTCCTCTTCTCCGGGCTTACGATCCTCGTGGCGGCGGAGCCCTTCGCTGAGTCCCTGATCGCCACAGGAAAGATCCTGCAGGTCCCGGAGTACCTCCTGATCCAGTGGCTCGCGCCCCTGGCCTCCGAGTCCCCCGAGTTCATTGTTGCGACCCTGTTCGTCCTCCGCGGAAGCGCTGCGGCGGGCATGGGGATCCTCCTGTCCTCCAAGGTGAACCAGTGGACGCTCCTGGTAGGGGCACTGCCCCTGGCCTACAGCCTCTCCACAGCCCAAATTGGGGCGATGCCGCTCGACGCGGTGCAGGTCAAGGAGATCTTCCTCACCGCGGCCCAGTCCCTCCTGGGGGTCGTGGTGCTGGCTTCTTTCTCGCTCTCGCTCAGAGAGGGGACGCTTCTCTTCTTGCTCTTCTCAACCCAGCTCCTCACCCAGTTGCTCCCTCAAATGTTCCCCCAGCTGTTCGCATCGCTCCCCGGGTTCGCGTTCGCCGCGGGCTACCTGTTCGCCTACTCGTACCTCGTGTTTTCGGTCCTCTTCCTGGTAGCGAGCCGGGAGAGCCGGCGGGGGTTCTTCGGTCTGCTGAAGCTCCGGATCGGGGGGCTCTCTTGGGGGGAGGCCGTGGGGCGTGTCCCCAACCCGGGCAGTGAGAAGCTGTCGTGAGCTTCGCCAGGGAGGCGTGACGATGGCAATCCAGAAACCGAGCAACCAGGAGGAAGAGTACTTCGCGCGGATGGAGTTCGAGCGGCGGCGGAAGGAGGCGGAGGCCAGACGGGGGGAAGAGATGGAGGAGAGCCGCCGGCGGATCGCGAAGCTCGGCGCCATGCTCTGCCCTCGCTGCGGGGGCGAACTCGTGCCGGTCCACTACCGGGGAGTCGAGATCGACAAGTGCTCGCGCTGCGACGGGATCTGGCTCGACTGCGGCGAACTGGAGCGCCTGGGGGAGGGCGAGGGCGGCTTCCTCTCCGGGATGCTCCGGATCTTCCGGTGAGAGCTTGGAGGGCAGGATGACCGGCGTAGCCAGGAAGGTGCTCGGCTGGAGTCTGGTGGCGGTTGGGGTAATCGAGGAGGGAAGCCGATGACTATCAGGAATCGGCGGCGGCTTCGGAGATGGTTCGGGTGGGCCCTGGTGACGGTCGGAGCGATCGGGCTCGTTCATCCCGACCTCCCCGGTGTGTTTCCCCTGCTGGTTGGGGTGGCCCTTCTCCACCTGGGCTCCGGCCGAGCCCGGCGCCTCATGCGGCGCATAGACGGCTGGTGGCGGGGGAGTCCACCGGGCCCGGTCAGTCCTGGCGATCGATCACGGGTCCGCGCGCATAAAGGCGTCCAAGGTCAGACTGTCGCTCGGCTGGTCGCGGCGCTTTCATCTTGGCGCTGGGGGCGCTTGCGGGCGAGGGGAGAGAGCCCTTGGGGTTTCCCGCGGGCAGGAGGTGACTAGGGTGGGGCAGCTCGGCACGGTCATGGGGTTCGGGGTAGTGCTCGCCATCTACGTTTGGATATTTTTCTTCAGCCGGTAAGAGAGGGCCGGTATAGGAGGGTTTGGAAAGGTCGGCTGGCAAGCCTGCGGCGAGAGTTTCCGGAAGCAGAAGCTCCGGCTCTCCATGCGGCGACGCTTACCTGCACCCCAAAACTGGAGGATCCGTCATGAAGAAGGTCTTAGGAGTCGCATTGGCGATGCTGTTGGTCGTTTCAGCGGGCGGTGTCTGGGCTGGACAGGTCGGGGGGAAGATCCAGAAAGTAGATCCCGCCGATCGGATATTCGTCCTTGAGGACGGTACCCAGCTCTGGATGGCCGAGGGCCTCTCAATGGACGCCCTGAAGGAGGGGGCTTCCGTGAAGGCCACCTACGAGGAGCGGGACGGCAAGAAAATCGTCACGAGCTTTGAGGTCTCGCAGTAAACGGTTCTTCCCTCGTCAAACGGGCATGCCCAAACCGGGCGTGCCCGTTTTTCCACTTCCAGATCAAACCCTCGAGCCCCGAGGTACTGAGCAAGCGGAGGATCGCTCACGAGGAGATCCCAGTAATCTGTCCGGGCGATCGGCGAGCTGCGGGCGCGGGGGTTCACCGACTTCACCGCGTACTCGCCGGTCCCCGTGGAGGAGATCAAGGAGGCGGTGGAGGTGGGCCGTCCCGTCAGCCCAGTCCGTCTCTTCACCCTGGTTGGGGGACTCACTGGGACCTTCTCCGGCTTCGCGTTCACGATCTGGTCCTCGCTCAAGTGGAACCTGATTACCGGCGGGAAGCCCGTGATCTCGATCCCTCCCTTCGTTGTAATTGCCTTCGAGCTCACAATCCTCTTCGCCGGGCTCTGCACCTTCCTGGGCCTTCTCCTCCTGGCCCGGCTTCCCAAGCGCCGCTCTTCCCCCGACTACGATCCCTGCTTTCCCGTGGACCGGTTTGGCCTCGCGGTGCGCTGCCCCATCGAAATGGCTGACGCCGTCCGGCGGTGTCGACCCGAAAGGAGGGAGCCACAAACAACCGCCAGTTCAAGGCAGAGCCGCGGCACCGGGAAGAGATCACTTACAAGCTCATCGAGCGCCTGGGGTGCGGCCCTGGCCATGATGGCCGTGACCTTCACGGTTGCCGCAACCGTCAAGCTACTGACTTGAAGCCCGGGTAAGGTAAGCTGGAGAGGTGAGACTCGGCGAGCTCCTGCTCGGCCTGGTGATCGTCTGGCTCGCGGCCAAGTTGGCCGGCGAGGCGATGGAGCGCGTCGGCCAGACCGCCGTCTTGGGCGAGCTGCTGGCGGGCGTGATCGTCGGCCCCGCAGTCCTGGGTCTCGTCCGCGAGTCGGAGATCCTGCAGGTCCTGGCCGAGATCGGGGTCATCATCCTCCTCTTCGAGATCGGCCTCGAGTCGGACCTGAGCGAACTGCTCCGGGCCGGTCTGCAGTCCACGGTCGTGGCGCTCGGGGGGATCGCCTGCCCGTT
The DNA here is from genome assembly GCA_016179965.1 of Candidatus Rokuibacteriota bacterium. GTDB lineage: Bacteria > Methylomirabilota > Methylomirabilia > Rokubacteriales > CSP1-6 > CSP1-6. Next base: position 30,879 of record JACPCF010000008.1, on the reverse strand, counting down.
CGCCCTGGGCTACGCGCTCGCGGTCTTCTGGGGGAAGCCGGCGCTCGTCGCGGTCTTCATCGGCGCGACGCTCACGGCCACGAGCGTCGGCATCACGGCCCGCGTGCTCTCGGACCTGGGCCGCCTCCAGGATGCGGCCGCCCGCGTCGTGCTGGGCGCAGCGATCCTGGACGACGTCCTCGGGCTCGTGATCCTGGCCGTCGTCACGGGCCTGGTGCAGACGGGCGTCTTCTCCCTCGCCACGGTCGCCCTCATCCTCGCCAAGGCGCTGGTCTTCCTCGTCCTCGCCGTCGCCCTGGGGATCCGCTTTGCCCCCACCCTCCTCGTCTGGGTCGGGCGCATGCGGGCGCGAGGGAGCCTCATCGTCTATGCGGTGCTCTTCTGCGTCCTCCTGGCCGCGCTGTCCGAGCGGATCGGCCTCGCGGCGATCATCGGGGCCTTCGCCGCCGGTCTGATCCTCGCCCGGACCGAGCCGCGCGCCCACATCGAGGAGCAGATCAAGCCGGTGGCAGACCTGTTCGTTCCCGTCTTCTTCGTCACGGTCGGGATGAAGGTGGACCCGGCGGCGTTGAACCCCTTCGGCGAGGGCGCCCTCGGCTTCGCCCTCGCCCTGACCGCCGTGGCGGTGCTCGGGAAGCTCGCGGCCGGCCTCGGAGTCTACCGGCGGGGCGTGAGGCGCTGGCCCGTCGGGGTGGGGATGATCCCCCGGGGGGAGGTGGGGTTGATCTTCGCCGGCGTCGGCCTGGCCAACCGGGTCATCGACCAGACCCTGTACGCCGCGGTGATCATCATGGTCATGGCCTCCACCTTCATCGTCCCCCCCTGGCTCAAAGCCCTCTACCGGCGCCCATGAAGCGACGAGGGTCCCGGGGTCGCACCCGCATGGAGCGGGACAGCCTCGGCCGGAAGGCGGTGCCGGCCGGCGCCCTCTACGGGATCTTCACCGAGCGGGCGCGCCAGACGTTCAGCCTGAGCGGCCTCCGCGCCCACCCCGCCTTCATCCGCTCGCTCGGGATGATCAAGCAGGCGGCGGCGGAGGCCAACGGGCGGCTCGGGCTCCTGCCGCCGCGCCTGGCCCGCGCCATCGAGTGGGCCGCGGACCAGGTGCGGGCCAACCGGGTGGACTCGGCCTTTGTCCTCGACGTCTTCCAGGCCGGCGCGGGAACGCCGCATCACATGAACGCCAACGAGGTGATCGCCAACCTCGCCAACGAGCGGCTCGGCGGCCGCCGCGGCGCCTACGACCGGGTCCACCCCAACAATCACGTGAACCTGGGCCAGTCCTCCAACGACGTCACGCCCACCGCCGCGCGGCTGACAGCGCTGCAACTCCTTACACCGCTGGCGGAGGAAATCCGCCGGCTCGAGGTAGCATTCCGAGCGCACGGTCGCGCGGCAGCGAGGGTGGTCAAGCCGGGACGCACCCACCTCCAGGACGCCGTCCCCATCACATTCGGTCAGGTGTTCACGGGCTACGCCGAGGCGCTCGCGCGCTGCCGCCGGGGGTTGACCCTCTGCCGCGGCGACCTCCTCGAGGTGGGCCTCGGCGGGACGGCCGTGGGGACGGGGATCACCGCGCACCCGCGCTTCGGGCGGCTGGTCGCGCGGGCGCTGGCCCGGATCGCGCGCCTACCGCTCCGACCCGCGCGGAGCCCGGTGGAGACCACCTGGAACATGGTGCCCCTCGTGCGCTGCTCCGCCGCCCTCCGGGACCTCGCGCTCACCGTCTCCAAGATCTGCATGGACCTCCGGCTCCTGGCCTCGGGCCCCCACACCGGGCTGGGGGAGCTGATCCTTCCCGCGGTGGAGCCCGGGTCCTCCATCATGCCCGGCAAGATCAACCCGTCGGTCCCCGAGGCGGTGCAGATGGTGTGCTTCCAGGTCATGGGCAACGACGCGACGGTGGCGCGGGCGGCCGAGGCCGGCGAGCTGGAGCTCAACGTCATGACGCCGCTGATCGCCTTCGACCTCTGGCGGAGCCTCGAGCTCCTCACCCACGCGCTCCGCCTGCTGCGCAGCCGCTGCGTGGAGGGGCTCCGGGTGGACCGCCGGCGGGCCCGGGCGCTGGTGGAGGGGAGCCTGATCGAGGCTACCGCGCTCTCCCCTTACCTGGGGTACGATGTCGCCGCCGCCCTGGTGAAGGAGGCCCTGGCGCGCGGCCGCCCCTTGCGCGAGGTCGTCCTGGGCCGGCGCCTCGTGGACCCGGCGGCCCTGGACCGGCTGCTCGCGCCCGCGGCGCTCACCCGCCCACAGCGGCTGGACGCGAGGCTCCGCCGGAGAATCCAACGGACCCCGGCGTTCAGAGCCTTTAGGCAGCACATCTGAAAGGAGCCTTCTTATGACCGGTGGAACGCGACGAGGACGAGTGGATCAGGCCCGAGGCAAGATCAAGCAGCTCGAGGGCCGCCTGCTGAAGCTCGAAGGCCAGCTCAAGATCCTCCAGGGACAGGCGCGCCAGGCGCGCGGCACGGCCCGCCTGAGGTTGGCGCAATTGGAGAAGGAGGCCGCCAGCCAGGTGCAGCGCGTCCAGGTGGCGCTCCGCATCTCGCGGGAGCGGGTCGCCGAGGCGCTTCAGACCGGGCGGCGGCGCGTGGAGAAGCTCATGCGCTCGGTGGAGCCGACGCTCCAGCGCTCGCTCGCCCAGGGCCGGGAGCTCATGCGCGTGTCGGCGAGCGAGGCCCGCCTCCTTTCCCGCGGCTTGAAGGCCGGCGTGAAGGCAGGCCGGGAGGCCTTCCGCCGCTCCCGGCGCGGCTAAAAGTTTCACCGGGGCCCGGCCGAGGAGTAGAATTCAGGCTCTGGGCTGAGGTGATCCCATGCGGTATGTGCTGGTCTGCCCCGACGACTTCCTGCACCAGCTCCTGCACGGCACGACGGTGGCGGGCGACCCCCCGCTCTACCTCGTGGCCGAGTCCGGGGTACGGACGCGGATCGCCCGGGGCGGGGAGCAGGCGCTCTCGGGGAACCTCGACGACCCGGCCATCTACCGGCGGGCGTTCCGGACGGGACGCGAAGCGGTGGTCGTCGCGGCGCCGGCCGAGCGCCTGACGAAGATCCTGACGGCCCTCCGGACGGTGGCCCCCCAGACCCCCATCCTGGTGCTCCGAGATCAGGAGGAGTCGCCGGCGGCGCTCCCCCCCGGCGTGACGACGCTGCCGATCTCGGCCTTCGGTGAGCGCGTGCTCCAGCCCGAGCTCGAGCGCGCCGCGCTCCGGGCGCGCGTGGAGCGGATCCGTCAGCACTTCGCGCCGGCCGAGCGGGTCCTCATCATGATGCAGGACGATCCGGACCCCGACGCCATCGCCTCGGCGCTCGCGCTCCGGACGCTTCTGGGCCGCAACCGCGCCTCCGCCCCCATCGCGACCTTCGGGACGATCACGCGGCCGGAGAACCGCACGATGTGCCGCATCCTGGACATCGAAGTGGAGGAGATTCGGGCGTGGGCCATGGACGAGTACGACCGGGTGGCCATGGTGGACGTGCAGCCCGGCTTCTTCCAGGAGCGCCTCGGCCAGGTGGACCTCGTGATCGACCATCATCCCGAGGACCGGACGGTTCGGGCGCTGATGAAGGACATCCGCCCCGCCTACGGCGCCACCTCCACCATCCTGACGGAGTACCTGCGGGCCGCGGAGGTGAAGATCTCCCAGCGGCTCGCCACCGCGCTGCTCTACGGGATCAAGTCCGACACGCTCCACCTGGAGCGCGGCGGGACGCGCGCCGACATGGAGGCCTTCGCCTCCCTGTACCTCCTGGCCAACCACAACTGGCTCCGTCGGATCGAGCGGCCGGAGCTGCCCCAGGAGGCGCTGGACGTGTTCGCCCACGGCCTGGCCCGGCGGCAGCTCATCCGCGGCGTCCTCTTCTCCCACCTGGGGGCCGTGCCGTACGTGGACCTCATTCCCCAGTTCGCCGACCTGTGCCTCCAGGTGGAGGGCGTCGAGTGGTCGGTGGTGTCGGGCGTCGTCAACGGGGAGGCCCACATCTCCGTCCGGAACGTGGGGTACGTGAAGAGCGCGGGGGACGTGGTGCGCGCGGCGTTCGGGGACCTGGGAGCGGCGGGAGGCCACCGCGCCATGGCCAAGGCGGTCATTCGCCTCGCCGACTGGCGCGCCGAGCTCGGGGACGCCACCGCCGAGACCGTGCGCCAGGGCGTGATGGAACGCTTCCTCCGGGCCCTGGGCGGCCTGGAGTCGGCGGCCGGGAACGAGCGGGGCTGAGCCGATGCCGGTCCTGTACCTGCTCATCGCCGCGGCGGCTGTCGCCATCGCGATCTTTGCCCTGCAGAATCCCGACCAGGTGACGATTCGGTTCCTCGGCTGGCAGGTCGAGCGCGCGCCGCTGGCCGCCGTCATCCTGCTCTCGGGCGCGGTGGGCGCGATTATCGTGAGCCTGATCGGCTTCGTCCAGCGCTGGAAGCTCCGGTCGAAGATCCGGCAGCTCGAAGCCCGCGTGCGGAACCTGGAAGTCGCCCGGCCGGAGCCGGCAGTCCCGAAGCCCGAGTGAATCAAGACATGGAAGAGACTGTCCGGCTCGCCGAAACCGTCAAGGATCTCCTCGAGGCCGACCGCCGGGAGCGGCTCGCCCAGATTCTGGAGGAGGCCCACCCGGCCGACGTCACGCGGACCTTGCGCGAGTTGCCCATCGAGCAGCAGACCACCGTCTTCAGGCTGCTGAGCCGGGAGCAGGCCGGCGCCGTCCTCCACGAAATGGACGACCAGACCCTGCTGGGGCTGGTGCGGGCCCTGGACGAGGTGGAGCTGTCGGGGATCCTCGAGCGGATGCCCACGGACAACGCGGCCCAGGTCGTGGACGAGCTGCCGGCGGAGCAGGCCGAAAAGGTCCTGGACCTCATGAAGGAGGAGAAGTCGGAGGAGGTCCAGGAGCTCCTCGAGTACGGCGAGAAAACCGCGGGCCGCATCATGTCCCCGGAGTTCGTGGCGGCGCACGAGGAGATGACGGTGGGCCAGGCCATCGATCACGTGCGCAAGAGCGCCTCGTCGGACCACGCGTTCTACCTCTACGTGGTGGACGATCACGACCACCTGGTGGGGGTGGTGCCCCTGCGCCGCCTCCTCACCGCCGACCCGGCCACCCCCATCCGGCTGATCCGCCACGAGGACGTGGTGAGCGTGACGCCGGAGACCGACCAGGAAGAGGTGGCCCGCGTCGTGGCCAAGTACAACCTGCTGGCCGTCCCCGTGGTGGACGGCGATCGGCGCCTCCTCGGCACCGTCACCGTGGACGACGTCATCGACGTCATCCAGCAGGAGGCCACGGAGGACATCCATCGCCTCGGCGGGGCGGCCGGCGACGAGACCGTCCTGGACCCGCCGCAGGCCGTCTTCACCAAGCGCCTCGTCTGGCGGTTCATCAACCTGGGGACGGCGATCCTGGCGGCCTCGGTCATCGGCCTGTTCGAGGGCTCCATCCAGAGCCTGGCCACCCTCGCCGTCTTCATGCCCATCGTGGCCTCCATGGGCGGCATCGGGACGACCCAGACGGCCACCGTGGTCGTCCGCGGGATCGCCCTCGGGGACATGACGCTGTCCGTGCTCTGGCGCGTGCTCCGGAAGGAAATCAGCCTCGGCCTGACCACGGGCGCCGCCAACGGCGTGGTCATGGCCGTCATCGCGTACCTCTGGAAGGGCCAGCTGCTCCTGAGCCTGATCCTGGGCGCGGCCCTCACCTTCAACATGGTGGTGGCCGCCGTCGTGGGCACGCTGGTTCCGCTGGCGCTCAAGACGTTCCGGGTGGACCCGGCCATCGCCTCGAGCGTCATCATCACCACCTTCACCGACGTCTTCGGCTTCTTCTCCTTCCTGGGCCTGGCCACGCTGCTGATCAAGTTCCTCTTGTAGCTGTCGAAGACACTCCTCCGCGGGCACCACGTCCCGCGGGGTACCCACGAAGTGGGTCCGGGCGTGGTCGAGCCGAAATTTCCCCTTGGCAGGGATGTGGGCGGTGTGGTACACATAGCCCGCAACCAGCCCCAGCGCGACTCGGCGGGCGCGGCCTCGGGTTCAGGCTCTGGACGGAGGGCACAGTGGTGGATGCGGCGCTGGAGAAACGGCAGGTCAAACGCGCCTACGCGCTCTACTCACCCATCTACGATTTCATCTTCGACCGGATCTTTCATCCCGGCCGCGTGGCCGCGGTCAAGCTGCTGGATATCCAACCTGACGAGCGGATCCTCGAAGTCGGCATCGGCACCGGCCTGAACCTCCCCCTGTATCCCCGGCACTGCCGGCTCACGGGCATCGATCTGTCGGACAAGATGCTCGAGAAGGCGCAGGCGAAGATCGAAGAGCTGGGCCTGGACAACGTGACCCTCAAGGTGATGGATGCCTCCGCCCTGGATTTCGCCGACAACGAGTTCGATCGGGCGGTGGCGACGTACGTCATCAGCGCGGTCCCCGATCCTCTGGGGGTGCTCCGGGAGATGCGGCGGGTGGTCAAGCCCGGCGGCGCCATCGTGATCCTCAACCACTTCCGGAGCCAGTCCCGGGTGGTGGGGGCCCTCGAGGACCTGGTGTCGCCTCTCTGCACGCGGCTGGGATGGAAGTCGAACCTGGCGCTGGAGCCGTTGCTCAGGGAGGTGGGGCTCACGCCCGAGCTCATCACGAAGGTCAACGTGTTCAACGGCTGGCGCCTCTTGAGGTGCGGAAACCGCAAGTAGCGTCCGCCGGCCCGGCGCTCGGCTGGGTCGTCCTCGCCCTCCTCCTGGCGCTTCCCGCGCTGTCGGCCGGGTGGACGGTCTGCGTCACGACGGCGTTTTGGGGGGAGTTTCTCTCCGACGGGAGGGTGCCCCTCCTGTCCGCGCTCACCCCGAACCCCCTGCGCGAGCCGCTGGCAGCGGGGGCGACCGCCGCGGACGTCTATCGCCCCCTCGCCCTCCGCTCGCCGCCCGGCCTCGTTCTCGTTCATGGCCTGGCGCCCCAGGGCAAGGACGACCCACGCCTCACTCAGGCGGCGCGCCTCCTGGCCCGCGCGGGCTTCCGCGTGGCGGTTCCCACGATCCCCGGCTTGACCCGCCTCCGGTTGAGGCCCGAGGACGCCGAGCCGGTGGTGGCAGCGATCCGGTCGCTGGCCGGAGAAGACCGCTCCCGCGCCGTCAGCGTCCTCGGGGTGAGCGTGGGAGCCGGGCCGGCGCTCCTGGCCGCCGCCGACCCCGGCGTCGCGGATCGGGTGGGAACCGTGCTGAGCCTCGGCGGGTACGCGTCCACGGCGGAGCTGTTGCGCTACTTCCTCACGGGAGCCTACGGCTACGGCGGAGTGTCCGGGCGGCTTTCACCCCAGCCCGAGGCGGCGCGCCTGTTCCTCCGTCAAAACCTCGACCTCCTGGAGAACGCGGAGGATCGGCGCCAGCTGGACGCCTGGCTCGCCGACCCCGCCGCGCCCCGACCGACCGCCTTGTCGCCCGCGGGCCAAGCGGTTCTGAGGCTCGTGGAAAATCGGGACGCCGCCCAGGTGGATGCCCTCGTGCGGACGCTGCCGCCGGGCCTCCAAGAACTGCTGGCCCGCCTGTCTGCCGAGCGGGCCGTGCCGCGGGTGCGCGGGCGGCTCCTCCTTGTGCACGGCCGCGGCGATCCCGCGGTGCCCTTCACCGAGAGCCTGAGGCTCGCCGACGCCGCGCGCGCCAAGCACGGAACGCGGCTGGTCATCGTGGGGGTGCTCGGTCACGTCGAGCCGGGAGAGCAAACGCCTGGGTGGGGCAAGACGCTCGTGGAGTTCGGCAGCCTCTGGTCGCTGCTCTTGGACTTCCTGGCTACGGCTTCCTGACCTGCGCCGCGTCGAGAACCGAGCCGGGGCGGGCGCGGCGCTAACGCGTGAGACCCATCAGGTCCATGGCCTCGCGGACCGGATCGTAGTCGCGGTCGGAGGCCTCGATGAAGCCGTCAATGTCGTACACCTGCTTGAGCAGGGCCGCGTACTCCGGCTTCTTGATGGCCAGGAGGGCGGCCTTGAGCCGCTCGCGCACCGCCGGGTCGAGCCCGGGGCGGGCGCAGATCCCCGCCTCCGGGATCGGCGGGGTCTCGGCCACGTGGGTGATCTGCTCCGCCGCCGGGTCGCCCTTGAGATGGATCTGGAGCGCCGTGTCGAAGCTCGCCGCGGCGTCCACGCTCCCCCGGAGCAGCGCGCGTAGCGCCGCCTCGTGGGTGCCCGCGAACAGCGCGTCCTTGAAGAAGGACTTCGGGTCGCGGCTCGTCACGAGCCCGCGCTTCATCAGCAGCACCATCGGGTAGATATACCCCGAGCTCGAGGCGGGATCCACGAAGGCGATGGTCCGCCCCCGGAGATCCTCGAGCCGCGTGAGCCCCTTGGCCTTCAGGACGTAGATCCGGGCAGTGTACGCCGTCTTCCCCTGCCAGATGTCGCGCACCAGGATATGGCAGCCGGCTTCCCGGTTCGCCAGCACGTATCCCACCGGGTGGACGAAGGCGAGGTCAACGCGCCGGCTGCGAAGCGCCTCCACCACGCCGGCGTAATCGGAGGCCACGATGGTCTTGATGGATACCCCCGACAGCCGGGTGAGCGTCTTCGCGAAGGCGTCGCCGGCCTCCTGGAGGGCGGTCGGATCCCGGGAGGGCGTCAGGACGAGGGTCAGCGGGGCGGAGGCCGAGACGGACCCCGGCAGAAGGGCGGAGACCGACAGCGCGAGAACCAGCGCCCGCGGGAGCCTCACCACCCGCCTCAGTCCAGCAGACCGATCTCGCGGTAGCGGGGCGCGATGCGGGAGGAGATGAGCCCCAACCGCTGGAGCCGGGGAATCAAGACCTCGGTGAAGAGGAAGCGGTTGAACATCTTCACTTGCCGATGGGGCGGCCCCAGTCGATGGCCGTGGAGCCGTTCCACTGGTTCTTCTTCGCGGTCTCGTAGAGCGCCTGGAGATCCTGGTGGGTGGGCTCGTAGTCGAAGTCCCAGAGCGTGTCGAGCTGGTAGGAAACCCGCCGCGCGGCGGCCGCTTGTGGGGTCGTCATGGTTGTGCGATTGTACGGCGCGGGCCGGGGACAGTCAACCGTCCCGCGCCACCCATCCCCTCAGCCGCCGGGCACCACCATCCAGTCGTAGAAATTCACCCTGACCCGGTAGCCCGCGCCGGCCCTCGGCACGGCGACCTCGAAGTAGGCCCGCCCGAACGGCGGCACTTCGCGGTCAACGTAGGCGACGGCCTCCGCGACGGTCCGGCCGGAGGCGTCGAGCACCTCTACCAGCAGCTGAACTCGCACCGCCGGGAGGCCGTAGTCGTTGTAGAGGTAGCCGCTCACGACGGCCTGGCCCCGCCGGCCCTTCGCGACCTCCCATTCGAGACGGAAATGCCGCGCGACATCCTGGGCCCAGCCGGCGCCCGTCCCGACGACCACCGCCGCCAGCACTGCCGCGACGCTCCGGGCGAGCATCACGCGCCTAGCGGCCGAGCCGGAACGTGGCAGTGACAAACTCCTTCACCGCCCGGATCGCCCGGCGATGGGCGCCCGGGTCGTAGCCCGCGGTCGCCCCCTGGGAGAAGCAGGGATCGTCGAAATCCAGCGGCTGTTGGGTGACGCGATTCACCACCCTCCCGCCCGGGAGCTCGACAAAGAAGCAGCGGCTCGGGTTCACCACCCCCGGGCGAAACTGGGCCGGGGGCAGGCTCGGGTCGTCGAAGGCGTGATGGGCGCCTGGGTACGCCGTGAGCTGGACATCCTTCCCGGCCCGACGCAGCCGCTCGGCGTATTCCCGGCACGGACCGACCGGCGTCCAGTCGTCGGCCTGGCCGTGGAAGATCCGGATCGGCCGATCGCTCACCTGCTCGCCGTCGATGTAGTCCACGACGCAGCCCGGGTAGAAGGGCAGGTAGGCTGCGAACTCGACCCCGGCCGGCCCGTGCATCCGGCGGAAGCGGGTAAGGCTGGCGTAGAGGCTCACGACGCCCCCCCGCGACCCCCCCAGCAGCGCGATGCGGGACGGGTCGATCCGCGGATGGGTGGCCAGGAGCCCGAGCGCGCGATACACGTCGAGGATCATCGCCCCGGAGGGCAGGTCCGCCGTCACGTTCTTCAAACCCCGCCCGCTGGTGCTGTCCACGATGAAGGTGGCCACGCCGATCTCCGCCAGCTCCTCCGCCCAGCGCGCCTCGCGGGGGCCGACCCCCTCCGAACCGTGGATGAGAATCACCGCGGGCAGGCGCCCGGCGCCCGAGGGCGGGAGCTCGAGGTCGCCCCAGATGACCGCGGGCTGGCCGCCCTTCGCCCCGGTCAGGAACTCGGTGGTGGTCGGCGTGGTGGTCTCGAAGCCCACGCGTCCGGTCGGCCCGCCGGCGAGCGTCGCCCGGGGGATCACCGACGGGCAGGAATCCGCGTAGCGGCCCGTGGCCGTGCCCGTCACGTGCCGGCCGTCCGCCAGCGTGAGCGTCAGCCTGAATTGGACGTCCACCCCGCCCCGGGGGGCGCCCTCCTGACGCCAGTAGCGCAGGCCGCTCACGAAGGTCCCGCTCGCGGACGTATGACGCGCCAGCTCCTCGCGTCGGGGAGCGAGCCGCCACATGAGCGTCGCCTGATCCCCCGCCCGCTGCCAATCGGCCATGACCTCGACGTCCTTCACCGTCGCGAGCCCGCCCGGGAAGTTCCGGTACGCGAACTCGTACCGGACGTGGTCCGCGTAGCAGAAGGTCGCCGGGAGGAATCGGAAATGCTCCACCGCCGACCGCCCCTCCTGGGCGCCCCCCGGCGAGGGGAGTCCCATCACCGCGATCTGGCAGCAGGCAGCGAGGGCGGCTTTCCAGGTCACGGCGCTGGGGATCAGGTTCGCGTGCGCGTGATGTCCGGCGGCACCTGGTAGAGGTATTCTCGGAGGTAGCGGATCTCCTCGCCCTGGTCGTCCATGTGCACCCGCATGAGATCGCGGATCGAGATCATGGACAGGATGCGTCCCTCGCTCACCACGAGCAGGTGGCGGATGTTGGCCTGGTCCATCTTGTGCACCGCCGACTGGTAATCCTCGTCGGCGTCGGCCACGACGAGCTCGGTCGTCATCACGTCGCCGACCGGCGTCCGGGCGGGGTCGAGGCCGCGGTCCACCACGCGCCGCACGACGTCGCGCTCCGAGAACACGCCGGCAAGTTTCTCGCCGTCCAGGACGGTCACGATCCCGACGTTGTGGGCCGCCATCACCCGCACCGCCTCGGCCACGGTGGCCGACCGCTGCACGACGAAGAGAAAGCCCTGGCGCATGATATCGCGAATCTTCTTCATGGCCGCCCCTCCCGACGGTGGGCTCTGGGACTTGGGGGGAGTCTAGGCGGATTCAGAGGGCCTGTCAAGGAAGCGAGGGCGGTGCTATGATGGCAGCCACCGACAGGGGGGTGGGCATGAGCCACGACCTCGTGATTCGCGGCGGCCTGATCGTTGACGGGACCGGAGCCCCCGCCCGTCACGGCGACCTGGCAGTGGCGAACGGGCGGATCGGCGAGGTCGGCGTCGTGACGGCGCGCGGAGGGCGGGAGATCGACGCCACCGGGCTCGCCGTGGCCCCGGGGTTCATCGACCCCCACACCCACTACGACGCTCAGCTCACCTGGGATCCCTTCGCCTCGTGCTCCTCCTGGCACGGGGTCACCACGGTCGTGACCGGCAACTGCGGCTTCACCATCGCGCCCTGCCGGCCGCGGGACCGCGAGGCGCTGATGCGCATGCTGCAGTACGTCGAGGGCATGTCGCTGGAGGCGATGCGGAAGGGGATCCGCTGGGACTTCGAGAGCTTCCGGGAATACCTGGACGCGCTCGACCGGGGCGGCCTCTGGGTGAACGTCGGCGCCCTCGTCGGCCATTCCGCGGTCCGCCAATACGTGATGGGAGACGCGGCGTGGGAGCGGGCGGCGTCGGCGGACGAGATCGCGGAGATGGCGGCGGTCGTCCGTGAGGCAATGGGGGCTGGGGCCCTCGGTCTCTCCTCCTCGGCGAACACGAACCACGTCGGCGACCGCGGCCGGCCCGTGCCGAGCCGGCTCGCCGCGGACGAGGAGCTGACGCGGCTCGTCGAGGTGATGGGCGAGACCGGCCGGGGCATCCTCGAGCTGACGATCGGAGGCACGCGACCCGATCGCGTCGCGGAGGTCGACCGGTTCGCCGAGCTGGCCCGCGCGGGACGGCGGCCCGTCACGCTCGTCTCGATCCGCCACAACCCTTCGCGCCCCGCGGAGCACCGCGAGGTCCTCGCCCGGATCGAGGCGCTCCATCGGGAAGGTGTACCCATCTACCCGCAAGGGACCTGCTCGCCCCTCACCGCCACCTTCGACCTCACGGGACCCTTCGTCTTTTACCGGTTCCCCGTGTGGCGGCGGGTGATGGAAACTCCGCTGTCGGGCTGGCGCGCGCTCTTTCGGGATCCGGGGTTCCGGCAGGAGTTCCGCTCGACCGTCGGCCGGACTCCCCTCTTCACCGGCGACACCGCGCCGCTCCGCGTGCATGCGGTCCAGTCGCCGGCCCACGCCCGTTTCGTCGGCCGGCCCGTCGCCGACGTGGCTCGAGAGATGGGAAAAGACGTCATCGACGCCTTCTTCGACCTGGCTCTCGACGAGGACCTCAAGACCGAGTTCACGGTCGCCATCCTGAACACCGACGCGGCGTCCGTCGCGGACATCTTCACGCACCCCAAGACGCTCCTGGGTCTCTCCGACGCCGGGGCCCATCTCACGCTCTTCTGTGAAGCCGGCCAGACGAGCCGGCTCCTGGGCCAATGGGTGCGCGAGCGGAAGGCGCTCACGCTCGAAGAGGCGGTGCGACGGATCACCTCGATGCCCGCGGATGTCTTCGGCATCCGCGATCGGGGACGCCTGACCCCCGGGCTCGCCGCCGACATCGTGGTCTTCGATCCGGCGACGATCAGCGATCACGCGCCGGAGGTTCGGCACGACCTGCCCGACGGCGGGCCCCGCCTCGTCCAGCGCGCTAGCGGTCTCGTCTGGTCGTTCGTGAACGGGCGGGCGGTGATCAGCGACGGAAGGCTACCCGAGTCGCCTGAGGGCCCGCCGCCCGGCCGCGTCCTTCGCCCGGCCGACTGACGAGGAGAAGACACGATGGCGCTCTCACCCGCCGCGTTCGCCGCCGCCCTGCTCGAGGAGGCGCGGGAGACGCACCCGTGGCTCCACCATCGCCTGTTCCGGATGATCTACCAAGGGGAGCTTGGCCGGAGCCAGCTCCAGAGCGTCATCAGGCAGCAGGGGTGTTTCTTCCTCGACACGCTCCGTCATGCGGCGTGGAAGATCATCTCCGTCGGAGGCTATACGCCGACCTTCGACGACCTGGAGCGCCAGCGCGCCCTCATCCCGCTCGTCGTCGAGGAGGGCGGCGAGGACATGGTCGGCGGCAAGACGACTGCTCACGCCTACCTCTTCATCAAGCTCGCCGAGGCCCTGGGAATCTCCAAGGACGAGATCTTCGCGACGCAGTACCTGCCGACGACGATCATCGAGAAGAACGAGCTGTTCCTCCTCCAGCGCTCGTCCACGCTCGAGGCGCTCTGCGGCGGGAACATCGCGACGGAGTCGATCAACCCAATCCACATGCAGCGCATGGCCGACGCGATGGAGAAGCACTACGGGGTGTCCCGCGCGTCGCTCGACTTCTACTCCGTGCACGTGGAGGTCGAAGGCGACCACGCCGACCGCGCCGTCCGCATCCTGTCGAAGCTCGCGACCACCGACGAAGAGCAGGCGCGCGGGTGCCTCGCCATGCGGCGCGCCATCACCGCCCGGCGGATCTGCGCCGACGGAATGCTCGAAGCCTTCGGGGCCGGGATGGGCTAGGCCGGGGCCTTACTTCAGGGCGCCCGCGGTCAGGCCGGAGACGTAATAGTCGAGGAAGAAGACGTAGAGGACCACGATCGGGACGGAACCCAGGATCGCCCCCGCCATCAGCGGGCCCCAGAAGTAGACGTCCCCTCGGATCAGCTCGCTGGTCACCCCCACGCTCGCCGTGATCTGGTCGGAGGACGAGGTGAAGGTCAGCGCGTAGATGAACTCGTTCCACGAGAGGGTGAAGGCGAACAGCGCGGCGCAGACCAGCCCCGGGACCGCGATGGGGAGCACGATCCGGAGCAGGGCCTGGATCCGGGTGGCGCCATCCACCATCGCGCACTCCTCCACCTCCTTGGGGACGGTCCGGAAGTAGCCCATCAGGAGCCACGTGCAGAACGGCACGAGGAAGGTCGGGTACGTCACCACCAGCGACCACTTGGAGTCGCCGAGCCCCAGCCAGTTCACCACCTGGGCCATCGGCAGGAAGAGGAGGGACGTCGGCACCAGGTAGGTGACGAAGATGCCGGTTCCGAAGCTCGCGACGCCGAAGAACCGGAGCCGCGCCAGCGCGTAGGCGGCGACGGTCCCGATGACCAGCGAGAGCGTTGTCGCGAGGAGCGTGACCAGGAGGCTGTTCTTCGTCCACGTCAGAAACGCGCTCTCCCACAGGAGCTTCTGGTAGTGATCGAGCGTGGGCCCCTGGCGGATCAGGAGCGGAACGGCCTGCCGGTCGTAGAGCTCCCGGTCCTGTTTCAGGGAGGTCAGGGCCATGTGGTAGAAGGGGAAAAGCGCGAAGAGGAGGAACGGGACGAGCAGGAGATGGCTCGCGACCTTCCAGCGGAGCCTCCGGGCCGACTGGCCCTCCACTTAGTAGACCTCCTTCCTCACGAACTTCAACTGGGCGTACACCACGAAGACCAGCAGGGGGAACAGGTACAGCGAGATCGCGGCGCCCTCGGCGATCCGCCCGGTCTCCAGCCCTATCTGGCGCGCGAGCGTGGCGAAGAGATGCGTGGAGTTGATGGGCCCGCCGTGGGTCAGCACGTAGACGATGTTGAAGTCGCTGAACGTGAAGATCGTGGAGAACAGGACGACGATCGCCAGGACCGGTTTCAGCATCGGGAGCGTGACGTACCAGAAACGCCCCACCGGCCCGGCGCCGTCGGCCTCCGCGGCCTCGTAGAGCTCCCGGGGGATCGAGACCAGCCCGGCGAGGATCGTGATCGCGAAGAATGGGAGCCCCCGCCAGACGTTCACCGCCACCACGGCGGTCATCGCGTAGTACTTCTGCCCGAGCCAGTTGGGGCCCGGCGGGTCCATGATCCCCACCGCGATGCCGGTCCAGTTCACCACGCTGTAAAGCGAGCTGAACATCCACCACCAGCCGAGCGTGGAGAGCGCCGTGGGGATCACCCAGGGCAGGAGGACGGCCCCCCGGATGGCCCGCTTGAACCAGAGCTGCTGGTTGAGCAGCAACGCGAGGGAAATCCCCAGAACTAACTTGATGGCCACCGCACTGCCCGTGAAAACGAAGGCGTTCTGGAAGGTCTGGCGGAAGGCGTCACTCTGCCAGAGGTTGACGAAGTTCTGGACACCGATGAAGTGGCTTGGCCGGCCGATGAAGGCGTTGGAGACCGAGAAGTAGAGCGCCATGGCGAACGGATAAGCGACGAGCAGCACGAGCAGGAGCAGGGCCGGTGTCACAAAGACCGGGCCCAGGATCTTCTCGCGGTCGATCAGCTCCCGGACCCGGACTCTCAGCGATCGGCGGGCAACAGTGGCGACGCCGACGTTTCCGACAGCCACTCAGGTTACCCGGCCAGCATCCGCTTCATCTCGTTCTCGGCCCAGGCGATGGCCTCCTTGGTCGGCGTGCCGGTCACCGCCTTGGCGATCATGTTCGGCAGGACGAACAAGTTGGTAATCTGCTGGACCTTGTCGCTGGGCGGAGCGGGCCAGCCGTAGGCGTGCAACTGGACTCCTTCAGGCTTGACCGCGGCGAACTTGGGGTCGGTCTTGAGCACGGGGTGATCCTGGAGGTTCGTGTAGACCGGGAGGTTGAAGGCGTCGCCCGACACGATGTACTCGTCGTAGACCTCTTTCTTCCCGAGCAGGTAGCGGATCCACTCCTTGGACGCCTCGATGTTCTTCGAGAACTTCCAGATCCCCATGTGGCGCGGCACGTCGGTATCGTGGCGGCCCTGGGGACCGGCCAGGCTCCGGTGGTGGTTGATCCCGTCGGCCGTCACCATCTTCTTGTTCCGCGCCAGGAGGTAGGCGCTGATCGGGTTGTGGATCCACCCCGCCTTGCCGGCCGTGATCGACTCGTTGTTGCTCGCGTCGTTCCAGGAGAGGACTTCGGGCTCCATGCAGTCACGGAACATCTTCTTGTACCACTCGACCATTTCGACGGTCTGGGGCGAGTTGATGCGGACCGTTTTGCCGTCCTTATCGATCTCCATCCCGCCCAGGGACCAGAGTACGGGACCCGCCGTCGAGATGGAGTCGTAGTTCTGGCTGATGGGGATCCCGACCGGGTGCCCCATCTTCTTCAGCTCCTTGCCGACCTTGTAGAGGTCCTCCCAGGTGTCCGGGACCGGGAGCCCCGCCTTCTTAAAGAGGTCCTCTCGGTAGGTCGCGAGGAAGAACAGGTGATACTGGGGCACGGCCCGCCAGACGCCTTTGACGTGCGCTGTCTCATAGCCCGCTGAGATCACCTTGCCGTACTTCTTCTCCAGATCGGCCACCAAGTCCGAGACGTCCACGAGCTGGGGCTCGTACAGCCAGGGGAAGTGCATCCGCATCTCCACCAGATCGTGGCCGGCCTGGCTCTGGACCTCCGAGGCGTACTTGGCTGCCTGCTGGGCGTGGGCGATGTGGTCGATGCGGATCTTGATCCCCGTGTCCTTGGTGAAGCGCTGGCCGATCTCGGCCAGCTTCTTGTCCGACGCCGGGGCGAAGTTATTCCAGGCCAGGTACGAGATCTCCCGCTGCTGGCCCCGCGCCGGCGGCACGCCCGCGGCGAGGATGCCGGCGAGACCGGCGGTGGTGGTCAGGAATCGGCGGCGACTGATGGGTTCCATGGGTTCCTCCTTTCGTGAACGCGCAAACGCCCCGGCCGACCATCGGCATGACCAACGAGGGCGTCCAGGATCTGCCCACGGACCGGAGCCAGGGGCATTCCTCTTCCCCCCTAGGCCAAACGGTGAGAGTGCGGGACTTGGGGGGAGTCTAGGCGGAGTCGGAAGGCCTGTCAAGCGGTGTCCTCGTCGCTTGACCCCGTCGAGACTCGGGGGCTAGGGTAGGCGTGCTGGAGGCACGCGCATGAAGCATCCGCTCCTCCTCACCCTCACGCTGGCCTACGCGCTGCTCCTCGCCGGGTCCGCCCAGGTGATGCCTCCCCGTCGCCTACCGAGCGACCGGAGCACGGCGGTGATGTACGTGGCCCTCGGCGACAGCACCGTGTATGGAGTCGGCGCAAGCGACCCCGAGCGAAACTATGTGAGCCGGTTCTACGAGCGCCTTCGCTCGCTGTACCCCGGGGCGCTCCTGATGAACCTGGGGGTGAGCGGCGCCACCGCTGCGGACGTCGTGGAGGGGCAGCTCGGACGGGCCCTCGCGCTGCGGCCCGACCTCGTGACGCTCTCCATCGGGCCGAATGACATCACGCGGAGCCGGGAGGCAGGGGCGTACGAGCGCAACGTGGAGACGATCTTCCGAACGCTCCTCCGCGAGACGACGGCCGTCCTCGTGGTGAACCTCATCCCGGATCTCACGGTCACGCCGCGCTTCAGGGGCGGGGAGGAGGCCGCCACGGTCGGGCGACGGGTCGCGCTGTTCAACCAGGCGCTGCGTCGGCAAGCCCGGATGTACGACGTGGAACTCGTGGATCTCTACACGCCGAGCCGGAGAGAAGTGCCGCGGCGTCCTGAGCTCATCGCCGCCGACGGCTACCACCCGTCGGATCAGGGGTATGCCCGGTGGGCGGAATTGCTGTGGCGGGGCCTGGAGCCGCGAATGGACCGCTAGAGAGCAGCCTGATCGGCGTCGCCGCGGCGAAGCCCCCAGCCGGCCAGCTTGGCCGTCAGCGTGTTGCGGTGGAGGCCCAGGAGGCGCGCCGCCCGGCTCTGGTTCCAGTCCACCCGGTCCAGGGCGCGCAGGATAAACTGCCGCTCGAAGCGCTCCCGCGCCTCCTTGAGCGTGAGCCCCTTCTCCTCGCCGCGCGGCGCGGCCTCGGGCAGCGCCAGGTCCAGCGGCAGATCCGCCAAGCGGATCACGAGCCCGCGGGCCAGGGCCACCGAGCGCTCGATGATGTTTTCCAGCTCGCGGACGTTCCCGGGCCAGTCGTACTCCATCAGGACGGGCAGCACGCCCGGCGAGACGCCCCGGATCGCCTTGCCGAACTCGCGGTTGTACTTCGTGACGAAGTGCGTGACGAGCGCCGGGATATCCTCCCGCCGCTCGCGGAGCGGCAGCACCGTCAGCGGGACCACGTTGAGCCGGTAAAAGAGGTCTTCCCGGAAGGCGCGCTCCTTCACCGCCTGCCTGAGGTTCGCGTTCGTCGCGGCGATGATCCGGACGTCCACCTTGATGGTCCGCGTCCCGCCCACGCGCTCGATCTCCCGCTCCTGGAGGACGCGCAGGAGCTTCGCCTGGAGGTCCACGCGGAGCGTCCCGACCTCGTCGAGGAAGAGCGTCCCGCCGTGAGCCAGCTCGAACTTGCCCGGCTTCTTCTGGTAGGCCCCGGTGAACGCCCCCTTCTCGTGGCCGAACAGCTCGGACTCCAGGAGCGGCTCCGGGATCGCGGCCAGGTTGGCGGCGACGAACGGCCGCTCGCGCCGGGGGCCCTGGCGGTGGATCGCGCGCGCGATGAGCTCCTTGCCTGTGCCGCTCTCCCCCATGATCAGCACCGTGGCCGTCGTCTCGGCGACCTGGGCGACCCGCTCGTAGATCCGGACCATCTCGGGGTGGCGCCCGACGATCTCGTCGAAGCCGTGGGCGCTGGCCAGCTCCGACCGGAGGTAGAGCACCTCGCGCTGGAGCGCGCGCTTCTCGAGGGCGCGGCGGACCAGGTTCTCCATCTCGTCCACGTCGAAGGGCTTGACGACGTAGTCGTAGGCCCCCCGCTGGATCGCCTCCACGGCCGTCCGCACGTTGTTCACGGCGGTGACCATGATCACTTCCAGGGACTCCTCGAGCGCCTTGATCCGTTCCAGGATTCCGATACCGGTCTCCCCGGGCAGGCGCACGTCAAGCAGGACGAGATCCACGTCGTGGGACTGGAGCTGGGCGAGCGCCGAGGGGCTGTCGGTCGCCTCGAGGATGTCGCAGTCGTCCTGGAGGACCTGACGAATCGCCGCCCGCACCCCGAGCTCGTCGTCCACGGTCAGGACGACCGGGCGTCGGTCCTTCTCCGTCGTGAGCGCCACCGGCGCGCCCCGGGCTACTTGGACTCGGGTCCCTTCAGGACGACGTACTCGTGCCGGCCGCCCCCGCGCTGGAGGTAGACGGCCACGCCCTCGCCCGCCTTCACCTTGGCGAGGGCCTGCTGGAACGCCTCGAGGGTCCGGACGGGCCGGCGGTTCACCTCGAGGATCGCATCCCCCTGACGGATCCCGGCGCGGTCGGCGGGGCCGCCGGGCGCCACCTCCATGACCACCACGCCCTCCCGGGCGGTGAGATCGTAGCGCTGCGCCAGCTCCGGAGTCAGCATCGCCACGCGAAGCCCCCACGCCTCGCGCGTGGGCGCCGTGGCGACGAGGGTTTCCTCCCCGGGCATTTCCCCGAGCTTGACCGTGAGCCGCTCCTGCTTCTTCTCCCGGAGGATCGTCAGCGGGATGGGTTGGCCGGGAGGCGTCGCGGCGACGCGGCGCTGGAGCTCCGGCACCTCGGGCGTGGCCCGGCCGCCGAACTCGACGATGACGTCCCCGGCGCGCAGCCCGGCGGCCTCGGCCGGGCTGTCCTTCATGACGTCGGCGACGAGCACGCCGCTCCGGGGCGCGACCCCGAAGCCGCCCGCCAGCTCGTCGCTCAGGTCCTGGATCACGATCCCGAGCCACCCGCGGACCACGCGCCCCTGGTTGATCAGCTGGGCCATGACCTCCTTCGCCATGTTGATCGGAATGGAAAACCCGATCCCCTGCCCGGTGGCGACGATCGCCGTGTTGATACCGACCACCTTGCCGTCCAGGTTCAGGAGGGGCCCGCCGGAGTTGCCTGGGTTGATGGAGGCATCGGTCTGGATGAAGTTCTCGAACTGTGAGACCCCGAGCCGCATCCGCCCCGTGGCGGAGACGATGCCGAGGGTCACCGTCCGGTCGAGGCCGAAGGGGTTGCCGATCGCGATGGCCCACTGGCCGATCTTGAGGCGATCCGAGTCGCCGAGCTCCGCGACGGGGAGCGGGCCGGGCGCCTCGATCTTCAGCACCGCCAGATCGGTCTTGGGGTCCCGGCCCACGAGCGTGGCCGGGAACTTCCGCTGGTCGGAGAGCCGCACCTGAATGTCGGCGGCGTTCTCGATGACGTGATTGTTCGTGAGGATGTAGCCGCGCGGATCCACGATCACGCCGGAGCCGGAGGAGCGGGCCGGCTCGCGCGGCGGCCGACCCCGGAAGAAGCGCTCGAAGAATTCCGGCCCAAAGAACTCGCGGAAGCGCTCCTCCGTCTGGGGCTCCTCGGAGGCCGCCTCTTTCTTGGGGGTGGTGCTGACGTTGACCACCGCGGGCATGACGTGCTCCACCACGGCGACGAACGCGTCCTCCATGGCACGGAGCGTGGCCTTGGGGTCCTGGGACTGCTGGGCTCCGACGTCCGGAGGGCACGCCAGAAGCAGGAGGCCCACGAGGAGAAGAACCGACCAGCGGGTCAGCACGGCCCCCATCTTACTCCGCCCGCGCGCCGCCGCCAAGGGGGCACGCCCGGATTTCGACGATCCGGCGGGTGGCCGCGGTCACGGGAGCGAGAGCGCCGCGGCGGACGCCCACCACCCAGGCGATCTCCCCGCCGGCCAGGAGGAGGGGCAGGTGGTCACGCCGCCAGCGCGGGATCTTGGCGTTGATCAGGAACGCCTTGAGCCGCTTGCTCCCCGGCGCGCCGAAGGGGTGGAAGCGGTCCCCCGCGCGGCGCCCCCTCACGCTCAGCGTGCCAGGCAGCCCTTGCCGATCGAAGGCGACGATCCACGGGTCGGTGGGAGGTGTATAGGATTCTGGACAGTTGAATTCGCGCGCTTCGAGCCTCAGCCAGGCGGCAGGGACCTCGACGGAGCCCGGGACCGGAAGGATGGCTTCCGTGAGAAGCTCAGCGGTTCCCCGGGAGAGCCTGAGCCGATCCCCGCTCACCTCGACCATCACGCGCCCCAGCCTGATCGGAGCGGGGGATGCCGTCGCGATAGACCGCGCGAGGGCCCCGAGCGCCCACGAGCGAAGCGGACGGCGCTCGCCCAGCCGGCCGAGCGCCTGCCGCAAGACCTCTTCCGCGACGCCGACCGGAAGCCCCCTCAATGCGGCGCGCGAGAAAACCAGGCCTTCCTCCTCCCCTTCTGCCAGGCGCTCCAGCTCCTGTGCCGCGTGGCGCGCCACGTCCTGCACGAGCGCCCGCGCCAGAGCGCCGGCCCGGCACAGGGCTTCGACGATCTGCGGATTATAGGCCGCGGCCAGGAAAGGCAGCAGGTCGTGGCGGATCCGGTTTCGAAGGAATTTCGGATCCCGGTTGGAGGGATCCTCGACCCAGGTGAGCCCCGCACGCTCCAGCTCGGTCTCGATCTCCCGGCGACGGACCTCGATGAGCGGACGAATATAGCGGCCCCGCACGGACGGGATCCCCGCCAGCCCTCGGGGGCCCGCGCCCTCGAGCAGGCGCATGAGCACCGTCTCGGCCTGGTCGTCGGCAGTGTGGCCGAGCGCGACCCTGGAGGCTCCGAGCGCTCGGGCCCACTTCGAGAAGGCGGCGTACCGCTGCGCCCGGGCCCGCGCCTCGAGAGACTCGCCGGCCTCCGCGATGGCGCTCACCCGCTCCACGATCACGCGAACGTCCCACCGCAGCCCCAGGTCCTCGACGAAGGCCGCCTCGGAATCCGCCTCAGGGCGAAGGCCGTGGTTCACGTGAAGGACGTGGAGGGTGAGGCCGAGGCGCGGCCGGAGCGCCAGCAGTGCGTGGAGGAGCGCCACGGAATCGGCGCCGCCCGACACCCCGGCTAGGACAGTTTCGCCGCCAGCGAGCATCCCGTGGCGGCGAATCGTGCCGAAAACTTTTTCGACGAACTCAGTGACGGTGGTCACATTCCGATTGGAGGCCGACCCACACCTCCCCGTCCTCGAAGTACTCCTTCTTCCAGATGGGGACCGTCTCCTTCAAGCGATCAATGGCGAAGCGACAGGCCTCGAAGGCCTCCGCGCGGTGACCCGCGGACACGGCGATGATCACGCTGGCCTCCCCGATCTCGAGCCGCCCCACCCGGTGGACCATGGCGACCCGCTTCACCCCCGGCCAGCGGGCGCGGACCATCCCGCCGATCCCGCGCATCTTCGCTTCGGCCATCGGGGCGTGGGCCTCGTACTCGAGGAACTTCACCCGGCGCCCGCCGGTCTCGTCGCGGACCACGCCCGAGAAGACCACCACGCCTCCGGCCTCTGGATCCGCCACGGCCGCCGTCACCGCGGCCTCCGAGAGCGGGTCGCTCGTGACGCGGTAGAGATCCGCGCCATCCGATCCCCCGCTCACGGGCGGGAACAGGCAGACCTCGTCGCCCGGACGGAGCGGGTGTTCGGGGGGCACGTAGTCCTGGCCCACGGCGAAGAGGGTGTAGGGACGGTACGGTCGGAGCGCGGGGTAGCGTTCCGCGACGGCCGCCCAGGCGGCTTCGACGGTGCCGCCCTCGGGGAGCTCCAGCTCCACGTGGTCCCGCCCTGCCGCCTCACGGTAGCGGGCGAAGAGCCGGACCTGCACCTTCATCGTCTGACTGCTACGACTGGAATTGATGAGACTGGCCGCAACCGCAGGAGGACTTGACGTTCGGGTTCTTGATGGCGAAGCCGGCGCCCATCATGCTGTTCTCGACAAAGTCAATCTCGCTGCCGGCGAGATACGGCGCGCTCTGCTGATCCACGTACACCTTGATTCCGTGAGACTCGATGACATTGTCCCCGTCGGCGGCCGCGTCCTCCCAGCCGAGATCGTACGACATCCCGGAGCAGCCCCCGCCCACGACCCGGATGCGGAGGCCCCACTCGGGCTTCCCCTCTTCGAGCCGCCGGTCCACCACCTTCTTTGCCGCCGCCTCGGTCAGCGCGATCATTCAGTTCCTCCTATGCACCAACCATTATACCAGAACGTTAAAGGATGCCGCCGGCGGGGAGGAGGGTCAGGTCTTCGAGCGACGCGCCGGGGGGCAGGCTCGCCATCAGGAGCGCGGCTTCCGCCACGTCCTCCGGCCTCAGCATGCGGGAGCGATCAGGCGGGTGAGGCACGGCGTCCCAGAGGGCCGTGTCCACGGCGCCGGGGCTCAGGGATCCGACCCGGACGCCGTGAGGCCGCATCTCCTCGGCGAGGACCTGGGTGAGCCCCAGGACGGCGTGCTTGGAGGCCGCGTAGGCGGCGCCGCCGGGGATCGCGCGCTTGGCCGCCACGGAGACGATGTTGATGATGGTCCCCCGGCACTGCCGCATCATGGACGGCAGCACGGCGCGGCAAGTCAGAAAAACCCCGCGCACGTTCACCGCCATCATCCGGTCCCACTCCTCGGGCTTCGTGTCCACCAGTGGGGCGAAGGTCGCCACGCCGGCCGCCGTCACCAGGATGTCCACCTTCTTGAACTCGGCGAGGACCTTCTCGACGAGGGCGGCCACTGACGCTTCGCGGGTGACGTCGGTGGGGATGGCCAGGGCTCGGCCGGCCCGGCTCTTGATCTGAGCGGCGACGGTCTCGAGCTCTGAAGCCGTTCGGGCGGCGAGGGCCACGCCGGCCCCCTCGCGGCAGAAGGCGAGCGCCACGGCGCGGCCGATCCCCCGCCCCGCCCCGGTGACGATCGCCACCTGGTCCTTCAGCTTCACAGGACACTCCCCCGCGGCTTGATCAGCTCCATGAACTCGGCCCGCGTCTCGGGGCGGTCGCGGAAGGCCCCGAGCATGGCGGAGGTGACGGCCTTCGAGTTCTGCTTCTCCACCCCGCGCATCACCATGCAGAGATGGATCGCCTCGATCACCACCGCCACTCCTCGGGGCTTGAGTGCCTCCTGGAGGGTCTGAGCGATCTGCGTGGTCAGGCAACAAATGATGTTCACAATTGTGTGTCAGGTGCCCTCCGATCAGGAAAGTAGGATGTGGATCGCACTTGAAGCTGTAGACCGTGTAAGGCTTTCCCGGTCTCGGTAGGCGCCGCACCGCCAGCACGCTGGTGTAGGTGCTGTCCACTGGCACATAGAAATCGCTCAGCTGGCGAAAGCCGTGTTTTCCGTACCACCCTGCCTGGTGCCGCCTGTTCGAGAGGTAGATCCTGAAGCAGTCGGCCCGGCCGTTTCCGACCTGGGCCATCGGCGTTTCCAGGTACTCGGCGAGAGTGCCGAGGAACTTCCGGTTGGAACTGGTAATGAACCTGCCGCACCGGGTAAGGGAGCCGTCCCCGTCAGAGTACCCGTCGAGGAAACCACGCATCATCGGTAGCGACGAGGTGACAACCCGAGGAAAATCGAAGGACTTCGTCTTGCTTCTGGATCCTTGCTCCGAGATACCCAACCAGCGACACAGCTTCTCGCCGATATCGCGAGAGACAACACGGACCCGATAGATCGGAATCTCTTTCTTGAGAAAACCCGATGGAACCATGATCCGATGGACCGCAGGCCTGCAACCAGGAAAGGCTTGGAGCATCGCTTTTCGATAGACCTTGGCGAACGCGGGGCTTTTCACGGCCAGGCTGATCCGCCGGCCATCCTGAACGCTCCCATCGGCAGCCGTTGCTCCCAGCGCGTATCCCAGGGGATATCCTTGCCTGGGTCTCCGAATCTCCCGGCAAACTGACTTGGGATTGATCCACTCAATCTCAATCCCTGTCTTCAAGTCTTGGGCCTCCTTCCAGCCGGCCTTCGTCATCACAGGATGGTCAGGCGTCACCCGAAAGCGTCCGCCGGCGGTCCGGACCTCCACGATCCCCCGAGTCTTCCTTGAAGTCACCCTGGTTACAGTCGTCTCCCTCAAGTACCCATGGTCCAGTGTCCACAGGCGGTCGCCTACCTGGACTTCACGAGCTGGTTTGGCCCCACCTACGGCATTGACAATTTGCTTGCTCGGGACACACAAACTGAATACATCAATGTCCTTGACCACGACCATCTCGTCGTAGTTCTCGACGAAGAGGGCGTCGTTCAGCACGTCCTTGACGTCCTGCTGATACCCCGACGTCAGGAACTGCAGCGCCTTCGCCACGCGCTCGGGAGTCCGCTCGAGCCCCTCGCGCTGCACGTCCTCTCCCAGCTCCTTCAAGATCTTCGCCACCCATTCCTCGATCATTGAGTGTCTCCGTCATCGGCCTCGCCGTAGTACTCGAAGGTGTTGTTGGCCGTCTCCACGACCGCGACCCGCCGGAGGGACCCCGGAGGCAAAGCCGGCGACAGGAGCCGCCAGAACTGCCGGGCCAGATTTTCTCCGGTGGTAATGATCCCCCCCAACGCGGGAACGTCGGCGTTGAGGTCCCGGTGGTCCACCAGGTCCAGCACCGCGCGCCTCACCGCGGACTCGAGCGCCTCCAGGTCCGCCGCCATGCCCGTCCGCGGATCGACCCGCCCGCCCACGCTCACCTCCAGGAGGTAGTTGTGCCCGTGAGGGCGGAAGCACGGACCGTAGAGCGCGCGGTTCTCCGCCTCCCCGAGCGCGGGGTTCGCCAGCCGGTGACCGGCGCTAAAGTGGAACGTCCGGGTGAGCGTGAGCGCGTCAGGGCCCATAGTAGTCCACGTAAAAGGTCGGCTCCTCCCAGAGGCGGATCCGCCACAGCCGATCGGACCCCAGCTTGGGAGCCAGCAGGTCCCACACGCCCCGGGCGAGATTTTCGGTCGTCGGGATCGCCCCGGGCGAGAAGAGCGGATCCTCGTTCAGGTCCGAATGGTCGAAGCGCTGGGTCACGGCCTCGCCCACCATGCGCTTCAGCTCGCCGAGATCCATCAGCATGCCGGTCCGCTCGTCCACGCCGCCACGGATGGTGACCTCCAGCGTGTAGTTGTGGCCGTGCACCTGGGTGAGGCTGCCGAAGGCCTTCCGGTTCTCCTCCGGGCTCCACTCGGGGCGCCAGTACCGATGCGCCGCCGAGAAGGTGAAGCGGCGCGTCGCATAGACCAGCCCGGTCTCAGGTCGCTTCATAAGTGTGTCACCACTTCCAGGAACCGCTGAGCCACGTGGGCGGCGCTGAACTCGGCCGCCCTGCGGCGCCCCGCCTCGCCGTAGTCTTTTCGTCGGCGTGAGTCCGTGAGGATTTCCTCGAGCGCGTCGGCCAGCCGCTCCGGATTGCGCGGCTCCACGAGCCGTCCAACGATCCCGTCGGGCACGACCTCGGGAACGGCCGCCGCCCGGCAGGCGACGACCGGCAGCCCCGCGGCCATGGCCTCGAGGAAGACGATGCCAAAGCCCTCCTGGACGCTGGGGAGGCAGAAGCAGTCCGCGTTCACATACTCTTCCGCCAGGCGGTCGCGCGAGACCTCGCCCAGAAAGAGCGCCGCGTCTCCGAGGCCCAGGTCGGCGTGGCGGCGGAGCAGCCGGTCGCGTTCGGGCCCGCTCCCCACGAGACGAAGCTGGACGGCCGGGAGCCGGTCCCGCAGGCGCGCCATCGCCTCCAGGAGATCCTCGAACCGCTTGCGCGGGTACATGCGCCCCACGGACAGGACGGTCGGCCGCTCAGCGGGGCGGCGTGGCGCCCGCGCGAAGTACCGCTGCCAGTCCTCGAGGTCGATGGGCTCGGGAACCACCGCGATCTTCGTGGACGGCACACCGTACAGGCGCTCGACCACGTCGGCGCAGTAGCGGCTCGTCACGAGCACCCGATCGGCGCGCGCCACGTTCCGGCGCTCCCAGCCGGCCTGAATGGACAGGAGCGCGCGGGTCCAGCCCCGCTCGTTCCGGAGCTCGTCGGCGATGATGCCCTTGAGGCTCGCGACGAAGGGGACGCGCCGGCGGCGCGCCCAGAGAAAGCCGTCCAGGTCGAACCCCACCACGACGTCGGCGGCGGGCGGGTCGAGGACGAGACCGGCGTTGTAGAGCCACCGGTCCAGCGTGTGGAAGCCCGAGCGGAATCCCAGCGCGCGGAGCTCCACCGCGTGGCCGAGCCTCGCGAGCGCGCGCTCCAGCTCGCGGATCCCCACGAAGGTCCCGCTCCCCTCCGTGGGGCTGAGCGGCGTGGACGTGAAGAACGCGAACCTCACCTAGCGCCCTTCGAAGCGCGGCGGCCGCTTCTCGAGGAAGGCCCCGGTGCCCTCTTTGTAGTCCTGGCTCTCGAAGGCCTCCAGCGCGAGCTGGCGGATGCGCTCCCGCTGCTTGAGGGCGCCGTCTTCCAGGATGGCCTCGATGATGATCTTGGACCCACGGACCGAGAGCGGCGCGTTCTCCGCGACCTTCCTCAGGTAGTCGTACGTGTAGGCCTCCAGCTCCGCCGGGGGCAGGAGGCGGTTGATGAAGCCGATCCGGAGCGCCTCCTCCGCCTCGAGGGTGCGCGCGGAGAAGAGGATGTCCTTGGCGTAGGAAGGCCCGACCAGGTCCACCAGCTGCCGGATGCTCCCGAGCCCGTAAATGATGCCGAGGCGCGCCGCGGGAATCCCGAACCTGGCGCCGGCGGCGGCGAAGCGGAGGTCGCACGCCATGGCGATCGCCATGGCGCCGCCCATGCAGAACCCGAAGATCATCGCGACCGTCGGCTTGGGGCAGTGGCGGATAGCGAGGTAGGCGGCCTCGGTTTCCTTGCCGTAGGCCTGGGCGGTGGCGACGTCCTTGCGCACCTCCTTGAACTCAGAAATGTCGGCGCCCGAGGCGAAGGCCTCCGTGCCGGCGCCCCGGTAGACGACGGCACGGACGCCCGCGTCTTTGCCGAGCGCCTCGGTCACGCGCGCGATCTCCTGCCACATGGCCAGGCTGATGGCGTTACGCATTTCGGGGCGATTGAAGCTCACGGTCGCAATAGCGTCCTTCTCTTCCACTCGGATCAGATCGCTCATATGCTCCTCGGAGGGGGGCTACGCCCCCCTTCCGATTCCTCCCCCCAGGGATTGCGCCGGCAAAGCCGGCGCTCGAACCGCTCCGGACCAGTGCGTTGACGCCTCAGCATGCGGCACAGGGCACCTCATGCGCCTTTGGCCTCTTCGACGACGCCATCCGCCAGGAGCGTCTCGATCGCGTCCCCGTCGTAGCCGAGCTCGACCAGGACCTCGCGTGTGTGGGCCCCGGGGAGCGGGGCCGGCGTCTTGACCTCAGCCGGCGTTCGGTGGAGGCGCACGGGCAGCCCGGTCACCTTGTGCAGGCCCCACAGCGGATGGGACAGCTCGTGGACGAGCCTCGACTGGACGACCTGGGGATCGGCGAAGACCGCCGCCAGGATCCCGAGGGCCGCGAAATAGCCGGCCAGCAGGTCGCCGATGGGGATCCCGATCCGGAGCGGCGCCGTCTCCGCCGTGCCGGTGAGCGACATCAGGCCGGACATCCCCTGCACGATCTGGTCGTAGCCAGGGCGGTCCCGGTACGGACCGGTCTGGCCGAAGCCTGAGATGCTGGCGTAGACGAGACGCGGGTTCTCGCGGCTCAGGGTCTCGTAGTCGATCGCGAGGCGATGCTTCACATCGGGGCGGTAGTTTTCGACGACGACGTCCGCCCGCCAGGCCAGCGCGCGCAGGATCTCGACCCCTTTGGGGTGCTGCAGGTTGAGGACCAGGCTCTTCTTGTTTCGCTGGAGATCGCCCTGATCGAAAAACACGCGGTCCCGGCCGGAATCCCCTGGCCGTTCGACGCGCAGCACGTCGCCGCCCAGGTCGGCCAGGATCTTCGTGCAGGTCGGCCCCGAGCGGACCGTCGTGAGGTCGATGACCCGATAGCGTGACAGCGGCATGTGCCCACTCCAGGTGGTGTCCCGTTTGATGTGGAAATATCGAGACGCAACCTCCGGTTGGTCCTGGGTGGGAAGGACGTCGCGCATCTGGTTGCGATCTTCGGGCAAGACCGTCTCAGTCACTCGATTACCTGGTCCGCCCTTACCATCACGGACGGCGGGATGCTGAGGCCCAGAGCCTTGGCGGTCTTTAGGTTGACCAGTAGTTCGAACTTCGTGGGCTGCTCGGCCGCCAAGTCGGCGGGCTTGGCCCCCTTGAGGATCTTGTCCACATAGGTCCCAGCACGCCGGAAGAGATCGGTAAGCACCGGCCCGTACGACATGAGTCCCCCCGCGAGAACGTCCTCCCGGAACAGGTAGATGGCTGGCAGACGATGCTGCGCGGCCAGCTCCACGACCCGCTTTCGGTGAAGCCCCACGAGAGGATCTCCCAGGACGACCAGCATGTCCGCGCGCTTCCCACTCGCGGCCTGGAATGCGCCCTCAAAGTCGCCGGCCGCGCGCGCCTCTAGCCACTGGAGCGCTAGCCCCAGCTTCTGTGCCGCTCCTCGTAGCTCGTCCATCCGCTCCACATGGACGGCGTTCGTCGGATTCATGAGAACGGCCAGACGGGAGGCCTTCGGGACCGTCTCCTTCAGCAGCTCCACCTGCTTGGCGATGAACTCCCCGGGGACGAGGGTGGTCACCCCAGTCACATTCCCCCCGGGCCGTGCCAGGCTCGATATCAGCCCGATCCGCACAGGGTCCGCCACACCGATGAAGACCACAGGGATCGCTGAGGTAGCTTCCTTGGCGGCCCTGGCGGGCTGCGGCGCGGCCGCCACCAAGAGGTCCACCTTGAGCGCGACCAGTTCCGCCGCGAGCTCCGGGAGACGCTCGAACTTGCCTTCAGCGAAGCGCCATTCGATCGCGATGTTCTGGCCCTCAACCCAGCCCAGCTCCCGAAGCCCCTGTCGGAATGCCTCCAACAATTTGGGCGCAGCCGCCGGGCTACCAGGGCTAAGAAACCCGATCCGCGCCACCTTCCTCGGCTGCTCCGCCTCGGCGGCGAGCGGCGCGGTGAGGAGGGAGAGGGCAAAAGCGACGACGGTGAGAGTGGGCATGGTGAATGTCATGCACGCCTCCGGCTCGGGCGTTTCCCGCATGATGACAAGGTGTCCTTCAGGCGCTCTCCTCGATTTTCAGGGTAGCACGGCCTGAATGCGAGGGCCGCATTGGCTCCAGGATCGGCGATCGGCTTCGCGTCCATACCGTGATATCCCCTGAAAGCCGCCTCCACGGGCCGTCACGCCGCAGGGCGCATCCGTTGCCGGATGACCGCGGCGAGCTTTGTATAGCCGTCGATCTTGCGCAGGGTGATCTGCCCGGTGGCCACCAGGCCGAAGAGCAAGAGCACAGCGGCGTCTTCCGTCGGCAGCGCCCCCTGCGTCTTGACCCGACGCCGAAACTCCTCGTGCAGGCGCTCGATGACGTTGGTGGTCCGAAGCGTCTTCCACTGCGCCCGGGGGAAGCCGAAGAAGGTCAGTAGCTCCTCGCCCCCCTCCCGCAGGCTCCTGACGACGCCGGGGCAGCGCTTGGCCCACGTGCGCTCAAATGCCGTCCAGGCGGCCCGGGCGGCCTCGAGCCCTGGCGCATAGACGATCCGGTGGAAGTCGTCGCGGAGTTCGGCGAGGACGTGCTTGGGCGCCTTCCGCTCCAGATTGCGGAGCTTGTGCACGCAGCAGCGCTGCACGGCCGCCCCCGGCCAGACCAGCCCCACCGCTCGGCGCAGCCCCGCGTGGCCGTCGATGACGCACAGCAAGGGGGCCTTGAGCCCCCGGGCGACGAGCCCATCGAGAACCCCTTTCCAGGCCTCGAAGGACTCGCCCCCGCACAGCTCCAGGGTCAGCAGGTGCTTGCGGCCGTCGGCGAGGACGGCGACGCCCCCGAGGATCGGGACGCTGACGACCTTCCCCGCGCGCCGCACCCGCAGCGCCAGGGCATCCAGGTAGAGGAAGACGACGTCGAGCTCCGCGAGCGAGCGCGTCTGCCAGGCC
>JACPCF010000049.1 GCA_016179965.1 Candidatus Rokuibacteriota bacterium | reverse complement strand
GGGCTTCTCTGCCAGCCCTTGGGCCAGGGGGCTATACTGTCCACTGGAGGATCCTGAGCGTGGACGGCCACGTGAGCGATGGACGCTTCTCGTTCGAGCTCGCCGAGCGGCGGTAACCGGGTCGGTCCCCGGACCGGCGAAACGATGCGACGGGCGTTGCGGTGGCTGGCGCCTCTGTCACTCGCATTGATCGCAGCGACTGGGGAACCCGTCTGGGGCAAGGGTCATTTCGTGTCCTCCTCCCTGATCGAGCTTCCGGACCTGAACGGGAACCGCGTCCGGCTGAGCGACTTCCGGGGTCGCGTCGTCTTGCTCAACTTCTGGGCCTCTTGGTGCCCACCCTGTCTGGAGGAGATGCCTTCCATGGAAGAGCTTCACCGGGCGATGGGGACCGAGGGGCTGGTAGTGCTCGCCGTGAACCTCGGCGAGGACGCCCCCGGGGTCCGAAAGTTCATGCACGAGCGGGGGCTGACCTTCCCGGTGCTCATGGACCGCGGGGAGAGCCCCCTCTCCTTCGGGGCCTATGGCATCCCCGTCACCTACCTGATCGACCGTCGCGGCAGAGCCGCGGCGAAGGTGGTTGGCTCCCACGACTTCAGCAG
This sequence comes from Candidatus Rokuibacteriota bacterium, assembly GCA_016179965.1. Taxonomy (GTDB): domain Bacteria; phylum Methylomirabilota; class Methylomirabilia; order Rokubacteriales; family CSP1-6; genus CSP1-6. The sequence goes on along the minus strand of JACPCF010000049.1, from coordinate 2,927 downwards.
TGAAGTGTCCAGGGACGCAATCCGGGGCCTCCTGGCGGAGTGATGCATCGGCCATGGAGATGCTCTTGGGCCTCGCAGACGGTCCCCTGAAGGGAAAGGGCCTCGCGCTGGGCCCCGGGGTCGGATGGGAAACTCTCGCCCTCGCGGAGAAGTTTCCGCAGGCGACGCTGATGGGGGTGGACTATGACCCCGGCCAGGTCGAGCGGGCCCGCCTCAATCTCGCTGCGCGTGCCGCGCTCGTACCCCGAGTCGAGTTCCGGCGGGGAGATGCGGCCACGCTGTCGTTCCCGGCGGCGACGTTCGACTTCGCCTACGAGCTGAACGTCCTCCACCACATCCGCGGTCACCTGGCCGCCATCCGGGAAGTGCGTCGGGTGCTGAAGCCGGGCGGGCGGTTCTTCCTCCAGGACCTCTCCCGCCGCTTCTTCCTTCCCGGTCTCCGCCAGCTCTTCCCGCCGGAAAGCCTCTTCACGCGAGCCGAGCTCGTCTGGCAGCTCGAGGCGGCCGGGTTCGGCGTCGAGTCGGCAAGGGGGCAGGCCATCATCTTCATCCGGGCGCGGCGGCGGTGAGCCCCGCTCTCCTCTCGGCCCTCCCGACGGTCAACGCGGTCCTCAATGGGACCAGCGCCATTCTTCTCCTGACCGGCTTCCTCTTCATCCGGCAGCGCCGGGTGATGGCTCACAAGATCTGTATGCTGTCGGCCTTCGTGACCTCTATCATCTTTCTCATCAGCTATCTCACGCTCCGGTACTTCTCCGGCTTTACATCCTTCCCCGGTCAGGGCTGGATTCGCCCGGTCTACTTCACGATCCTCATCTCGCATACCATCCTGGCGGCGACGATTCCGCCCCTGGCGGTGACGGTGCTCTACCGGGCCTTCCGGGAACAGTTCACGAAGCACCGGTGGATTGCCCGCTTGACGCTCCCCGTCTGGTTCTACGTTTCCGTCACCGGCGTGATCGTCTATCTGATGCTGTACCGGCTCTACCCATCGCCGTGATCGGAGGCGTCGCGTGGACCTCGTCACCCATGGTCTGACGGGCTTCGTGGTTGCGCGCGCCGCCACCGGCCGCGTGTCGGGGTGGGACGGGGCGGCGGCGGCAGGCGCCGTGCAGGCCGTGGAGGCGTTAGAAGTAATCGTCGCCCCGGGGCCCACGATGCGCCTGGCCACGCGGAGGGAGGAGGTGGAGCCGTGCGTTTTCAGCCTCTGAACGCAGTTGCCCGAGCGGCCCGCGGGGTCGGCAGAGCCCTCCGGGCCCGGCCGAAGGTGTTCGCGTGGGTGGCCGTTGGGGTCTTCGCCCTGAACATCTTCCTGCCGGTCCTCGTGCTCTCGCTCGCGCGCAAGCCCTTCGACCTCTTCACGTTCAACCCGTGGCTGTCGCGCCTGCCCGAGTGGCTGGCCTCGCCCGACCTGCCGTGGAGCCGGAAGTTGGCGTTCCTGTCGGACATGGCCATCGCTTGGTTCATCGCGGAGAACCCGATCGAGGGCGTCGAGTGGGGGTTCATCATCGACGTCCCCTCCGTCGGGCGTTTCCTGCTGACGTCCCTCCTCTTCGGGACCTACTTCGCCCTCTGGTCCTACCGTCGTGGCCAACTGAGGGAATGCGGATTGGGCTCCAGGGCCGCCCGGCAGGGAGGCGTGGCGGGCGCCCTGACGAGCGTCCTGGGCTTTTCGACGGGTCCCTGCAGCGTGATGGGGTGCGGGGTCCCGGTCCTGCCGGTCATCGGCCTGGCGTTCACGGGACTGTCCTCGGCTACCCTCACCTTCTTCGCAGACCTCTCGCGCATCGCCATCTGGGTGGTCCTGTCGGCCGTGGCGGCGGGCGTGGCCTGGTTCGGCTGGCTCGCGGGTGCCCCAGCCACGGACGGCCGACTGCCGCCAAGGTAGATCCGCGAGACGAGGAGGTCGGAGGACCGCGGCACTGGTCTGGGGCAGCCACATCGCATCGCGGGCACGTTTTCGGGCACATCAGGGGGATTCGCGTTGACAGCCGTCACGGAAGTCCCTAGTATGACGGGGGCGGATAGCTCAGCTGGGAGAGCGCAGCCCTTACAAGGCTGAGGTCAGAGGTTCGACCCCTCTTCCGCCCACCATCAACACCGCGAGGCTCGTTGCTGCCTCGCGTTTTGTATTTCTTAGGTTTGTCCATGTCTCCGGGGTGACGCTGACCCCGGAAGGGACAGCGCCATGACCCCAGCCCGGTGCGGGGGGTGCGGGAGGGAAATTTCTCCTGAGGACGTCTCCTGTCCCCATTGCGGGGTCACACAGCCGACAGGTTCTCCTCCATCCGAGCCTCCCGCAGAGCCGCGGCCGTCATCGTTTCGCAAACCGTCCCCGCCGCGAGAGAATCTCGATGCCGAAGTCCCTTCCACCTTCACCCCCATGCACGGCTTGCTCGCTCTTGGCGCCCTGCTGATCATCGCGATCCTCTGGTATGGAATTGCCGGCCGGTCAGGCAGCGAGAACCCTCAAGCGCCTCCGGCGCCTCCGCCGGCCTCGTCGCCGGCCCCTTCCGAACCGCCTCCAGGGGCAGCTCCGGCTGTTCCCCAACTGCCAGCGGCCGAGCGTCAGGCGGCGAATGATGTGCTCGAGGGCCTCAAGGCCGTGCAATCGATGGCTGGCGGCGACGTGACGTTTCAGGACTATACGTCTCGCGTGCTGAATACGAAGGTTCAAGTGGAGAAATATCTCCAGGCGGGCCCGCCTACGAATCGGTTGGGACCCACCCGGCGCTTGTATTCTGTCCCGACATTCAACCGCTGTTGGATCTCCCAGCGCCAACAGGGGGTGAAACAACTCCCGCGACGAATCGTGGAGTCAACGTCGCCGCGAATCTCGATAGAGTCTGGTCGTGCGCCGCTAACAAGATCAGCGAGGCGGAGCGGACCGTCAAAGTCTTATCAGGCGGAGGGTAGCAATTGCGACA
>JACPCF010000155.1 GCA_016179965.1 Candidatus Rokuibacteriota bacterium | reverse complement strand
CGGACGTGACGGGGGTGTGCACGTTGCCCGGTGGGGTGGAGATGGTGATGCCGGGGGACAACGTGGCGATGGCGGTGGAGCTGATCACGCCGATCGCGCTGGAGAAGGAGCTGCGGTTTGCGATCCGGGAGGGGGGCCGGACGGTGGGGGCCGGGGTCGTGGCGGAGATCGCCGAGTAAAAATTCATGGTGACGCTCGCCCAGGATCAGAAGATTCGCGTTCGCCTGAAGGCCTACGATCACCGGCTCCTCGACCGCTCGGTCAAGGAGATCGTGGAGACCGTGAGGCGGACGGGCGCCCGCGTGTCGGGGCCGGTGCTGCTGCCGACCATCATCAACCGATGGACCGTGCTCCGCTCCCCGCACGTGGACAAGACCTCCCGGGAGCAGTTCGAGATGCGGACCCACAAGCGGCTGATCGACATCCTCGATCCCACCCCCCAGACCGTGGACGCCCTCATGAAGCTGGACCTGCCGTCCGGCGTGGACGTCGAGCTGAAGCTCTAGTGCCATGCCGATAACCATCGCATCTCGGCGTTCTCGGTCGTCGCCAATCCTCACGTACAACCTCGTACGCTCCGGTTGGCTCCTCCCTCGGGCCTTGAGCTGCTCGGTTCTCGACATGGCACGAAGTCTGAGAGGAACGGGACCGTGGCGCTGAAAGAGGGACTGATCGGCCGGAAGATGGGGATGACCCAGGTCTTCGGGGAGGACGGCAAGCACGTGTCCGTCACCGTGATCCAGGCCGGTCCCTGCCCGGTCGTGGAGGTGCGGGAAAAGGCGCGCCACGGCTACAACGCGCTCCAGCTTGGGTTCGAGCCGAAGACGAAGAACGTCACGAAGCCCCAGGCCGGCCACTTCAAGAAGGCCGGCGTCCCGACCCTGCGGGTGCTGAAGGAACTCAGGCTCGAGAAGGTGGAGGGCTACAAGGTGGGCCAGACCCTGACCGTGGAGATGTTCTCCCCCGACGAGCTGGTGGACGTCAGCGGCGTCTCCAAGGGGAAGGGATTCCAGGGCGGCGTCAGGCGCTACGGCTGGTCCGGGGGCGACGCCACCCACGGCTCGATGTTCCATCGGGCCCCGGGGTCCATCGGCGCATCGTCCGATCCGTCCCGGGTGTGGCCCGGCCACCACCTTCCCGGCCGGATGGGCGGGGACCGGCGAACCGTCCTGAACCTGCGGGTCGTGCGCGTGTTCTCCGAGCAGAACCTCCTGGTGGTGCGGGGCGCGGTGCCCGGGCCCATCGGCAGCCTGGTAGTCGTAAGGAAGAGCGTCAAACTCACGAAAGCCCAGCGGCGGCAGCGGAAGGCGGAGTAGCCATGCCGCAGGTCGCCGTCCTCGATCAGACCGGAAAGCCGAAGGAAACCCTCGAGCTCAAGCCCGAGGTTTTCGGCGTGGAGGTCAGGATCCCGCTGCTGCATCAGGCGGTCACGCGGGAGCTGGCGGCCCGCCGCGCCGGCACCCACGACACCAAGGGCCGCAGCGAGGTCTCCGGGGGCGGGAGGAAGCCCTGGCGCCAGAAGGGGACCGGCCGGGCCCGTCAGGGCTCCATCCGGGCGCCGCAGTGGCGGAAGGGCGGGACGGTCTTCGGTCCCACGCCCCGCGACTACACGCAGCGGATGCCCCGGGAGGCGCGGCGGGAGGCGCTCCGGGCCGCGCTGGCCGACACGGTGAACCGGGGAGAGCTCAAGGTGATCGAGCGCTTGGAGGTGCCCGAGGCCAAGACGAAGGCGCTGGTCCGTCGCCTGGAGGGCCTCGCCCTCAAGCCTGTTCCCACGCTCCTGGTGGTTCAGCAGGTGAGCGAGCCCTTGGCCCGCGCCTCGCGGAATGTGCCGTGGCTAACGGTCGAGACTCCGTCTCGCGTGTCAGTCTACCAGCTGCTCCGCCATCCCCAGTTGCTGTTCGAGCGCGCGGCGCTGCTGGCGCTCCAGGAGGAGCTGGCCCCGTGAGAGCCGCCCGTCAGGTGGTGGTGCGCCCGCTCATGACCGAGAAGAGCATGCGCCTGAAAGAGGAGCGCAACACGGTCACCTTCCAGGTCATCCCCGACGCCAACAAGGTGGAGATCCGCCAGGCCGTCGAGGCGATCTTCAACGTGAAGGTCAGCGCCGTGCGCACCTCTACGGTGGAGGGGAAGCTCAAGCGGATGGGGCGGCATCAGGGACGGCGGCCGTCGTGGAAGAAGGCCCTGGTGACGCTCGCGCCGGGCCACAAGATCGAGCTGGTCGAGGGCGTCTAGGCCATGGGCATCAAGATCCTGAAACCGACGTCGCCGGCCCGGCGCTACATGACCCTCCTGACAGGCGAGGAGATCACGCGCAAGGGCCCGGAGAAGAGCCTGATCCGGCCCAAACCCCGGATCGACGGGCGGAACGTCTACGGGCGGATCACGGTTCGCCACCGGGGGGGAGGCCACAAGCGCCAGTTCCGGGTGATCGACTTCCGGCGGGAGAAGTGGGGGATCCCCGCGAAGGTCGCGGCGATCGAATACGATCCCAACCGCTCCGCCCGCCTCGCGCTCCTCCACTACCGGGACGGCGAGAAGCGCTACATCATCGCCCCGCTGGGCGTGGAGGTGGGCCAGACCGTGATGTCGGGGCCGCAGGCGGACATTCTTCCCGGGAACGCCCTGCCGATTCGAAACATCCCCCTCGGCACCATGATCCACAACATCGAGCTCGAGCCCGGCAAGGGCGCCCAGCTTTGCCGGAGCGCCGGCTCCCAGACCCAGCTCCTGGCCAAGGAGGGGGATTACGCGCAGGTCAAGCTCCCCTCCGGCGAGATCCGGATGGTGAGGCTGGACTGCATGGCCACCGTCGGGCAGGTGGGGAACCTGGATCACGAGAACATTTCGACCGGCAAAGCCGGGCGGGTCCGGTGGCGCGGGTTCCGCCCCACGGTGCGCGGCACCGCGATGAACCCGGTGGACCACCCCATGGGGGGCGGCGAGGGGCGGGGCAAGGGCAACCATCCGATGACGCCGTGGGGCAAGCCCACCAAGGGGTACAAGACCCGCAAGGCCGGCCCCTCGGACCGCTACATCGTGGCGCGTAGGAAGAAATAGAGGGGACGGGATGGGACGCTCCGTTAAGAAAGGGCCGTACGTGGACCCGCTGCTGCTGACGCGGGTGGAGGAGATGAACCGCTCCCGCCAGAAGAAGGTGCTGAAGACGTGGTCCCGGCGCTCCACCATCCTGCCGGAGTTCGTCGGCCACACCCTGGCGGTCCACAACGGCAGGAAGTTCATTCCCGTGTACATCACGGAGAACATGGTGGGGCACCGGCTCGGCGAGTTCGCGCTGACGCGGACCTTCAGGGCCCACGGCTCGGCCCAGAAGGCCACCACCGAGGTCAAGACGTGAGCCATGGCGATAACCGTCGCATCCCGGCGTTCTCGGTCCTCGCCGATCCTCACGTACAACCGCGTACGCTCCGGTCGGCTCGTCCCTCGGGCCTTGGGCTGCTCGGTTCTCGCCCCGGCTCGAAGGATGAGCTAGCGCCATGAAAACGAAGGCGGTTGCGCGATTCGTGAGGGTGCCTCCCGCGAAGGCGCGCCTGGTGCTGAATCAG
>JACPCF010000115.1 GCA_016179965.1 Candidatus Rokuibacteriota bacterium | reverse complement strand
CCCGTGGACCGGGAAGATGCTCCGGCGGATGGCTTCCACCTGGCGCCGGGCGAACTCCTGAGCCCTGCGGCGGGTCACAGCCGGCACCTCGGGCGGGGGATCCCAGAGGGATGGTGACCGGAACTCGAAGCTGCGCATGTCGGGGGCGAAGGCAGCCGGGAGCTCAGGATCGAGCGCGACGCCGTTCATGACGGCCCAGGCGGCGGTCCACGCCCGGGCCACGTTCGTCAGGTCGTAGCCGCCCCCGCCGAGCGCCACCAGCCGCGGCGACAGCTCGACGATCCGCTGCACCGCCTGCGCAAACCCCTGAACGGAGAGAGAAAGGTGGGTCAGCGGATCCGTGCGGTGGGAGTCGATACCGAGCTGGGCCACCACCACGTCCGGCTTGAAGGCCCCAAGCAGCGGGGGAACCACGGCCTCGAACGCCTCGTGAAAGACCTCGTCGTCGGTGTGCGGGTCGAGCGGGACGTTCACCGAGTAGCCGTGGCCGGCGCCCTCCCCGTGCTCCTCCACGAAGCCGGTCCCGGGGAAGAGGCGGTCGCCGCGCTCGTGAGTGGAGATCGTCAGGACGCTCGGGTCTGAATAGAACGCGAACTGGACGCCGTCCCCGTGGTGGGCGTCAATGTCCACGTAGCAAACGCGCAAGCCGCGCTCGCGGAGGGCGAGAATGGCCAGGACCGCGTCGTTGACGTAGCAGAAGCCGGAGGCCCGGTCGGGCATCGCGTGATGGAGGCCGCCGGCGAAGTGAAACGACCGCGCCACGGCGTCGTCGGCCACGAGCTTGGCCGCCCGGATCGAGCCGCCCGCCACCAGGCAGGCGACGTCCCAGAGCCCGGGGAAGACGGGGTTGTCGCCGGGGCCGAGGCCGTAGCGGGAGATCCCCGGCAGGTGGAGCCCGCTGCTGACAGCCTTGAGGACTTCCAGGTACTGTCGCCCGTGGAAGCGACTGATGGCGGCCTCATCGGCGGGCTCGGGCGCGTGCACCTTGGCCTCGGCAAGAGCGGTGAGACCATAGGCCTCCATGAGCCGCCAGGTGAGCCCAAGGCGCTCCATCCTGAGCGGGTGCTCCGGCCCGTAGTCGAAGCGGGTGTACTGATCCGAGTGAACGAGCGCCGTCTTCACGGACGCCTCCGCCGCCACACGCCGCTCTTCCCTCCCGACTTTTCCAGGAGGCAGAGGTCGGTGAGCACGACGCCCCTGTCCACCGCCTTCACCATGTCATAGACGGTCAGCCCCGCGACAGCCGCGGCGGTGAGCGCCTCCATCTCCACGCCGGTCTTGTCCACCGTCCTCACGCGGGACTCAATGCTCAGGGTGGACGCCCGCTCTTTGAAGTCGAAGGTCACCTCGACGCCGGTGATCCGGAGCGGGTGACACAGGGGAATGAGTTCGGGGGTGCGCTTGGCGGCGAGGATGCCGGCGGTGCGGGCCACGCCGAGGACGTCGCCCTTGGCCATCTGGCCCGCCTGGATGGCGGCGAGCGTGGAGCGCTTCATGCGGAGGACCACGCGGGCCACGGCCTCGCGGGCGGACTCCGCCTTCGCGGTGACGTCCACCATGCGGGCTTCGCCCTCGGGGGTGAGGTGGGAGAGCCCCTTAAGCGGGGACTCTCCCCGCGGCGGCCGGGTACCCACTCGGGTGCGAGGCGCCAGCGGACGGGATCAGGCCGGAGCCTGGGAGGAGTGGGTCTGGCTGGCCTGGCGGATGATGGCCTCCATGCGGTCCTTGGCCATCAGCTTGAGCTTCTTCACCTCGCTGACCCGCCACTGCTGATCGGCGGACAGGAAGGGTCGGCCCTTCAGCTCTTCCAGTTCCTTCTCGTACCCTTGGTGTTCCTGACGGAGCTTCCTGAACTCCTCGTGGTCCGCTAGCAGTCGCGCAATGAGGGCTTCGCGATCGGACATCGGACCCTCCTTAGGATGAATGGCTCATAAAACCACACAAGCCAGCGCCTTGTGGGTCGCCGGCTTTCCGTGACGAACCGCGTTTCCTACACCCGGGCCTCCCCTTTGTCAGTTCGGCCTCCTCAGGTGGCCCTGTTATAACAGAGGGGCAAGCGGGTGTCAATCACTGGCGGATGACGTGGGGGGCGGTGGCCTTGAAGGCGGCGATGACCGGGCTTCCCTCCCTGAGGCCGAGGTCTTCCACCGAGCGATGGGTCACGAGCGCCACGAGGGGGAAGCCGCAGTCGATGACGGCTCTGACGTAGGGCCCGACGCTGACGAGCCGGCCGACCGTCCCGGACAGGTGATTCCGGGAACTCGAGGAGACGTGGGGCGCCGTCGGCGAGAGCAGCGTCACGTCCTCGGGGCGCAAGCAGAACCGCACGCGGGCGCCTGCCGGAGCCTCCGTCGCCACCTCGATCTTCTGCCCGCTTGCGTCCAGCACGGCCAGGCCGGCCTGGGTCGAGAGAACCCGGCAGTCCAGGATGGTTTCGACCCCGACGAAGCGGGCGACCTCCTCCGAGACCGGGGCCCTGAAAAGGCGCGACGCCTTATCCACCTGGAGGATTTCCCCACCCATCATGACCGCCACCCGGTCGCCCAGGGCCAGGGCCTCCCACCGGTCGTGAGTGACGAACACGGTGGTGATCCGGTCCTCGCGCAGAATCCCTCCCAGTTCGGTGATCAACGCCTCTCGCGTCGGCTGGTCCAGCGCCGAGAACGGCTCGTCGAGGAGGAGCACCTCGGGCTTCAGGACGAGCGCGCGGGCGAGAGCGGTGCGCTGGGCCTCGCCGCCCGAAAGCGTTCGCGCTTGGCGATCAGCGAGCGCGCCGATCCCGAAGCGGTCGAGCCATTCTCGCACCCGCGACGCGATCTCGGAGTCCGCCATACGACGGAAGCGGAGCCCCAGCGCCACGTTCTCAAAGACGGTGTCGTCCACGAGCAGGGGGTCCTGAAAGACCGTCGCCATCCGGCGCCGCACGTCGAGGAGGCGACCCGCTCCTACGGCTTCGTTCCTGAACCTGACCTCGCCTACGGACGGAGCCTCAAGGAACCCGATCACGCGGAGCAGCGTGGACTTGCCGGACCCATTGGGGCCGATGACCGCCAGGATCTCTCCCGACTGAACCTCGAGGTCGGGAACCTCCAACGCCACGGGGCCGCCATAGGCGACCCGAACCCCGGACAGCGTGACGACGGCCTTCATTTTCCCTCGGAGGGAGGCTCCGCCCCCCTTCCGATACCTCCCCCCAGGATAGATTGCGCCGGCAAAGCCGGCGCTCGAAGCGGCGCGAGCTGAGATCGTGACAACCCGGTGTTCGGCAGAGACGGGCTCATTCCGCGGGGAGGACCTGGATGGAGCCCCGGTGGATGGAAATCTGCCAGCGCCGGTCGCGAGCCATGTCGAGAATCTCGTAGACGAGCTTGGGGACCTCGATCTCGAGATCGTACGTCCCCTGGCTCGCGACCCCGGGAGCATCCAGGCGGTAGAAGAGGGTCCAAGTCGTCCCCTGGTCCACCTCGCCCACGACCTCCCCGTCCATCAGGTTCATGTGGTGGCCGGAGTCGGGCCCGGGGCGGTCCTTCCGGATGAGGCGCACGTACTCCGGGCGGACAAAGAACGGGAGCGCGGCGCCCGGCGGCGGCAGGAACAGGCGCGAGGGGGAGTTGACGGCCTCCAGCGTCTGCTCGCGCCAGCGCAGCTGGATGATCTCCTGGGTGGATTTTAGAACGGAGCCTTTCAGGAGATTTCTCACGCCGATCAGCCGCGCCACGCGCTCGGAGGTCGGCTGCCAGAGCAGCTCGGACTTCGGCGCCGCCTGGAGCACCTGCCCGCCTTCGTACACCACGACCCGGTCGGCGAGCTGGTAGGCCTCGGCCAGGTCGTGCGTCACCAGCACCGTCGCCTTCCCCCACTCCCGGATGATCCGTCCCAGCTCCTCGCGGAGCTGGCGGCGGAGCGGGGCGTCCACGGCCGAGAGCGGCTCGTCGAGCAGGAGGAGATCGGGATCGACGGCCAGCGCGCGGGCCAGAGCGACGCGCTGCTGCTGACCGCCCGAGAGCTCGCGCGGATACCGCGCCTCGAGGCCGGCGAGGCCGAGACGCTCGAGCACCATCCGCGCACGCGCCCACCGCTCTGTGCGGGGACGACCCTTCAGACCGAAGGCGACGTTCTCCTCGACGGTCAAATGGGGGAAGAGGGCGTAGCCCTGAAAGACGTAGCCGAGCCTCCGGTCCTGAGGCCGGAGGTCCACCCCGGCGGCGCTGTCGAAGAAGACCCGGTCGCCCAGCACGATGCGCCCCCGGTCCGGGCGCACGAGGCCCGCCAGGCACTGGAGCGTCAGCGTCTTGCCGGCGCCGTTGGGGCCGAAGAGGGCCACCACCTGGTCGCCGGCCTCCCAGCGGACGTCGAGCGCGAACCCGGGCAGGCGCTTGGTGATGGAGAGGGAGACCATCTCAGCTCCCCCAGCGGGACAGCGCCCAGCCCGCGATGGCTCCGCCCAGGATCAGGCGGCTCGGGTCCACCTTCCAGCCCACCCCGAGGGCGGCGGCGGCGGCGGCGATGAGCCAGGCCGGCCATGCGGTGAGGGTGGACTGGGCCAGCTTGAAGGTCACCGCCGCCATCAGCGCGATCGAGCTCACGTTGACGGCGTCGAGGAACGCCGCCGTCCACGGGGACCGGCGAAGGCGGGGGACGAGCGGGTTGAGCGCCGCGACGAAGCAGAAGGACGGCAGGAAGATCGCCGCCGTCGCCACCCAGGCGCCCGGCGCCCCGGCGACCAGATAGCCCACGAACGTGGCAGTCGAAAGCACCGGCCCCGGCGTGAACTGACCGATGGCGACGGCGTCCAGGAGTTGCTGGCGGGTGAGCCAGGCGTAGTCGTGAACCAGCCCGCCCTCGAGGAACGCCACCAGCACATAGCCGCTCCCGTAGAGGACCGCGCCGACCTTCAGAAAGAAGGCGCCCAGCTTCCACAAAGAGACCGTCACCGCCGGGCCAGCCGCGCCGGCCGCCGGCGCCGCCCCGAGCGCGGCGCTCCCCGCGAGGGCTGCCAGGACCCAGACTCGCTGCTGGGCCTTCAGTTTGGGCAGGCGCAGCCAGAGCATCCCGAGCGCGCCCCCGGCGAACAGCGCCAGCACTTCATTCACTCCCCCGAGCGACGCCACGACGACGCCGACGCCGACGACCCCGAGCCGCCAGCTCTTCACGGCCGTCCGCCCCAGCCGCAAGGCTGCGGCCAGGATCACGGCGAGCACCGCCGGCTTGATCCCGTAGAAAAACGGGGCGACCTGAGGCAGGGACCCGAACTCCACGTACGCCCAGGCCAGGCCAGCCGTGATCAGGACGGCCGGGAGGATGAAGCAGAGGCCGGCGACCACCAGCCCCGCCCAGCCGGCGCGGATGAATCCCAGGTGAATCGCCATCTCGGTCGAGTTCGGCCCAGGGATCAGGTTGGTTGCGCCCACGAGGTCCAGGAAGTACTCGCGCGAGACCCACTGGCGCCGCCTCACCACCTCCGCCTCCATCATCCCGATGTGGACCGCCGGGCCGCCGAAGCCGATGGTGCCCAGCTTCAGGAAGAGCGCGGCCAGCTCGCCCAGGCGCCCGAGCATCCCTAGTACCGCAGCCGGGCCACCCGGCTCACGCCGAAGAGCAGGAGGGCCACGCCGCCGACGGCGATCAGGGCCAGGGCGTTGGCCTCCCCCATCGCGTTCGCCTGGACGCGGTCGTAGATCGCCAGCGGGAGCGTCTGGGTCTTCCCCGGAATGTTCCCCGCCACCATCAGCGTGATGCCGAATTCCCCGACGGCGCGGCAGAAGGCCAGCACCGTTCCGGCGAGGACAGAGCGCCACGCCAGCGGGAGAGTCACGGACCAGAAGACGCTCCACTCCGAGCTGCCGAGGGTCCTCGCGGCTTGCTCGAGCCGGGCATCGACGGTCTCGAACCCCGCCTGGGCCGATTTGATGAGGAGCGCGATGGAGCCGACGGCCGCCGCCAGGATGGCGGCGCGCCAGGTGAAGGCCAGCTCGAATCCGGCGACGGCCAGCGCTCTGCCGACGGGCCCCTGGCTGCCGATCACGAGGAGGAGGTAATACCCGAGCACCGTCGGCGGAAGGATCAGGGGGAGCACGACGAGCGCTTCGAGCAGGTCCCGCCCGGGGAAGCGCCGGCGCGCCAGAAGCCACGCCACCGGCACTCCGACGAGGAGGGTCAGCGCCGTGGCCATCAGCGAAACCTGAAGCGACAGCCAGATCGGGAAGAGATCCATCAGAACTCCCCCGGAAGGCGAAAGCCGTAGCGCTTCATAATGGATCGGCCCTCGGGCCCGTTGACGAACTGGATGAAGGCCAGCCCCAGCTCCGGCCGGGACGTTCGCTTCACCACCGCCGCCGCCTGGTGGAGGGGTGTGTGGAGGCTCGCATCGATCAGGGTCCATTCCACTTCCGGCACGCTCGCGACCGAAAGTGCTACGATGCCGGCCTCGGCAGCGCCGCTCTGGACGAACTGGAGCGCGTGCCGGATGTTCTCCCCGTACACGAGCTTGGGCTTCACGGCGTCCCAGAGACCGACCTTTCTCAGGGCTTCCTCGGCGGCCCTGCCGTAGGGCGCGTGGAGCGGATTGGCGATGGCCACGTGACGGATCCGCGCATCGCCGAGCTGGCGAAGATCCGTCAGCCTGGGCCCGAAGCTCCTGGCCGTCGCCAGGACGATCCTCCCCTGGGCGTACACGGCCCGGCTCTCGGCGATCACGGCGCCCCGCGCGGCCAGCCGCTCCACGAAGGCCTGGTCGGCGGAGAAGAAGACATCCGCGGGCGCCCCATGCTCGATCTGTGTGGCGAGGTTGCCGCTGGAACCGAGCACCAGCGAGACCCTGGCCCCCACGCTCTTCTCGAAGCGCGGCACGATCTCCTTGAAGGCGAAGCCGAGATCGGCGGCGGCGAAAACCGTGAGCGACGGAGCGTCCGCTCCCGCCACCGGGATCGCTCCGGCGAGGCCGAGCCACGCGGCCAGCAGCCACCGCTTCATTCTACACACGCCGTCGCTGCTGGATCCACGTGAGCGCCCAGTTCACGAGGAACGTGATCAGCAGGAGGAGGAGCGACAGCGCGATGGCGACGTCGAAGTTCCCCTTGCCGGTCTCGAGCACCGTTGCCGTCGTGAGCACCCGCGTCTGGCCCCGGATGTTGCCGCCCACCATCATGGACGCGCCGACCTCTGAGATGACGCCGCCGAAGCCCGCCATCACCGCCGCCAGCAGGGGCAGCCGCGCTTCCCGGAGCAGGACCCAGAGGAGCTGGACCCGCGAGGCGCCGAGCGCCAGGATCTGGAGGCGGAACCGGGGCGGGATCTGCTGGACGGCAGCCAGGGTCAGCCCCGTCACGATCGGGAGGGCGATGACGAACTGGGCGATCACGATGGCCGTCGGCGTGTAGAGCAGCTCCAGCAGGCCGAGGGGCCCGCTCCGCCAGAGGAGGATCGACACGAAGAGGCCCACCACGACCGGGGGGAGCCCCATCCCCGTGTTGACCAGGCTGACCACGAGGCCGCGCCCCGGGAAGCGGGCGAGGGCGAGCAGCGTCCCCAGCGGGATGCCCACGAGCAGCGAGACGCCCGTGGCCACGGTGGAGACCTGGAGTGAAAGAAGCGTGATTCTCAGCACCTCAGGGTCGCCGTTCAGGAGGAGCCAGATGGCCTGCTTGATCCCTTCCCAGATGAGCTCCATGCTACCCTCCACCCACAAAGAACAGCGGCTCGCCGTACTTCCCGACGCCGAAGGTCTTGATCATCTCCTGCGCCGCGGCGGAGAGCATGAAGTCGGCGAACGCCTTCCCCCCGGCCGCATTCACCCGCGGGTGCCGCGCCGGGCTCACCTCCAGCACGTGGTAGATGTTGAGCAGGGCAGCGTCTCCCTCGAGGAGCACCACCAGCTGAATTCGCCGCTTGAAGGCGAGATACGTCGCCCGATCGGCCAGCGTGTACGCCCCCTTCTCCGAGGCGATGGTGAGCGTCGCCCCCATCCCCTGCCCCGATTCGATGTACCAGGGCCCCGTGGCCGCGATCCCGGCGGCCTTCCAGAGCGACTTCTCCTTGTCGTGGGTCCCCGACTGGTCGCCCCGGGACAGAAAGAGCGCCCCTCGCTCCGCGATTTTCTTCAACGCGCCAGCCGCGCTTTTCATGCCTTTGATCCCGGCGGGATCGGCCGGCGGCCCCACCAAGACGAAGTCGTTATGCATGACGCGCCGCCGGTTCACCAGGGTTCCCTTCGCCAGATACTGCAGCTCGAGCTCGGGCGCGTGGACCAGCACCACGTCAGCCTCGCCGCGGTGCCCCAGCGCCAGCGACTGCCCCGTTCCCACGGCGATTGTCTTCACCGTGTAGCCGCTTTTCTTCTCGAAGAGCGGGACGAGGACGTCCAGGAGTCCCGAGTCCTGGGTGCTGGTGGTCGTGGCGAGGATCAGGGAAGACCGCTGGGCCTGCGCCGGCGTGGCGGCCAGCAGGCCCACCAGAGCACAAGTCAGACGGACGTGACGCTTACCCCACAAGCTCAAAGAGTCCGTCGCTGATCCGCGCGAGCTCTTCGGGTGAAACAACGCCCAGCCTGCGGCCGAGCCGGTCCATCGAAAGCGTGCGAATCTGGCTGATCTTGACCCAGGAAGCTTTGGGAAGGCGAACACCCTCCAGGCGGTGGGTTAAGGGAAATCCGGCGCGCTGAGGCTGGCTTATGATCGCGAGGGCGATCACGGTCCCAGACCGCGCATTGAAGACCTCGTGGCTGATGACAAGCACTGGCCGGAGCCCGGCTTGCTCGCGGCCCCGGACCTCAGTATTTGGGCCACGTTTCTGCCGCGGCCGTGAACCCCTCCTCGGCCAACGCACGCTCCTGCTTAGGATCGAGCTTGACCACTTCCTCCGCTAGACGTCGCCGACGGGCGCGCTCCAGCTTCTCCCGCACTGCGGCCTGAATAGCCCGACTTCGGTTCGGATAGCGTCCCTCGGAGACCCAGCGATCAATCTGGGTCAGAAGATCCTCTTCGATCGTGATAGCTACCTTGGCAGCTCCCATCGCTCTCCTCCAGCCGGGTATTACAATTTATCATACCACTCCCTCACCCGCCCAGCTCCTTCCTCACGAGGGCGGCGCCGGCCGCGAGTGCCAGGATCTTCTGGTTGCACATGTAGCGCGGCGACCAGCCGAAGCCGCAGTCGGGGTTCACGTAGAGCTTCTCGGGCTTCGAGACCTTCAGGACCCGCCGGATCCGCTCGGCCACGTCCTCAGGGGTCTCGGGATGAAACCCCTTCACGTCAATGACGCCGGCCCCCAGCTCCCGGCCGTCCCCGTACTGGCCCCAGAGGTCCAGCTCGGAGAGCTCCCGGCTGGCGAACTCCAGAACGAACTGGTCAGCGCGCGCTGTGAGGAGACCCGGGAAGTAGGGGCGGTACGTGCGGTTGAAGCGCGAGCGCCCGAACCGGTTGCCGAAGCAGACGTGGAAGCCGAGCTTGGCCTTCACGCCCTCGGTCGCCAGGTTGAAGAGGCGCGCCATCTCCTCGCCCGACACGTTCCCCCGCGCCGGCTCATCGATCTGGATGAAGTCCGCCCCCGCGGTCACCAGCCCCTTCAGCTCTTCGTTGATGACCTCGGCAAAGCGCTCGGCCACGTCCACCACGCCCTTGTACATCTTGCCGGGATGGATGCGCGAGCCGAACGTGAGCGGCCCCGCGCAGGTCGCCTTGGTGCGCCTGGTCGTGTGGGCCTTCAAATACTCAAACTCCTTCACAATGCCCAATCCCCCAGGCGGAGTCTCGATCCGCCCGACCGCCTCGTAGCGCGTCTGTTGATCGTAGCCCCACGGCCCGGCCTTGCGCTTCACCGGCAGCGCCTGGATCCCCTTGATGATAGCGTAGTAGGAGTCCACGTAGCCGTCGAGCCGGCGCACCTCGCCATCGGTGATGATGTCGAGCCCCGCCCGCTCCATGTCCCGGATCGCGGTGTCGGCCGCGTCGTCGAACATCTCCTCCAGGTCGGCGGGGCCGAACTCCCCGGCCTCCCAGGCCTTGACGGCCGCGTACCACCAGCCGGCCTTGCCGTGGGAGCCCACGACCGTAGCCGGAATCAGCGGAAGCTCTGCCATTAGGGTATCCCTCCTATCACTCGCAGCGTCGCTGGGTCCTTCTGCACCTCGCTCGGGTGCCCGGAAAAAATGATCTCCCCCCGCTCGATCACGTAAAGACGGGTCGTGTACTCCGGGACGTGGTGGATGTTCGACTCAGCAATCAGGATCGAGTGGCCGAGCCTCGTGATCTCGAAGATGCTCCGGCCGATCTCGGGGATAATCGCCGGCGAGAGCCCCTCGAACGGCTCGTCGAGCAGGAGCATCGTGGGATCCAGCGCCAGGGCTTCCAGCTGGTCCAGATCTTCCCGGACCTCACGCTGCTCGAGACACTCCAGGCCGCGGTGGTGTCGCGGCTCAACAGGGGGAGCCGCCTCTAGAGACGAGGGCGATGATCCCGACCGTTCTGCCCTTCATTCCGGCCTCCTCGCTTCCGGGACGCGGACGAAGCCTTCCATCAGGCGGCGGGCGGTTCGATAGACGGTGACCTGGCGGGCGACAGTCGCGCCGGCGGCGTCGCGCTCGAGGAGGGCGGCGATGGGGAGGGTGCCGGAGGGGTGGCCGAGGCAGACGTCACCCCCTCTCCCTCCCCTCTCCCCCCCAGGGGGAGAGGATAAAGGTGAGGGGGAGAGAGGTGAGGGGGCGACGGACTCCGACACGACCGTGCCGTCGAGGCGGGCGGCGACGGCCAAGCAGATGGCCGCCGTCAGCGCGAAGGCCCGGTGGCACTTGCCCATGGAGATGACGCGGGCGACCAGCTCCACGTCGCGAGCGGTGATCTCCCTGCCGTCGAGAGTCCGATACCAGGCGGCGGGTGCCACGAACGCCACCTTGGGGATCGCGGGGCTCCCCGGAATTCTCATGAGCGCCGCGCCGGCGACGCGGATGGCTTCCAGTCGATTGAGCAGCGCGGCGTCGCGGTCGATTGCCTCGGGCGACTCGGTACCGAGGAGCCCCAGGTCCTTGGCACGGACGAAGACCACCGGGTTCGTGGCATCCACCAGCGAGGCCTCGAGGGCGCCGAATCCCGGCACGTCCAGCGTGTCGCGTGGACGGCCGGTGGGAAGTAGTTTCCCCGTCGCGGCGCCCCCCGGGTCAAGAAAATCGAGCGCGATCCGCGCGCCACGCCCCGGCACTCCCTGGAGCTCGAAGTCCCCTTCAACCGCCGCTTCTCCCCCGGCCACGGGAACGCGCGCGACGACCAGCTTCTTCGTGTTGGTGTTGAACAGGCGCACGGTGGTGATCGGCTCCACGGCGGGAACGAGCCGCTCGTCAATGGCGAAAGGTCCGACCGCGCCCGTGCAGTTGCCGCAGTTACCCTTGTAATCCACGAGCGGCTCCCGCACGTCCACCTGGGCGAAGGTGTAGTCCACGTCCGCCTGGGGGTGGGTCGCAGGCCCGACAATAATCGCCTTGCTCAATGATGAAATCCCCCCGCCGAGGCCGTCGAGCTGTCGGCCGTAGGGGTCGGGGCTCCCGAGGGCGGCGAGGAGGATCCTGTCGCGCTCGCGAGGATCCGGCGGCAGATCGGCGGCATGGAAGAAGAGAGCGCGGCTCGTGCCGCCGCGCATGAAGACGGCCCGGATCCGCCGCTGGCTCATCCCTTCGACCGGGTGTGGGGGAGGAGGCCGCCGGCCAGGAGGATGTCGCGCTCGCGCGGCGTCGGCGCACACCCGACGCTGAACCGCGCCCCACTTCGCGAATTCATCACGATCAGCGGCTCGCCGGTGGCCAGCCGCGACCTCAGGCCTTCGATCCTCAACTGATCCCCTTGCTGGATCGCCTCGTGGGACGCGCGATCGTCGAACTCCAGCGGGACGATTCCCCAGTTGATCAGGTTGGCCCGGTGGATGCGGGCGAAGGACTTGGCGATGACGGCGCGCACCCCGAGCGCCATCGGGCCCGAGGCCGCCGACTCGCGCGACGAGCCCTGGCCGTACGTCTCGCCGGCGACGATGACGCCCCCCTTGGCCGCCTTGGCGCGCGCAACGAACTCCGGGTCCAGATACTTGAAGCAGAACTCGGCCATGGCGGGGATATTGGAGCGGAGGACGAGAGCCTGGACGCCCGAGGGTGTGATGTCGTCGGTGGAGATCTTGTCGCCGACTTTGATCAGCACGGGAGCGACGAGCGTCTCGTCGGGGGGCGCGGCCACCGGAACCGGCTTGATGTTGGGGCCCTTCGCCACCTCGACGCGGGCCGCCTCGGCTTCGGGGACGGGCGGAACCAGCCCCGCCGACGAGGCCTCGAACGACTTGGGGAACATCACGATAGGCGACGCGCCCTGTCTTCGTGGATCGCTGATGACCCCCGTCAAGGCCGAGGCCGCGGCCACCACCGAGGAGCAGAGGTACACCTGGTCGTCCTTCGTGCCGCTCCGCCCGGGGAAGTTCCGGTTGAAGGCGCGCAAACTCTTGGCCCCCGCCGCCGGCACGTGGCCCAGGCCGGGGCACGCCCCGCAGGTGGACTCAGAGATCACCGCGCCCGCGGCCAGGAGGTCGGCCACGAGCCCCTCGCGGGCCATCACTTCCAGCACCCGGTGGCTCCCCGGGAAGAGCACGAAGGACACCGACGGGTGGACCTTCCGCCCTCTGACCACCTGAGTTACCGCATACATATCCTCCCAGGAGCCGTTGGTGCACGAGCCCACCATGACCTGCTCGATGGAGGTGCCCGCCACCTCGCCGACGGGCACCACGCGGTCCGGGGAGCCGGGGAGCGCCACGAGCGGGGCGAGGCTCGAGAGGTCCACCTCGATCTGATCGTCGTACTCGGCGTCGGGGTCGGCCGCCGCCGGGCGCCAGTCGGCCTCCCGGCCGAGCAGTCGGAAGTACTCGCGCGTGCCCTCATCGGAGGGAAAGACGCTCGTGGTCAGCCCCAGCTCGGCGCCCATGTTGGCGATCGTGGCTCGTTGCGGGACCGACAGGGTCGCCACGCCCGGGCCCGCGAACTCGAAGATCTTCCCGCTCCCGCCCTTCACCGTCAGGCGGCGGAGCAGCTCCAGGATCACGTCTTTCGCGGTCACCCACGGGCCCAGCGAGCCGGTCAGCCAGACGCGGAACACCCGGGGCATGGTGAGCCAGTAGGGGCCGCCCCCCATCGCCACGGCCACATCGGTGCCGCCCGCCCCGATCGCCAGCATCCCCGCGCCGCCGCAGAGGGGCGTGTGGCTGTCGCTCCCCAGGAGGAACTCGCCCGGAACGCTGAAGCTCTCCAGATGCACCTGATGACAGATGCCGTTGCCGGGCTTCGAGAAGATAGCGCCATAGCGGGCGGAGGCGGTCTGCAGGTAGCGGTGGTCGTCGGCGTTCCGCGAGTCCACCTGATAGACGTTGTGATCAATGTAGGTGACGACGCGCTTGGCGCGGAGGCGCGGAAAGCCCATCGCCTCGAACTGGAGGAAGGCCATGGGCCCGTTGGTGTCGGTCAGGAGGATCTGGTCGGCGGCCAGCGCGATCTCCTGCCCCGGGACGTGCGCGCCCGCCACCAGGTGTGACTCAACGAGCTTCAGGACGAGGCTCCGTCCCACTCAGCGCTTCTCCAGCGGCACGAACTGCCGCCGGCCCGGGCCCGTGTACTGCCCGCGCGGGCGGATCAGGCGGTTGTCCTGGTACTGCTCGAGGAGGTGCGCCGTCCAGCCGGCGATGCGCCCAGCCACGATCACCGGGGTGAAGAGGTCCACGGGGATCCCGATCGAATACCAGAGCGGCGCGGAGTAGAAGTCCACGTTGGGGATCAGCCCCTTGGCGCGGTTCACGCGCTCGAAGAGCTTCACCGCCATCTCAAACCACATCTGCTGCCCCGACTGGCGGCAGGCGTCCTCGGCGAGACCGCGGAGGATGGCGGCCCGCGGGTCGCCCGCCCGGTACACCCGGTGGCCGAACCCCATGAGCCGCCGTTTCTCGGCGAACGCCTTCTCCACGAAGGCGTCCACGTTCTCGACCTTGCCGATCTCCTTGAGCGTCAGCATGACCGCCTCGCCCGCGCCGCCGTGAAGCGGGCCCTTGATCGCCCCGATCCCTCCGACCACTGCCGAGTGCATGTCGGAGAGCGTCGAGGCGATCACGCGCGTCGTGAACGTCGAGGCGTTCATCTCGTGCTCGGCGTAGAGGATGAGGCTCGCGTCGAAGGCGCGGACGTTCACCGCCGACGGGCGCTCGCCCGTGAGCATAAAGAGGAAGTTGGCTGCGTGACCCAGGTCCTTGGAGGGCGGGACCGGCTCCTTGTCGAGCCTGATGCGATGGTGAGAGCAAACCGCGGTGGCGAGCTGGGAGGTCAGCCGCAGCGCCTTCCTCAGGTTGGCCTCCTGAGAATTGTCGGTGGCGTCGGGATCGAACGTCCCGAGCACGGCGGCCGCCATCTGGAGGGCCCGCATCGGGTCGGCCTTCTTCGGCAGCAGCCGGAAGGCCGAGAGCAGCGCGTCGGGCAGCGGCCGGGCCGCCACCAGCTCGGCGCCGAAGCCGTCAAGCTGGGCCCGGGTCGGCAGCTCCCCGCGCCAGAGGAGGTAGGCCACCTCCTCATACGTCGCCTGCCGCGCCAGGTCGGCGATGTCGTAGCCGCGATACGCCAGCCGCCCCCCGGCGCCGTCCAGGTCGCACAGCGCCGTCGCCGCCGCCACGACCCCTTCGAGTCCCTTGATCAGCCCGCCTTGCTCAGCCATGGCTCGCCTCCTGAGAAACGCTAGCTTAGCACGACGGAAAATTGGGGGCTAGGCATTGCCTTGACGCGGGCGGCCGGGCCTGATAGGTTTGGCGGAACATGAGCCATGTCGGCTGGGGTGAAGGGATCGCGCGTCTCCTCCTGACCCGTTCCCCACTGGGCCTCATCGTCCGCTGGATCGCCAGCATCCGCGCCTCCGTCCACGCGAAGCTTCTCTGCGGTTTTATGCTCGTCACGCTCCTGTTCATCGCCATGGGTGTGATGAGCCTCCAGACCGTCGCCAAAATGTCCCGCCAGAGCCAGCTCATGCAGCAGGCTCACGACCGAGGCGACTGGTCGCTCCAGATGGAGCACGCCTTCGCCATGCAAATGAATTTTACCTCGCTGGCCCTGATCCTGAAGGACGAGGCCACCATCGGCCGGATCTTGCGGGAGAACAACCGGTTCAACAACACCCTCGCCCGAATCGAGGAGGCGGCCCCGCCGGAGGAGCGCGAGCTCATCCAGCGCATCCGGACCGCTCAGGAAGAGGCCATGACCACGGTGGCCGACATCGCCAACCTTGTCCGCGACGGCCGGCTGGACGAAGCCACCACACTGCAGGTCGCCACGGAATACCCTCTGTACGTGCATATCGAAGCGCTCATCAATCAGGTGGTTAAGATCGAACAGGACAAGATGGAGAGTCTCCGCCGGAGCGTCGCCGCCGAGAACCAGCGCGCAATGATCCTGATGGGCGGCTTCGTCGCGGCCTCGATCCTGCTCGCCTTGCTTCTGGGCTTCGTGATCTCATGGTCGTTCATCCTGCCGGTGCGGGAGGCCCAAAGCTTCCTGGGCCAGGTGGCGAAAGGCAACTTCGGGGTGACCGTCACCGTCCCCAACCGCGACGAGTTCGGGGTCCTGGCCGACCACCTGAACCGGATGAGCCGGGAACTCCACCGCCTCTATGAGGACCAACGCGAGGCCGCCCGCGAACTTACGACGCTCAACGAGAAGCTCAAGCGCGCGAGCATGGCGAAGTCGGAGTTTCTCGCCAGCATGAGCCACGAGCTCCGCACCCCCATGAACGCGATCCTCGGATTCACCGAGCTGATGCTCGACGGAATCTATGGCGAGATCCCGCCCTCCCTGAAGGGCCCCCTGACCGACGTCCAGGTCAACGGCAAGCACCTGCTCCGCCTCATCAACGAGGTCCTCGACCTCTCCAAGATCGAAGCCGGGCGCATGGAGCTCAGCCTGGGCGAATATTCGGCGCGAGACGTCGTGGAGACCGTCACGGCTTCGCTGCGCTCCCTCGCCGCGGAAAAGGGGCTGGACTTCGTCGCCCGCGTCCAGGAAGACATCCCCGCCGCCGTCGGCGACGCGAAGCGGATCACCCAGTGCCTCATGAACCTCGCGGGCAACGCGCTGAAGTTCACGAAGGAGGGACGAGTCGAAATCAGCGTCGAGCTGAAGGCGAACACGCTCCTCTATCGCGTCTCGGACACGGGGATCGGCATCCCGCAGGATCAGATCGGCAAATTGTTCGAAGAGTTTCGCCAGCTGGACCCCACCGTCGCGCACGAATTCGGCGGAACCGGGCTCGGGCTCAGCATCACGAAGAAATTCGTGGAGTTGCACGGGGGACGCGTCTGGGCCGAGAGCCAGGTCGGACAGGGGTCCACGTTCTTCTTCACGGTCCCCCTGCGCGGGGACAAGGGGAGGCCTGCGTGAGCGCCAAAACCATTCTCTATGTGGAAGACAACGAGTTCAACCGCAAGATCGTCCGCGACCTGCTGGCCCGCACGTCCTACCGCTTGATCGAGGCCGCCGATGGCGAGACGGGCATGGCCATGGCGCTGCAGGAGGCGCCCAATCTCATTCTCATGGACATCCAGCTGCCCAAGATCTCAGGCCTCGACGCGACGCGCCGGCTCCGCGCCGATCCGCGCACGGCTCAGATCCCCATCATCGCCATCACGTCCTACGCCTTGAGTGGGGATGACCAGAAAGCGCTCGATGCCGGCGCCTCAGCGTACCTGGCAAAGCCGTACAGCCCCAGCGAGCTGCTCGACTTGATTCGAAAGCTCGCTCCCGAAAGTTAAGACTCCAAGAGGAGGAAGACCCATGAGAAGCATCCTCGGGATTTTTCTGGCGATCGGGCTCGCCCTGCCTGCCTTCGCCGGGCAGGAAGAGCAATTCACGCCCGAATACAAGCAAGTGCGCAGCTCCTTCGACGCGAAACACACGCCGAAATTCGTGGCCGCGCCGGATCAGGTCAAGCGGGGGCAGTGGTTCGACGTGACCGTCAGCGTGGGGGCGGGCGGCGACCACCCGTCCCTCACCGAGCACCACGTCCGATACATCGCCCTCTACGTGAATACGGCGGAGATCGCCCGCGTCTACCTGCACCCGGTCCACTCCTTTCCCCGGGTCACGTTCACGATCGCGCTGGACGAGGGGGGAGTGTTGCGGGCGATCGCGGAGCCGACCCACTCCGCTGCTTGGGAGGCCTCG
>JACPCF010000114.1 GCA_016179965.1 Candidatus Rokuibacteriota bacterium | reverse complement strand
TGCCGGCCTGCCGGGCGACGTCGGCGGGAGCGGCGCGGCGCGGCTCGCGCCGGAGCTCCTGGAGCGCCGGCATCACCTCGCGCGCGAAGAGGCGCATGTTCCGCTCCGCCTCGTCGTAGGGCATCCCGGCGTAGCTGAAGACGCCGACGAAGGCGTCGTTGCCGACCCGATCGCGGATGTCGAGGATCTTCTCGTAGCACTGCTCGGGCGCCCCCCACACCTGGAGGTTCATGAAGAAGTCGGTCACCTTATCGGTGCCGTGGGTCGCGATCTTCTCGGCCATCTTCCCGTAGTACTCGTAGCCCTTGGTCTTCGCCAGGTGATCGCTGGCGAAGTTGTAGTGGTCGAGGACCGTCTGGAAGTAGCCGCCGATGTAGCGGCGGGCCATCTCCTCCGCGCGGGCGGCGCTCGGGTCGCAGAAGGTCCAGCCGGCCGAGATGGGCGGCGGCGCCTCCGACTTGTTCACTTCCCGGTAGGTCGCGCGGTAGGCGTCGAGCTCCTCGGCGACCTGCGGCCAGGGCTTCTGCGGGATGATCAGGATGCCGACGCCGAGCCGGGCCATGATGGGCGCCGACTCGGGCGAGACCGCCGCGGCGTAGGTGCGGCCGCGGAACGACTTGAAGGGGGCCGGGCGGATGGCCGCCCGCGGCTGCTTGACGAACGTGCCGTCGTACTCGCAGTAGCCGGTCTCGAGGCCCTGGAGCAGCATCTCGGCGCTCTCGACGAAGCGCTGGCGCGACTCCTCCATCGGGAGGCGGAACCCGTCAAACTCCACCCGGCCCGCGCCGCGGCCGAGCCCCAGGATCAGCCGCCCGCCGGAGAGATTGTCGAGCATCGACACCTCTTCGGCCACGCGCATCGGATCGTGCCAGGGGAGGACGACGACCATCGAGCCGAGCTGGACGCGCTCGGTCCGCCCCGCCATGTAGGTCAGGAACTGGAGCACGTCGGGGCACATGGTGTAGTCGGTGAAGTGGTGCTCGACGCCCCAGATCGACTGGAAGCCGAGCGGCTCGGCGAGGTCGGCCAGCCGGAGCTCGTTTCGATAGACCTCGAGGTCGGTCCGGGCCTTCTGCGGGTTCTGGAAGACTGTGGCCATTCCGACGTGCATGGCGGCCTCCTCACTGCCTCTTCCCGTAGTCGCGGCGCCAGAGCGCCACGTACTCCCGGGCGTTCCGAAGGATGTCTTCGATTTCTTCGGCGCTCATCTGCCTCACCGGGGTGGCTGGCACGCCCATGACTAACCACCCGGCAGGCACGACTTTCCCGGGGGAAACCAGGGCGCCGGCCCCGACCTGGGCGCCCTCCTCCACCACCGCCCCGTTCAGAACCACCGCGCCGATGCCGATCCGGGTGTTGCTCATGACCGTGCAGGCGTGGACGACCGCCCGGTGGCCGATGGTGACGTTATCGCCCACCAGGCAGGGGAACTCGGGCGTGACGTGGAGGATCGCCCCGTCCTGGACGTTCGAGTTCCGGCCCAGCCTCACGTAGTTGTCCTGGTCGCCCCGGAGCACGGCGGCGGGCCACACGCTGGCCCCCGCCTCGATGATCACGTCGCCGATCACCGTCGCGGCGGGATCCACGTACGCGTCGGGATCGATGCGCGGCCGGCGGCCGGGCACCTCGCGGATCATCGCGTCGGAATCGGCTCAGGCCACCTCGAAGAGGCCGGCAGCGCCCATCCCCCCACCGATGCACATGGTGCACACGACGTACTTGGCGCCGCGGCGCTTGCCCTCGATCAGCGCGTGGCCGACCATGCGCGCGCCGCTCATGCCGTACGGATGGCCGATCGAGATCGCGCCGCCGTCCACGTTGAGTCGCTCCATGGGGAGCCCGAGCCGATCGCGGCAGTACACGACCTGCACCGCGAAGGCCTCGTTCAGCTCCCAGAGGTCGATGGCGTCCAGCTTGAGGCCGAAGCGCTCCAGGAGCCGGGGCACGGCGAACACGGGGCCGATGCCCATCTCGTCAGGCTCGCACGCGGCCACGGCGAGCCCGCGGTAGATGCCGAGCGGCTGGAGGCCGCGGCTCTCGGCGACGCGCGCGTCCATTACGACGCACGCGGATGCCCCGTCGGAGAGCTGGCTGGCGTTGCCCGCCGTGATGTGGCCCTTCTCGCCCGTCACCGGTTTGAGCGCGGCGAGGCCCTCCGCCGTCGTGTCGGGCCGGTTCCCCTCGTCCTGCTTGAGCGTGACTTCTTCTTCGCGGACCTCACCGGTCGTCTTGTCCTGGACCAGCTTCCGCGTGGGGAGCGGCACGATCTCGGCGTCGAAGCGGCCGGCCCGCTGCCCCGCGGCGATCCGCTGTTGGCTCACCAGCGCGTACTCGTCCTGCGCCTCGCGCGTGATGTAGTAGCGCTTCGCCACGACCTCCGCGGTGTCGATCATGGTCAGGTAGAGTTCCGGCTTGTGCGCGTCGATCCACTCTTCGCGGATGCGGAATTTGTTCTGGTGCTCGTTCTGGACCAGGCTGATGGACTCGACGCCGCCGGCGACCATGATGGGCACCTTATCCACGACGACGCGCTGGGCCGCCATCGCGATCGCCTGCATCCCCGACGAGCAGAACCGGTTGACGGTGACGCCCGCCGTGGTCACCGGGAGGCCGGCGCGCAGGGCCGCCTGACGGGCGATGTTCTGGCCGGTGGCGCCCTCGGGCATGGCGCATCCCAGGATCACGTCCTCGACTTCGGCGGGATCCAGCCCGGCCCGCTTGACGGCGTGGCTGATCACGTGGCCGGCGAGCGTCGCGCCGTGGGTGTTGTTGAAGGCGCCCCGGTAGGCCTTGCCGATCGGGGTGCGGGCGGTCGAGACGATGACGGCCTCTGGCATGGCGCTCTCCTCTGGTGCGTGAAGGACCTCTGGGTTCAGCGCATCCGCGATGATACCGCCTGGGGCGCTCCTAGGCAATGACCTTCAGGCCCCGCAGCCGCGCGATCTCGGCCGCCTCCACCCCGGCCTCGCGCAGCACCCCGTCGGTGTGCTCGCCGAGGGCCGGCGCGGGCCCTCGGATCCCTCCGGGCGTCTTCTGGAACCTGACCGGCGTGTTCAGCGTGCGAATGTGGCCGGCGCGCGGATGCTCCTGTTCCACGATCATCCCGCTGGCGCGGACCTGGGGGTCGTCGAGCAGGTCCGCATACCGATTGACCGGAGCGCAGAGCACGTTGTGAGCCTCGAGGCGCGCCATCCACTCCTGCACCGTCTGCTCGCAAAAGACTCCCTCGAGGATGCCGATCAATTCCTTGCGATTGGCCAGGCGGCTGTCCCGCGTGGCAAAGCGGGGGTCCGTCGCCAGCGCGGGCCGCTCGATCGCCGCGCAGAAGGGCTCCCACAGCTTGTCGATCCAGACGGCGACGTAGACCCACCCGTCCCGGGCCGCGAAGGCCTGGAACGGAACGATGTACGGATGCGCGCTGCCGTGGCGGCCGGGGTCCTGGCCGGTGACGAGAAAGACGCTCAGGCGCGCCGCGTGGGCCAGCAGGGCGCCGTCGAGCAAGGACGCGTCCACCCGCTGGCCCTCGCCCGTGCTCTCGCGATGGAGCAGCGCCGTGACGATGCCCAGTGCCGCCAGCAGCGCGCCGATGGTGTCCACGACGGGGGCGCCGCAGAGGACGGGCCCGCCCTCGGGTTCCCCGCTGATCGCCATCAGCCCCCCCATCGCCTGCACCAGCATGTCCAGGCCCGGCTTGTCCCGCCACGGCCCGGACGGCCCGAACGCCGAGAGCGAGCAATACACCAACCGGGGATTGATCGGCGCGAGCCGCCCGTAGTCGATCCCCAGCCGTTCCGCCACGCCTCCCCGGTACGCCTCGATGATCACATCGGCGCGCCCGACGAGACGCGCGAAGACCCGCCGCCCCTCCGGACGCGAGAGATCGAGCGCCACGCTGCGCTTGTTCCGGTTGACGGTGACGAAGACGGGGCTCTCGCCGCCGGGGAGCTGCTCATACACGGCCCGCGAGGCGTCGCCGCCGGACGGCTGCTCGATCTTGATGACGTCCGCTCCCATGTCGGCGAGGTACATGCCGCACACCGGGCCCGCGATCAGGTGGGCGAGCTCGAGCACCCGGTAGCGGGACAGCGGCAGGCGGGTCAAGTCAGAGCGCCTACTTTGGTGAGGGAGGAATCGAAGAGCGTGAACGGCTTGACGTTGGCCAGGGCCGCCGCCATCTCAGCGCCCGGTGAATTTCGGGGGACGCTTCTCCTTGAAGGCACGGACACCCTCTTGGTGATCCTCGGTCTCCCGGACGATCGCCATGTGGGAGGAGACCAGATCGAGGTGGGTGCGGACGTCGAGGCGGAGGCTCTGGTAGGCGACGCGCTTCATCATCCGGATCGCGACCTGGGGCCCGTCGGCGATTCTCCGCGCCAGCTCGTACGTGTACTGCCGGAGATCGCCCGCGGGCACCACCTTGTTGACGATCCCGAGCCGCTCGGCCTCGCGCGCCTCGACGAAATCACCCGTCCAGAGCAGCTCCAGCGCCTTGGCGGTGCCCACCAGGCGCGGGAGGAAGAAGGCGTCGCCATCTCCCGGGACGAGCCCGACCTTGACGTAGCCCGTCGAGAACTTCGCCTCCTCCGAGGCGATCCGGATGTCGCACTGGAGCGCCATCCCCATCCCAGCGCCCACCGCCACGCCGTTGACCATGGCGATGACGGGCTTGTCCATGAGGTCCAGCGTCTTCGGGATCTGGTGGATCCGCTCCCAGAGCGCGTTCTTGTGGTCCAGCGGGGTCGGCTCGCCCTCTCCCATCCGCCCGACGTCGCCCCCCGCGCAGAACGCCCGCCCGGCGCCCGTGACGACGACCACGTTCACGTCGGGATCGCGCTGAGCCTCGTTGAGGGCCCACGCCCAGCGCTCGATCATGGGGCCGGTGAAGGCGTTCAGCTTGTCCGGCCGGTTGAGCGTGAGCGTGGCGATCCTCTCTTTGACTTCGTACAGCAGCTCTTCGCTCATGGTATGGCTCCGTCTCCGTTCGAGCGCGGGCTTTGCCCGCGCGACCTGTTCTCGGGGGGAGGCAGCCCCCGAAGCCCTGAGCGAAGCGAAGGGGCGGCTCCGCCGCGGGGCGTCGGAAGGGGGGCAGAGCCCCCCTCCGAGTTAGTCCTTCGGCAGTCCCAGGACCCGCTCCCCCAGAATGTTTTTCAAAATTTCGGAGGTGCCGGCCCGGATCGTGCTGGCCCGCGCCAGGAGGCAGTTGTACGCCCACTGCCCCTCGTCGGGGGCCCAGGGGCCTTCCGTGATCTGGCTCGCGGGGCCCAGGATCTCCGCCGCCACCTCGGCGAGCTCCTGGTCCACCTGGCTCCAGGCGAGCTTGGAGGTGGACCCCTCGGGCCCGGGCGCCTTTCCCTGGAGGAGGCGGGTGAGGCTCCGGTAGCCGCCGAGCTGGAGGCACTTCTCCCCGATCAGGATGGAAACGATCTTCTGGCGCACCAGGGGATCGTCGGCCGCCCTGCCGCCGTTGCGCTTCGTGCTCTTCGCCAGCTCGACCAGCCGCTCCACCGCCATCCGCAGCGAGATGTTGCGCATGAACGTCAGGACGTCCCGCTCGTAGGCGAGCGTGGTGATGGCGACCTCCCAGCCCCGGTTGACCTCTCCCACGACGTTGGCCGCGGGGACCCGCACGTTCTCGAGGAAGACCTCGTTGAACTCGGCCTCGCCCGTCATCTGGCGGAGCGGCTTGACCGTGATCCCCGGGCTCCTCATGTCCACAAGCAGGAACGTGATCCCTTTGTGCTTGGGCGCCGCCGGGTCGGTCCGCACGAGGAAGAATCCCCAGTCGGCCACGTGGGCCAGGCTCGTCCAGACCTTCTGGCCTGTGACGATGAAGTCATCCCCCTGGCGCTCCGCCCGGCACTGGAGGTTCGCCAGGTCGGAGCCGGCGTTGGGCTCGGAAAAGCCTTGGCACCAGATCTCCTCGGCAGTGAGGATCTTCGGCAGGAAGCGCTGGGTCTGGGCCTCGGTGCCGTGGGCCATGAGGGTGGGGCCGAGCATGCTGAGGCCGCCGCGGTTGACCGGCGGCGGGGCCTGGGCGCGCGCCAGCTCCTCGTAGAAGATGATCTGCTCGACGAGGGAAGCGCCGCGCCCGCCGTACTTGACCGGCCAGTTGAGCCCCACCCAGCCGCCCTCGTAGAGCGTCCGCTGCCAGACGCGCAGGCGATCCACGTGCTCCCGGTCGGCGCGGGAGAATGCGAAGCTCCCGAGCTCGAGGTCGCGCGGAAGGTGGGCCCGGAGCCATGCCCTCACCTCCTGGCGGAAGGCCTGCTCCTTGGCGGTGAAGTCGAAGTCCATGGGGCTAAATGGCGCCGGAGTCGGGCCGCGTCACGACGCCGTTGATCCGCCAGCGCGACTCTTCCCAGACCATCTCGTAGAGCGCCTGGACGAAGAGGCCGTCGGCCCCTCGAATCCGGAGCCCGACGTAGAGCCGGCCATTCGGGGCGAGGTTGGTCTCGGTGACCCAGGCGTCCGTCGAGCGCGCGATCTGGGGGTAGCCGCCCTTCACCATCCTCTCGAAGGCAGCCGGGTCGAACAGGCCCTGGATCTCTCGTGACGCAAACGAGTAAGCCGTCCGGTAGTCGCCGGCCCTGAAGGCCGCCAGCTGGCGCAGGATGACCTCCCGCGCCTCCACCTCGGCGCGCCCCTGGGCGGCAGCCACCCCCGCCAGCGCGACGGCTTCCGCCAGGAGGAAAGCGATCAGCCGAATCCTCATGCGAGGCGCTTCGCCTCCAGCGCCTTGACCAGGCTCACCATTACCCGGTTCACCGGCACGGGAACTCCCAACACCTCGGCCTCCCTCACGACGCCCCCGTTGATCGAGTCAATCTCCGTCCGTCGCCCGGCCTGGATGTCCTGCCACATCGAGGGCCGGGCCCCCGGCATCTTCGAGCCGAACTCACGAACCCAACGGACCGGCTCGTCGTACGGGAGCGCGATCTTCTTGGCCTCGGCCACGGCGAAGGCTTCCCTGACCAATGCTTCGGTGATGCTCCACGCCTCGGGACTGCCGATCACCTCGCCGACGGTGAGCCCTGTCACGGTACAGACCGTGCTGAAGCCGACGTTGCCCACCAGCTTCCCCCAGATGAGCGGTTGGATGTCCTCGAACACACGGACCCTGAACCCGCCCTTCTTCCAGACCTCGGCCACTCGGTTGAGGCGCTCGGTGACCCCGCCCTGGAACTCGCCCAGGTGGATGGCCTCCCAGCCGTTGTGATGCACGTGGCCTGGGCCCACCACCGAGGCCCCGAAGCCTCCGGCGATGCCGACCAGCAGATTCCTCGCTCCGATGAGCCGCTCCATTCGCTCTGCGTTGCCGAGACCGTTCTGAATGGTGAGAACCAAGGTGTCACGGCCGATCATGGGCGCGGCGTTCTTCACAGCGGCCTCGGTGTCGTAGCCCTTCGTGGCGACGACCACCAGCTCGCACGCTCCCACCTCTTTGGCGTCGAGCGTGGCATGGACGAGGACCGTGCGATCCCCGCTCGCGCCCTCGACCCGGATCCCCCGCGCCCGGATCGCCTCGACGTGCTCCTTCCACACGTCCAGGAGCCAGACCTCGTTCCCCGCGTCGCCCAGGATCCCCCCGTACACGCTCCCCATCGCGCCGGCCCCGACGATCCCGACCTTCATCGCTCACCCTCCGGGGGACGACGGCCAAGGTCGCGGTAGACCTCCTGCACCGGTTCGGCCGTGGCGAACGAGTGGCGGAGGCGAGGGGCGCGCAACTTTCCCAGGATCTCCTCGATTGCCCGCACCGCCTGGACGAGCTGAGCCTCGGCCTCCTTGTCTCTCCCCATTCGGGCGAGGAGCTTGCCGAGCGCGGCCTTGCCGAGCCAGACTTCCCGTGGCGTCTTGATCGCCTCCGCCAGCCGAACCGACCCCTCGAGGAGACGCACGCCTCCCTCCAGATCCCCTCTTGCCGCCATGATCTCGCCTTGAACCCTCTGGGCCCTGGCCACGTGCTTCTTGGAGTCGGACTGTCGAGCCATCTCCAGCGACTGCTCGGCGAAGGTCCAGGCCTCCTCGTGCTTGCCTTGGGCCAGCGCCAGTTCCCCGCGCGCGCGCAGGAGGGGGATGTGCCAGCGCCATCGGTACCAGGTGTCCTCCTCGAGGAGTGCCCAGGCCTGGCGGAAGAACTTGTCCGCGAGACCGTCCTCACCCCGCTGGAAGTGGGCGAGACCGACCTTCAGCAGGGAGTGTCCACGCGGCTCGGGCCAGGGGAAGGTCTTCTGCGCGACCTCGTCGCCTTCCAGATTGAGCTGGATCGCCTCGTCGAGGTCGTAGAGCTCCAGATGGACCCCGCCCATGATGTTCGGCCCTCGCGCAATCCAGAACTTGTCTCCCGCCGCGGAGGCGTACTCACTGAGCCGACGATACCACCGGAGCGCCTCCTCATAGTCGCCCTTAGCCGTGTTGGCGTGGCCGATCATGAAGGCGGCATAGCCCCACAGGAACCCCGCGTGGGCACGCTCGGCCATTTCCGCCCCCTCGTGCAGATACCCGAGGCTACGGTCGAAATCCGCTCGCCACTCGAACGCCCCGCCGGTGAAGATGAGGGTCAGGGCCAGCAGTTGCGGGTCCCCGATCTCCTTGGAGAGGCGGAGCGCCTCCTCGGCGTCCGGCGTCGTCTCCACGATCTGCCCGTAACCGGCTGACCGGATCTGGACCCGGTTGGCGAGGCAGACGGCCTGGAACGCTCGATCGTCCAGCTCCCGCGCAATGGCCAGCGCTTGGTCGTTGTACCGGATCGCTTCCTCGCCGCGATGCCAGTAGTTGTACACGCCGCTGAGCCCGGCGAGGACCTTGATCTCCCTCCGCCGGTCCCTCGCCCGCCGGACTAGATCGAGGGCCCGCTGGTAGTCCGCCGCCGCCTCCTCGTACTCCCCCAGCACGGTGAGCACCGCGCCGTGCCGCTCGTACAGCCCTGCGAAGTCCGTGGGAGTCAGAGCCGGGGCGATCCGCTCCGCGGCCGCCAGGGCCCGCGCATAATGCGCCTTCGCCTCGATGTTCGCGAAGGCATCCCCGGCCCGGCGGCCGGCACGGACGCTGTACTCCATCGCCTTCTTCCACTCCTCACCATGGAAGAAATGATGAGCCAGCTCGTCGTAGTGCTCGGCCAGCCGGTCGGCGTAGAGCTCCTTGATGGCGTGCCCCACCGCCCGGTGGAGCTCCTTGCGCCGCTCCTTGAGGAGGCTCTGGTACGCCACGTCCTGGATCACTGCGTGCTTGAAGATGTAGGCCGGCTCGGGGAGTAGTCCCTGCTCGTAGATGATCTCCAGCGCTTTGAGCTCCGCGAGCAACCCCTCCAGCTGACCGGTGAATCCCGCGATCCGATCAAGGAGCCGATGCATGAACTGCCGGCCAATCACCGACGCCATCTGAACGATGCGTTTGCCGTCCTCGCCGAGGCGGTCCAGCCGGGCCATGATGATCGCCTGGATGGTGTCCGGGACGCTGACTTCCTCGATCCCCTTCACCATCCGGTAGCCGCCGTTGTCCCGCCTGAGAAGGCCGAGGTCAACGAGGGTCTTCGTGACTTCTTCGACGAAGAGCGGCACCCCTTCCGCCTTCTCCATCAGCGCGGACTTGAGCTCCCGAGGGAACCGCTCGGTGCCGAGGACACGACCCGCCATCTGGAGCGTCTCGGCCTCCGACAGGCTGTGGAGGGTCAGCGTAGTGTAGAAGCTCCGGCTCCCGAAGGGCGGGCTGTAGCCCACCCGGTAGGTCAGCACGAGCATGATCCGGGCGCTCGCCACCGAATCGATCAAAGACACCAGGTATTCCTCGGCGCTGGTGTCGATCCAGTGAAGGTCCTCGAAGACGAGCACGAGGGGCCGGATCGCCGCCCCGCGGAGGGTGATCGCCCGCCCCGCGTCAAAGATCCTCTTCCGCCGGGCCGAGGCGTCCATGGCCAGGATCGTGGGGTCGCCCGGGTCCACCCCCAGCTGATAGCGGATGTACGGGATGTGGGGCTCCAGCTCCCCCATCCGGCGCATCCCGTGCTCCACCTTGGCGATGATCTCGGGCTCCCCGTCCACCTCCTCGATCCTGAAGTTCTCCCGGTACTGATCGATGACCGGCAGGAACGGGATGGACTGGCCGAAGGAGATACAGCGCCCCTCGAGCCAGGTGGCGTCCTCCTCGGCCTGAGCCAGGGCCCGGCGGAACTCCAGCAGGAGCCTCGACTTGCCGATCCCCGCCTCGCCGGCGATGAACACGACTTGTCCCCGCCCGGCCTTGACCTCCCGGAAGAGGTCGAGGAGGGTATTCAGCTCCCGCTCCCGGCCAACGAGGGGCGTGAGCCCCCGCTCTACTGCAACCTCCAGTTGGGCCCGCCGCCCTCGCGGGCGCAGCACCTCGAACGCCCTGACCGGAGCGTGCCCCTTCACCTGGACCTCCCCCAGGTCCAGGGTCTCGAAAAAGCCGCTGATGACCTTGTGGGTAGCTTCGCTCACCAGGACGCTTCCCGGCCGGGCGCTCTGCTGGAGCCGCGCGGCCAGGTTCGTCGTGTCCCCCACGGCGGTGTAGTCCATCCTGAGGTCGTCGCCAATCCTTCCGACGACGACGGGCCCCGTGTTGATCCCCATCCTCATCTGGAGCGTCAGGCCCTTCTGCCCCTGCAACTCCTTGCTCAGGTCTCGCAGCGCCCGCTGGATTCCCAGCGCCGCGTGCGCCGCCCGCCGCGGGCTGTCCTCGTGTCCGATCGGCGCCCCGAACAGTGCCATCACGCCATCGCCGGTGTACTGATTGACCGTGCCTTCGAACCGGTGAACCTCCGCCGTGATCAGCTCGAAGCACCGGTCGATGATCCCGTGCACCTCCTCAGGGTCCAGCTTCTCCGCCAACGAGGTGAACCCCGCCACGTCGGCGAAGAGCACCGTGACCTGGCGGCGCTCCCCTTCCAGGGCCGACCGCCCCTTGAGGATCTTGTCCGCCAGGTGCTTGGGGGTGTAGGCGGCGAGGCGGCTCTGGCGGTCGGCGACCACCGACGGCGGCGAGGCGACCGGTGTCGCGGGGGAAGGCGTCGCCGCGGGAGCGGCCTGGACATTGGCGCCGCACAGGCCGCAGAACCTGAAGCCGCTGGGGACTTCGGCCCCGCACTGAGGGCAGTGGAGCGCCAGGGCGGCCCCGCACTGACCGCAGAAGCGGTTCTGGTCCGGGTTATCGGCTTGACAGGCGGGGCAGCGCATGGTGGTCACTATCTAGCACAAACGGGCCCCCCTGAATAGGGCGACCGCCCTCCCCGTCAAAGGGGGCAAGAAGGGAGGTGAAGACTATGCGTCGGCTGATGGCTCTGCTCCTGGTCGCAGCGCTGCTGGTCGGCTTCGCAGCCCCGGCGGCCCACGCGGGAGGCAAGACCGCGACCAACGTGGCCCTCGGACTGGCCTCCTTCGCCGTCTTCAACCAGCTGGTGGGGCCCCTGCTCCACCCCCGGCCGGCCCACGCCACGCCCGTGTACGTGTCCCAGCCGGTATACGTCTCGCCGCCGCCCCAGCAGGTGATCTACACCCAGCCGCCCCAGGTCGTGGTGGTTCAACCGCCTCCGCCACCGCCGGCTCCGACCGTTGTTTACTATCCGCACGGCCGGTACGAGCTGCGGGCGAACGGAATCCAGTACTACTGGGTCTGGATCCCCAACCCACCGCCACCTCCCCCGGCGGTCCCCCCGCCCCCCGCAGCACCGCCGTCGTAGGTGGTCAGTCACCGAGACAGCGCCTGAGCGAGCCTCCCGCTTCCCGCAAAAGACGGGAGGCCGCCCGGGCGCTGAGGTTTCTACACGCCATCAGGATCGCAACTTTCACGCGCCCGTCTGCCGCCCTCAAATAGCGCCGCGCCTTTGAAGGTGGCACCTTCCCGAGAATCTGAACCAACCGCTCGGCCCGGGCCCGGAGCTTCAGCGAGCGCGGCTGGAGGTCCACCATCCAGTTGCCGTAGGTCTTCCCGAGGCTGGCGAAGGTCGCCGTCGTGAGGATGTTCAGGATCAGCTTGGTGGCGGTCCCGGCCTTGAGCCGCGTGGAGCCGGCGAGAACCTCCGGCCCGACGCGCGGGGCGATCACGACGTCAGCAAGCCGCCTGAGCGGGCTCCCGGCGTTCATCGCGACAAGAATGGTGCGGCAGCGCCGGCGGCGGGCCTCCGCCAGCGCCGCTCTCACGAACGGCGTGACGCCGCTGGCCGCGATCCCGACGACGACGTCCCCCACCCTGACCCGCTTCGCGATGGCCCGCCTCGCCTCGCCAGCCCGATCCTCGGCGCCCTCGCGAGAGCGAAACACCGAAGCCCGGCCGCCGGCCATGATCGCCTGCACCAGTGACGGCCGAGTGTTGAAGGTCGGCGGACACTCAGCCGCCTCCATCACTCCGAGCCGGCCGCTCGTGCCCGCTCCCACGAAAAAGAGGCAACCACCCGACTCGAGAGCGGTCACGATCAGGTCCACCGCGCGCGCCATCGCCCGCCCCACGCGACCCACGGCGCTGACGACGCGACGATCCTCCCGATTCATCAGCGTCGCGATCTGACGCGGCAAGAGGGAATCGAGCCGCCGGCTCCTGGGATTGGGCTGCTCAGTGGGAAGCAAGTCGTAGCGGGGGCGACCGGCCATCGCGGTTTCAAGATATCACGATCCCTGGGGGGAGGAATCCGGGTACCCGGGCCGAAGGCCTGGGTGGGGGCGAAGCCCCCCTCCGAGGAAACAGCGCGGGGTATCGCCGTGCTAGAGTTGGACACGCCATGGCGCGTGTCCTGACCGGCCTGGACCGGTTGCTGGCCTCCCACCTCTCTCGCGTCAGGGGCCGACGGATCGGCCTGCTCTGCCATCAGGCCTCGGTGAACGCGGACCTCGACCACTCCGTGGACCTCATCGGATCGATCCGCGGCGCGCGGCTGACCGCCCTCTTCGCCCCTGAGCATGGCCTCTGGGGTGCCGCCCAGGACCACGCCGCGATCGCCGCCGCCAGGGATCCGGCCACCCGCCTCCCCGCGCACAGCCTCTACGGGCGGCGACGCGCGCCCAGTCCCGCCATGCTCAGCGGCCTCGACACCCTCGTCTGCGACCTGCAAGACGTGGGCGCGCGCTACTACACCTTCGTCTGGACGATGGCCCTGGCGATGGACGCCTGCGCGCGGGCCGGCGTGCGGATGATCGTCCTCGATCGGCCCAACCCCCTGGGCGGCGACCGCCTCGAAGGCAACGTCCTCGATCCGCGCTTCGCGTCCTTCGTGGGCCTCTATCCCCTGCCCGTTCGCCACGGCATGACCATCGGCGAGCTGGCGCTTTACCTCGACGCTCGCCACGGGCTTCGCTGCGCGCTCGACGTGATCCCCATGAGCGGCTGGCGCCGCGCCATGCTCTGGGAGGAGACCGGCCTCGCATGGGTGCCGCCTTCCCCCAACATGCCGACCCCAGACACCGCCCGTGTTTATCCCGGCGCCTGCCTGATTGAGGGGACCAATCTGTCCGAAGGGCGCGGGACCACGCGGCCTTTCGAGTGGGTGGGAGCGCCGTTCATCAACGGCCAGGAGTGGGTCCGGGCCCTGGACCGCGAGGATCTGCCCGGCGTCAGCTTTAGCCCGTGCCGGTTCCAGCCGACGTTCCACAAGTGGAAGGGGCGCTCGTGCGGCGGGGTCCAGTTCCACGTGACCGACCGCCACCGCTTCAAGCCCTACCTGACGGGCCTGGCGCTCATCGCCACGACCCGCCGGCTCTGCCCGGGTCACTTCGCCTGGCGAAAGCCGCCCTACGAGTTCGAAAAGCGGAAGCTCCCGATCGACATCCTCTGCGGCACGGACGTGATCCGGCGGCAGATCGAAGCCAAGCGTCCCCTCGATCGGATCGAGGCGGCCTGGCAGCCCGCCCTGGCCGCGTTCCAGCGCTCACGCCGGCCGCGCCTCCTCTACCGATGACCCTCGAAGAGCTGGTCGGCCAGCGGCTGATGTTCGGAATCCCGGGCCCGATCCTCCGGCCCGAAGACATCCGCCTCCTCAAGGAAACCGGCGCCGGGGGGCTGATCCTGTATCGCCGGAACTTCGAGTCCGCCGCTCAGCTCATCGACCTACTGACCCGGCTGGAAGAGGCCCTTCGCCGGCGACTCCTGGTCGCAACGGATCACGAAGGGGGACGCGTCGTCATGCTCGGCGAGGGGGTGACGATCTTCCCCGACAACCTCGCCGTGGGGGCCAGCGGCGAGGCGATCTCCGCCGAGCGCCAGGGCCGCATCGAAGCCCTCGAGCTCCGCCGCCTCGGCATCGACCTCAACTTCGCCCCCGTGCTGGATGTCCTCACCGACGCGCCGAGCCCCAACATCGGCATCCG
This sequence comes from Candidatus Rokuibacteriota bacterium, assembly GCA_016179965.1. GTDB lineage: Bacteria > Methylomirabilota > Methylomirabilia > Rokubacteriales > CSP1-6 > CSP1-6. The sequence goes on along the minus strand of JACPCF010000114.1, from coordinate 3,507 downwards.
CTCCTACGGAAAGGACCCGGCGCTCGTCGCGCGCCTGGGCGCGGCCCGCATCCGGGGCATGCAGTCGCGCGGACTCTCGGCTTGCGCCAAGCACTTCCCCGGCAAGGGCCACTCGCCGGTGGACGCCCACCTGCGCCTTCCCACGGTCGCGTCCGCGTGGGACGAGATGAAGCGGACCCACCTGCCGCCCTTCCTCGCCGCCCTCGAGACCGGCGTGGACGCTCTCATGACCTCGCATCCCCTCTACCCCGCCCTCGATCCGACCCCGCTCACGCCTGCGACCTTCTCGAAGCTGATCGTCAAGGATTACCTCCGAGGCGAGCTGGGCTACCGAGGCGTGATCGCGAGCGACGATCTAGAGATGGGCGCCATCGCCGAGCTCTGCCCGGTCGGGGAGGCCGCGGTCAGGGCCGCCGGGGCCGGGCATGATCTCCTCCTCGTGTGCCACACCGAGGCGGCTCAGCGCCAGGCCTGCGGCGCCCTCCTCGATGCCTATCGAGGGAAACGACTCCCGCTCAAAGAGCTCGAAGCCAGCGCCGAGAGGATCGCGGGGCTCAAAGCCAAGCGGTCCCTCCGCTTCGAGGGGGGATCGCCGCGCCCCGAGATCGGCGGCACGCCGCTGGCGAAAGCCATCGCCAGCCAAGCGGTCACGCTGGTCCAGCCGAGGCACGCCGATCTCACGCGGCGCTTCAACGGGGCGGTCGGCGTGATCTTCCCGCGCTTTTCCTCTCTGGCCGACCGCATCACGGTCGAGCCCGCCCTGCTCGACGAGACAGCGTACCTCCGCGCGGCGTTCGCCCTCTTCGGCGTGAGACCGGAGATCCTCATCGTCGGGATCGAGCCCACCGACCCCGAGATCGAGCGCGCGGTGGTGCTCGCCGCCCGCGCGGACATCGCGCTCCTGTTCCTCTTCGACGCCCATCTCTACCCGTCCAACCGGCGGCTGCTGGATCGGCTGCAGGAGACCGCGCGGGCCCTCGCCGTGGCCCTCCTGCGAAACCCCTACGACGCGGCGTATCTCCGGCCCGGCGGGCTGGGCGTCACCGCCTTCGGCTTCCGGACCTGCCAGCTGGACGCCATCATCGCCCGCCTCCTCGCGTGACCTTCATCGGCGTGGACCTCGCGTGGGGGGAACGCAACTGGACCGGCCTGTGCCTCGCCCAAGACGACCGCGTCGTCGAGTCTCAGCTGGTCCGCAGCGACGAGCAGATCCTCGAATGGCTTCGCCCTCGAACGAGAGGGCCCTGCGTGGTGGGCATCGACGCGCCGTTGATCCTGCGGAACGCCACGGGTGGCCGACCGTGCGAGAGGGCCCTCAACCGCTGCTTCGGCCCATTCGAGGCGGGTTGCTACTACTCGAACACGACCCGCGTGAGGCCCCGCGCCGCCAGGCTCGCGGAAACCCTGGGGCTAGACACTGACCCCGTGTTTACGCCGCGGTCCCCCGTGCGCCGCGCGGTCGAGGTCTATCCCCATGCCGCCCTCGTCAGCCTGTTCGGACTTCCCAGATCTTTGAAGTACAAGGGCCGGCGGGGGCGGACGGTGGAGAGCCGACACGAAGCGTTCCGCGAGCTGGTCCGGCGGGTCAAGAGTCTCGCCCGTCGCGTTCCCCGGCTCGACGTCACCGCGGCGCCGCGGTGGGCGAAGCTCGAGCGCACCGTCACGACTGATCCGAAGGGCGCGAGCCTGGACCGGGGCGAGGACGAGCTCGATGCGTTCGTCTGCGCCTACGTGGCCGCCCACCTCTGGGCGCACGGGCCGGCGCGCAACCGGATCGTGGGAGACACGGACACGGGGTACGTCGTCACGCCGGTGACGCCCGAGCTCGCCGCCTGCCTCGATCGCCCCGGGGAATCCGACCCTTGAGTTTTCTCCCAAAAGGGGCTTAAATGTAGCAGACACGCTACTAGCAAGTATGCTACTAGCAGAGGTGCTAAGAATGTAACATGGTATAAAACCAGACTTTTATGACTAAAAACCCATTCCAAATCGGCGTCCCTGTGACTGGACCAGAACTGGCGGACCGGCAAACCGAACTGGAAACTATCTTCAAGGAGGTGCTGGCCGGTAGCCGCCTCTTTCTGATCTCCCCTCGTCGCTACGGGAAGACCTCTCTCCTACTGGAATCCCGAAACCGCCTCCAGGCCCAGAATATACCCGTGGCTTATGTGGATCTTTACCAGGCCACTTCCTTAGCGCATTTCCTCGACCTCTTTGGGCGGGCGGTACTCGAGGCGGCCGAGGGAGCGGTGGAGAAGGCGCTCAGAATGGCTGGGGAATTCCTCCGAGGCGTCCGGCCAACTATGACGGTGAGTGCTCGGGGATTGCCAGAGTGGAGCATTGGCTTTTCCCAGCAGCAACCTGACCTCCTGAAGCAACGTGACCAGATCCTGGCCCTTCCTCAGATGTTGGCGGAAGGAAGAAAGATTCGGCTGGCCATTTTCATGGACGAGTTCCAGGAGATCAGGGCTCTCGACGGACCCGCGCTCGAAAGGGCAATGCGAGCAAGTTTCCAGCACCAACCGCGCGTCAGCTATGTGTTCGCGGGCTCCAAAGAGTCGCTGATGTGGGAAATGGTGCAATCCCGGTGGTCCCCCTTCTTCCGGAGCGGTCCCACCCTTTCCGTGGGCCTGATCCCGCCCGAAGAATTCAAGAAATACCTCTCGGAGAAGTTCTTGAAATCCGGCATGAGCGTCAAGCCCGAGCGCCTCGACGAGATCCTGGCCGGCAGCGATAACATTCCATTTAATGTCCAGTACCTCTGCCATGCCCTCTGGATCGTGAAAAATGGCGAGGGGAACGTGTCCTCCGAGGATATTCGTAGCGGAATCGAATACATCTTCGCGGCGGAACGCGAGTACTACACCGCCCTATGGGATCAACTCTCACTCCACCAGCGGCGGACCGTGCGCGCATTGGCTAAAAGTGGCGGCGCTGCCCCATTCACCGCGGCCTTCCTTCGAGAACATGATCTGGGGCCGTCGGCTTCAGTTGCCCGGTCGCTCGCGCAACTCCTCAAACGTGAAGTGCTGAACAAATCCGAGACGGAATACCGCTTCGCGGATCCGTTCTTCAAGGCCTGGATTCTCTCCACCATGCCCTGACATTACCCCACCCTCTTCCCCGACGGGGGAGAGGATAACGGTGAGGAGACCCGGTCGAGCCAGGGGCCGAGGAGCCAGGCCAGGGCAATCGTCCCCACCGTCCCCCAGATCACGAGCCAGCTCCAGCCGAGCGGCAACCGCCCGGTCTCCGAGAGAATCAGCAGCGCGAGGTTCACCAGGGCCATCGCCACCATCGCGACCACGTTGGCGCGGTTGGCCACGCGCGTCGAGAGCAGCCCCAGCAGGAAGACGCCGAGGAGCGAGCCGAAGGTCACCCCCGCGATCTTGAAGGCCAGCCACAGGATCTTGTCGAAGAAGGAGAAGCCGTAGGCCAGCAACGCCAGGATCAGGCCGAAGCCGATCACGCTGAGCCGCGAGACGAGCAGGTAATGGTGCTCCGTCG
>JACPCF010000113.1 GCA_016179965.1 Candidatus Rokuibacteriota bacterium | reverse complement strand
CGCTGACTTCGACGGGCTCATTGATGACGCCAAGGTGACCATGGATCCCAAGGTCCGCCTGGACCGCTACGCCAAGGCCCTCCGGATCTTCATGGACGAGGCGCCGGCGATCCCGCTCTACCAGCAGATGGATCTCTACGGGGTCAACAAGCGGGTGGACTTCAAGGCGCTCTCCTCCGAGCAGATCGTGGGAGTGTGGCTTGGCATCAGGGACGGCAAATAGTCCGATCGGGACGCGGAAAGGGCCGGGGCGTTCCTCCCGGCCCTTTTTCCTTCCCCTCACCTCTTCTCCTCTCCCCCCTCACCCTGAGGGGGCGGATCCGATGCGCTGGAGCAGGGCGAGGAGGGCGAGGGCGAGGAAGAAGAGGGCCGAGAGCGCCAGGCCGATCTCGCGCCAGAGGGGCGGGCGCAGCTCGCGCGGCAGGAATTTCCGGTTTACCACCAGGGTGTGGGCCGACACGATGGCGAGGTTCGCCCCCGCGACGTTGGCGCCGATCAGGATCAGGGTCAGCGGGTCGGCGAGGGCGATCGCGGCGCATCCCCAGAGAGTGAAGACCAGAAGCGCCCCGTAAAACACCGCCCGCCCGTCGCCGCCGCGCCATCCCCGCAGCCTGCCGCTCGCCGTCCAGAGGATCTCGAAGGTCACCGAGGCGAATCCCCCCGCATTGGCGAGCTGGGTCGAGAAGAGAATCCAGAAGCCTGTCAGAAGGGTCAGCCCCCACAGGACGGGTCCGTAGCGCTCGGCGAGCGCCCCGGCGAGATGGGCCCCGATGCCGTAGCCACCCAGGACGGTCCCCGGCGGGATGAAGGCGATGGCGATCAGCGCGGGCAACGCCATCGCGACCAGCGATCCCGGAGCCCAGATCCACCATTGCTCGACCGTCAGATAGCGCCACCACCCGCGCCAGCGTCGCCGGTTGTCCTCCGAGGGCGGAAACACGATGCCGGCCTGGGACACCAGCACCTTCTGCCTCCCCATGGTCGCCGGCGCGTAGCCGACGGTCCCGCCCATCCCGAAGCCCTTGTCGCGGATCCAGTACGTCAGCGTGGCGTTGGTGCCTCCCCAACCCGAGTAGGCGGCGAACCCCGCGAGGAGGAACCAATCGACGTCCGTCGGAAAGAGGCGCGCGCCCAGGAGCGGGGCGATGAATCCGAGTCCGACCGTGGACCACACCTCCGCGGGAGCGAGGAAGAGGCCGGCGAGGAGCAGAAAGGCGAGGACCCAGCCGATCATGAGCCGCTCGGCGTACTCGAGAGTTTTCTCCACCCTCTCGCCGAGGAGCACGAGGAGGATCGAAACCAGGAACGTGAGGTAGCCGACGTAGAGCACCACCACCCGGTCCCCCTCGTCGGGGACGCGGCCCACAAAGAGGGCGGCGATCGCCGTGGCAGCCGCGAGCGCCCAGCCCGGCCAGCCGATCTGGAGGAGGTGGAGCCCCGCGTAGATCCACCCCCAGAATGCCGGTCCGGGCGCCGTCCGCATGAAGCCGGTGAAAATCGGCTCCCCCGTGTAGAGGGTGTAGCGCGCCATCTCGGTGGTCAGGAAAGCCTGGAGCACGATAGAGGCGGTGGCGATCCACAGGATCGCGGCGCCGTACCGCGCGGTGGCGGCGGGGCCGAGGAGCCACTCTCCGGCGCCGAGGGAAAACGCGAGCAGGATGGCGCCGGACCCGATCACGCGCGCGGCGTTCCGCCACGGCGCCGGCGGCGGCTCGGGGAGATCGCCCGTGCCCCAGGCGGGAAGCGGCTCCATGCCTATTGCGTGAAGGCCCGATAGAAGTAGTAGATCACGAGGGCGACGACGAGGGCCAAGAGGACGGCGGCAAGGATGACCATATTTTACCTGTCAAGGCGGCGCCGGCGTCTCCACGCCCAGAGCGCGAGCCACGCGAGCGGCGCGCTGCCCCAAAGCCAGCGTAAGGGCGCTCCCGCCGCGAGGTTGACGAGGAGCAGCACCGACCCTCCCGCCGCCGCGAACCAGAGAAGACCGCCCGTGAGCCGCTCCACTGTCCGGAGCCAGCCCAGGCGGATCAGCGTCAGCGCGCCGCCGCCGCCCACGGCGTCCAGGACGACGTCAAGCGCGCTGGCGCCGCGGCTGCCGGTCCATCCCTGGTGGAGCTCGTCGAAGATCGCATAGCCGACGGTCAGCGCGAACGCCGGGAGCGGCCGCGCGGCGCCGCCCCGTTGAGCGAAGGCGCGATGCCAGAGCCACGCGAGGAGGGCGTACTCCGCCACGTGGCCCGTCTTGCGCCCGAGCCAGTGGATGAACTCCAGCTGGGGCGGGGTCGCCCACGGCAAGAGCGCTTTGAGGAGCGGGAGAATCCAGCCGCCGGTCTCCTCGGCGCTGAAGCTGCCGGTGGAGAGCCAGAAGATGACTCCCATCCAGGCCACGGGCGGCACGAAGGGGCCGACGCGCATCCTCTATAAGTACACCATTTGACAGCGGAAGGTTGACATTGGCCCGCATGGGCACCTAAGATGGGGAAAACCTTCGGAGGGTTGGGTGGCGCAGCGATCCCTGCGGGAGCTCCTCGATGAGTTCCTGACGTCCCTCGACACCGGTCCCTCGGTCACCGCTACCCGCCACTTCCCCTCGAAACCGCCGCGCTGGGCGCCGTTCCCCTCGTCCCTCGACCCCCGGCTCATTGACGCGCTCAAGGGGCGCGGGATCCACCAGCTCTACTCCCACCAGGCGCGCGCCTTCGAGCTGGCCGAGAAGGGCCATCACCTGGTCGTCGTCACGCCGGCGGCGTCGGGGAAGACGCTCTGCTTCAACCTGCCGACGCTCCAGAGCCTCCTCCAGCAGGGGGAATCGCGCGTCCTCTACCTCTTCCCGACCAAGGCGCTCGCCCAGGACCAGCTCGCCGAGCTGGAGGAGCTGGCCAAGGCGCTGCCCGACCTCCGCATGTTCACCTACGATGGCGACACGCCCCAGGACGCACGGCGCGCGGTGCGGGCGCGCGCCAACCTGGTCCTCACCAACCCGGACATGCTCCACTCGGGCATCCTCCCCCACCACACCAAGTGGGTGAACCTCTTCCAGAACCTGCGCTACGTCGTGATCGACGAGCTCCACGCCTACCGCGGCGTGTTTGGGAGTCACCTGGCAAACGTTCTCCGCCGGTTGCGCCGCATTTGCCGGCACTACGGCTCCACCCCGCAGTTCATCATGGCCTCCGCCACCATCGCCAATCCCCGCGAGCTGGCCGAGCGCCTGACGGGGGAGAGCGTGGAAGAGATATCCGTTAGCGGGGCGCCCACCGGCGACAAGCTCTTCCTCTGCTACAACCCGCCGGTCGTCAACCCCGAGCTCGGCATCCGGGCGCCGTACCTGCGCGAGGCGGCGCGCTTCGCGACGCGCTTCCTCAAGGAGAAGATCGCCACGATCGCCTTCGCCCAGAGCCGGCTGGCCACGGAGGTGCTGCTCTCCACGATCAAGACCGCCGTCCAGGACAAGGTCGGCGATTCGGGGATCGTCAGGGGCTACCGGGGCGGCTACCTCCCCAACCGGCGCCGCGAGGTCGAGCGGGGCCTCCGCTCGGGGGACGTGCTCGGGGTGGTCTCCACCAACGCCCTCGAGCTCGGGATCGACATCGGCCACCTGGACGCGGCCGTCCTGGCCGGCTACCCGGGGACGATCGCGTCGCTCTGGCAGCAGGCTGGGCGCGCGGGACGGCGGAGCGGCGAGTCGGCGGCGCTCTTCGTGGCGACCAGCGCCCCGCTGGACCAGTTCATGGTCACGCACCCCGACTATCTCTTCGGCACGCCGCCCGAGCGCGCCCTGATCAACCCGGAGAACCCCTTCATCCTGGTCAACCACCTGAAGTGTGCGGCCTTCGAGCTGCCCTTCGCGGACGGCGAGCCGTTCGGCGGCCTTTCCGTCGAGCCGTACCTGGCTCAACTCGAGACCGAGGGGCTCCTGCACCACGCGGGGGACCGCTGGCACTGGACCTCCGAGACCTATCCCGCCGACCACATCTCGCTCCGCACGGTGACCTCCGACAACTTCGTCGTGATGGACACGACGGCGCGGGACCCAAAGCAGACCAAGCGGCGGCAGATCATCGCCGAGGTGGACTGGAAGAGCGCCTTCGCCATGATCTATCCCAAGGCGATCTACCTGGTCGAAGGGGAGCCCTTCGAGGTCCAGGAGCTGCGTTACCGGGAAGACGAAGAAAAGGTCGCGTATGTCAAGCGAGTCCAGGTGGACTACTTCACCGACGCGATCAGCGCCAAGGGCGTGTGGATTCTCCGGCGCCTGGCCGACCAGGCCGGGGCAGGGCTCCTGGCCGAGCACGGCGAGGTGCTCGTGGCCGAGAAGGTGGTGGGCTTCAAGAAGATCAAGTTCGGGACGCTGGAGAACGTGGGCTCCGGCGAGGTGGAACTGCCGCAGCAGGAGATTCAGACGACGGCCTCATGGCTCAGTGTGGATCCGGCCCTTTTGGCCCGGGTGGGGTCGAGCCGGGACGAGCTGGTGGACGGCCTTCGCGGCCTCGGGTACCTCCTCCATCACCTGGCGCCGATGCTTCTTCTCTGCGACGTCCGGGACCTCGGCTCCTGGCTCGGCGACCAGACGCCGGCCGGCCAGGGCACGGTGGCGACGTATCCGTCGGCGCGGGCGCGCCTCCTGGAGGCGGACCAGTTCAACCCGACGATCTACCTCTACGACAGCGCCCCCGGCGGCATCGGGCTGGCCGAGGGGCTTTTCCAGGCGTTGCCGGCGCTGCTCGCGCGCGGGCTCGAGACGCTCCAGGCCTGCCCGTGCCGCTGGGGCTGTCCCTCCTGCGTTGGTCCCGTCAACGAGATCGGGCGCCGCGCGAAGACCATCGCGACGACGCTTCTGCGCGCGCTGACTCAATAGATGGCGGCGTCGGTTGCCGAGCTGGTGGGAGCCCGGGAGGAGGCCACCTCTCACGGCCGCCTCCTCGTCGCGCGGCGCGCGTACCAGCTCCACGTGAGGCACGGCGAGCTCCCCCTCAGATCGGCCCTGGAGGCCCCCCCTGACGTCCTCAGGCTGCTGAGCCGTCAGCCTCCCTCGGAATCGGCGCCGAAGCGCCTCCTCTACCTGGACACCGAGACCACCGGCCTGGCCGGCGGGACCGGGACCTACGCCTTCCTCGTCGGCGCCGGCTTCTTCGAGGCCGATCGCTTCGTCCTCGCCCAGTACTTCATGCGCGACCTGGACGAGGAGCCGGCCTTGCTCGCCGCCATGGCCGAACTGCTCGGAGGCTTCGATGGTGTGGTCACGTACAACGGCAGGGGGTTCGACCTCCCGCTCCTCGAGACCCGCTTCGTCCTCTCGCGCCGGTCCTGGCCCGACCACCTCTGGAATCTGGACCTCCTGGCCCCGGCCCGCCGCCTCTGGTCGGCGCGGCTCCCCGACTGCCGCCTCGCGACGATCGAGGCGCACGTCCTGGGTCTCGAGCGCGTGGACGATGTGCCCGGCGCCTTGATCCCATCGCTCTATTTCCACTACCTCCGGAGTCGCCGCGCCGAGGGGCTCGGGCCCGTCTTCGAGCACAACCGGCTGGACGTCCTTTCCCTCGTGACGTTGACGGGCTGGGTGGCCCGGGCTCTCGCCGACCCCGAGGGGCTCGAGCTCGCTCCGGAGGAGTACGTGGGGCTCGGCCGGCTCTGGGAGGGAACCGACGCCGAGCGCGGCGCCCGGTGCTATCGTGAAGCCTTGAGCCGGGGCCTCGGCAGTCCCCAACGCGAGCGGCTCCTCTTGAAGCTGGGGCGCCGCGCGAAGCGCGAAGGCCGCTGGCCCGAGGCGGTGGCGCTTTGGGAGGCGGCGCTCGCGAACGGCTCACCCTTCGACCCGCGGCCGTGGGAGGAGATCGCCAAGTACTACGAGCACTGGGCTCGGGACCTGGCCGCGGGTCACCGGGTGACTGCCGAGGCTCTCGGCCGGGCCGAGGCCGCTGGCGCTCCCAGGGATGTACGGGCCTCCCTTGCCCATCGGTTGAGTCGGCTCTGCCGCCGCTCGGGCCTGCCCGAGGTAACACATCTCGGCACAGAGGTGTTGCAAACCGGCACTTGTTCCGCCTGAGCCGGGGCCTCCCCTCATCCAGGGCACGGATGAGTTCGCTGTATTTCCAACTACATAAGGCGGGCAAGGGCTGGGTGCCTGGTATTGGTTTCCCCCTTGCAAGACTGGAGAGGCCCGGCGCTCGCGGGGGCGGCGGGCGTGCGTCCGTAGTAGCATTCGAGGAGGCGCCAGGAATGCTCATGACTTCGCTTGAACTGATCCGCCGGCTGGAGTTCAACGTCGCCCGGGCCCTCGTGGGCAAGCCCGAGGTGGTGAGGCTGGCGGTGATCGGGCTTCTGGCTCGCGGGCACCTCCTGATCGAAGACGTCCCCGGGGTCGGCAAGACGACGCTGGCCCACGCCCTGGCGCGATCCCTCGGGGTCGGCTTCCAGCGGATCCAGTTCACTTCGGACCTGCTGCCCTCCGACATCCTCGGGGTCTCCATCTACGACGGCAAGACCGGGGAGTTCGTCTTCAAGCCGGGCCCGCTCTTCAGCAACATCGTGCTGGCGGACGAGATCAACCGGACCACCCCCAAGACCCAGTCGAGCCTCCTCGAGGCGATGAACGAATACCAGGTCTCGCTGGACCACCACACGTACCCGCTGCCGCGCCCCTTCATGGTGCTGGCCACTCAGAATCCCCTGGAGTACCAGGGAACCCATCCGCTTCCCGAGTCCCAGCTCGACCGCTTCCTGCTCAAGATCCGGATCGGCTACCCGGGCCGGAGCGACGAGAAGGAAATCCTCAAGGGCGTCGGCGCCACGGCCCTGGAGCGGCTCGAGCCCGTGCTGACGGCCGAGGAGGTGACCGACCTCCAGGCGGCGACCGAAAAAGTCCGCGTGGAGGAGGCGCTCCTGGATTACGTGATGGCGGTCGTGGAGGCCACGCGCCGCTCCCCGCTCCTGGCCCTCGGGGTGAGCCCGCGGGGGGCGCTCGCCCTGCTCAGGGCGGCCCAGGCCCACGCGCTGGTGGACGGCCGGGAGTACGCGGTCCCGGACGACATCAAGCGGCTGGCCGTGCCGGCCCTGGCTCACCGGGTCATGGTGAAGGCCCGGCTCGAGCGCGCCGCCGGGGGCGAGCTGGAGACCGAGGCCATCATCGACGCCCTCCTTCAAGAGATTCCGGTTCCTCGCTAACGTCTCGGGGCAGCGCATGGGCTGGCTCTTTGGCTGGTGGCGCGTGTTCCGGCCGCCGCGCTCGATCCGCCCCACCCGTGAGGGCTGGTGGTTCCTTGGGGCCACCCTCGGGCTCGGCTTTGCCGCGATCAATACCGGGAACAACCTCCTCTACCTCCTCCTCTCGATGCTTCTCGGCACCATCGTGGTCTCCGGCATCCTGTCGGAGCAGAGCCTGCGCCGGCTCTGGCTCAGCCGCGCGGCGCCGCAGGAGATCTTCGCCGGGTCCCCCGCGGCCGTCGGCTGCCTGCTGCGGAACCGCAAGCGCCTCCTTGCGTCGTACTCCCTGACGGTCGAAGTCCCGACGGCGGCGGGCGCGCCCCCCCGACGCTTCTTCGTGCCCAAGCTCCATGCCGGCCAGCAACGCCTCTTCTCCTGGGAAGAGACCTTTCCCCGGCGTGGACGTCACCGCCTGCCGGCGGCGCGGGTCACGACCCGCTTTCCCTTCGGGCTCTTCCTGAAGGCGACCCGCCCGATCTTTCTCGGAGAGTTCCTGGTCTTCCCGGCCGTCCGCCCGCTCTCTCCCGAGGATGTCCGGGGGCTTGGCGGCTCGGGCGGCGAGCGGGAGCCGCGCCCGGGCCGGGGCACCGACCTCTACAACCTCCGCGAGTATCGCTGGGGGGATGATCCCCGGCTGATCCACTGGAAGAGCACGGCCAAGTCCGGCGCGGTGATGGTGCGCGAGCTGGAGGCCGAGGCCGCGCTCCAGGTGCGGCTGGCTCTGGAGGAGCCTCCGGGCGACCCGGACCCCGACCGGCTCGAAGCGGACATCTCCTGGGCGGCGTCGCTGGCCGCTCACCTGATCGGCCAGGGGTCCCAGGTGGAACTCGCCGGGGCGGGCCTCTTCGTCCCGCTGGGCGGCGGCTCAGCCCAGCTCCGGCGCATCCTCGAGGCGCTGGCCCTGTACGAGTCCCCTCCCCTTCATCCTCTCCCCCCACTCATGATCCCCTCCCCTTCATCCTCTCCCCCCTCCCCTCTTGCCCCTTCACGCAAGATGCGAGCGGAGGCGAGCCACCTTGTCGGGCACCCGACCCTTGCGGGCGGGTCGGGCAGGGTGAGGGGGGGGACGAGAAGAGCTGAGGCGGGGCTGTCGGTTCGCGAGATCCGAATTCCCCTGGGCGCGCGGAGGGCCACGTAGCCGTGTCGGTCAGGCTGGCGTTCCAGATCTGCACCTACCTCCTGATCCTGGACGGGCTGGCCGCGCTGGCCCTGGCCGGGCTGATCGAGCCGGCCTGGTGGCCCTTCATCATCTTGGTGGTGATGGCGAGCTGGCTGCACGAGGAGGTCCGGGCCCGGGTCACCGCCGTGGTGCAGCACCGCCAGCTCCTCACGATCCTCGCCGTCGGCTTCTTCGCCCTGGACCTCCTCTACCTGGCAGAGTCCCTGCTGGACGGCTTCGTCCACGTGCTGCTCTTCGCGCTCTTCTACAAGCTCTACACGCGGCGGACGCTCCGGGATTCCCGCGACCTCCTCCTGCTGGCGTTCTTCATGCTGGTGGCGGCCTCCGCCCTCACCATGAGCGTCGGCTTCCTCTTCATCCTCCTCGTGTTCCTCCTGCTGGGGACGTGGACGTTCATGCTCTACCACGTGATGTCGGAGTCCGAGCAGAACGCCCCCGATCAGGCCGCGGCCGTCATCGAGTCCCGGGATCTGGTGACGCCCTCGCTCCTGGGGCTCTCCGTGGCCGCGTCCCTGGCGTCCTTCCTCTTCACGGCCCTGTTCTTCTTCGTCATCCCGCGGGTGGGGCAAGCGGCCCTGCCGCTTCGGGCGCGGCTCGGCCAGATGGTCACGGGCTTCTCCGACCGGGTGGAGCTGGGCGCCTTCGGGACCCTCCAGACGGACGCGACGGTCGTGATGCGGGTCGAGTTCCCCGACGGGCCCGCCGACCCGGAGGGGCTCGAGGGCCTGCGCTGGCGGGGCGTCGCCTTCGATCACTTCACCGGCCGGGTGTGGAGCGTGACGCACGCGGAGCGCCGGATGGTCCCGCGCACGGGCGGGGGGCAAGCGGCCCTCGCCCGACCGCGGGGGACGGGGCTCCTGATCACGCAGGCGATCTACCTCGAGCCCATCGGGAGCGAGGTGCTGTTCGCCGCGCCCTGGCTCCTGGGGGTGACGGTCTCGGGCGGCCCCGTCTGGGTGGACGCCCTCGGCGCCGTGACCTCGCCCGTCCCCCAGGCACGACTCCGGTACCGGGCTCTCTCCGAGCTCGAGCTGCCCGCGCGCCGCCCGTCGGGGACGGTGCGCCCCCTGGCCGAGGAGGAGCGCGCCCGCTACCTCCAGCTGCCGCTCCTCTCCCCGCGCATCCCGGCGCTGGCGCGCGAGGTGACTCGCCAGACCCCCGACCAGTGGGCGGCGGCGCTCCGCCTCACCCATCACCTAAAGACCACGCTCCGCTACAGCCTCGAGCTCAAGCGGACCCCCGGGGTGGAGCCGCTGGAGGATTTCCTCTTCGTGACTCGATCGGGCAACTGCGAGTACTTCGCGAGCAGCCTGGCCGTGCTCCTGCGGAGCCTCGGGATTCCCGCGCGGGTGGTCAACGGCTTCCAGCGCGGCGAGTGGAACCCCTACGGGGGCTACTTCACCGTCCGCCAGCGCGACGCGCACTCGTGGGTGGAGGCCTGGACCCCCGAGCGCGGGTGGATGACGCTCGATCCGTCGCCCCGGGCGGAGTTCGACGCGGCCTGGGCCTCCAGCAGCACCTTCCAGTACCTCGACGCCCTGCGCATGCGCTGGCACCGCTATGTGGTCAGCTGGAGCCTGGGCGACCAGCTCCGGGCGTCCTGGCAGGTCCGGCAGCAGGCGCTTGCCTGGCGCCGCGCCTTTTTCGATGGAGGGCTGTCCTTTCCGGGCGGGAAGCGCGGCGCGGCCATCGCCGTCGGCGCCGTGATGGGCCTGGCGGCGGCGCTCTTCCTCTGGCGCCGGGGCATCCCCCTGGCGCCCGGGCCGGTCCGGCGTCCGGCGACGGTGCCGGTCTACGAGCGGATGCTCAAGCGCCTGGCGCGCCGTGGCCTCCGGCCGGGGCGCGGGGAGACGGCGCGGGAGTTCTGTCTGCGCGTGGCGGCCGACCTCCCCGAGGTAAGGGCCACCGTCGAGGAGATCACCCGGATCTACGAGGCAGTGCGGTTCGGGGGCGCGGCAATCGCGCCCGACGAGCTGGCCCGCCTCGGGCAGCGGGTCGCTACTTTCTGAGCACCTCGGGGTTGACGGGGGTCGGAGGCGTTTTCCCCTCCAGCACGGCCAGACAGTTCTCCACCGCCAGGGTCGCCATCTTGAGCCGTGTCTCGTGGGAGGCGCTGGCGATGTGGGGAGCCAGCACCACGTTGGGAAGCGAGAAGAGCCCCGGATGGACCTTCGGCTCCTCTTCGTACACGTCCAGTCCGGCACCCGCGATCCAGCCCTCCTTCACGGCTTGGACGAGCTCGGCCTCGTTGACGCAGGGCCCGCGGGACGCGTTGATCAGATAGGCGGTCCGCTTCATCTGCCGGAGCTCCTTGGCGCCGATGAGGTGGCGCGTCTCGGGGGAGAGCGGCGTGTGCACGGTGACGAAGTCCGCTTCCTTGAGGAGGGTGGCCCTGTCCACGAAGGTCGCCCCCAGCTCCCGCTCCGCCGCGGCGTCGGCCCGGACGGTGTCGTGGTAGAGGACGCGCATCCCAAAGCCGCGGGCCCGGCGGGCCATGGCCTTGCCGATCCTGCCGAACCCGAGGATCCCCAGCGTTTTTCCGTGGACGTCGGATCCCCAGAGGAGCTCCCACTCCCACCGGGTGAATTTCCCCGCGCGGACGTACTGGTCGCCTTCCGCCACGCGGCGGGCCGTCGCCATCAGGAGGGCCCAGGCGAAGTCCGCCGTGGTCTCGGTCAGCACATCGGGGGTGTTGGTGACGACGATGCCGCGCGCCGCCGCCGCCGCCACGTCGATGTTGTTGAAGCCCACCGCCACGTTGGCCACTACCTTCAACCCGGGCGCGGCGCCCAGGACTTGGGCATCGATCGTTTCGGTGATGAGGCAAACCAGCCCGCCCTTGTCGCGGAGCCGAGCGATGAGGTCGGCCTTGGTCAAGGGGTAGGGGCCGGCGTAGAGATCCACCGTCGCCCGGGCCTGGGCCAGCGACATGGCTTCCTGGGGGAGCGGCCGCGTGATCAAGATCGAGGGCGGCATCGAATGTCTCCTAAGTATTGGTCGAATAAATACTTTTCTGTTTCTCTGGCCGTCTTGACAAGCCTCTGGGGCTCGGCTATATTAGCACTCGCTTGCATTGAGTGCTAAAAGTCATAGAAGACACGTTGCAAAGCAAACCAAACAGGGAGGCCAGCGTACTATGAAGATTCGTCCGCTGCACGACCGGATCCTGGTGAAGCGCGAGGACGAAGACGAGGCGAAGCACGGCAGCATCATCATCCCGGACACCGCCAAGGAGAAGCCCCAGCGGGGCAGGGTCGTGGCCGTCGGCAACGGCAAGATCACCGAGGAAGGCAAGAAGATCCCGCTCGACGTCAAGGCCGGCGACCGCATCCTGTTCAGCAAGTACTCCGGCAGCGAGGTCAAGATCGACAACGAGGACTACCTGATCTTCCGCGAGGAGGACGTGCTCGCCATTCTCGAATAGCGACTGATTCTCACTGATTCTCAAGGAGGAAGCATATGCCGAAGCAGCTCATATTCAGTGATGAGGCCCGGGCGGCGCTGCTCCGCGGGGTCAACATCATGTCCCACGCGGTCAAGGCCACCCTGGGGCCCAAGGGCCGCAACGTCGTCATCGACAAGAAGTTCGGCAGCCCGACCATCACCAAGGATGGCGTGACCGTCGCCAAGGAGGTCGAGCTGAAGGACAACTACGAGGACATGGGAGCCCAGATGATCAAGGAGGTGGCCTCCAAGACCTCGGATGTGGCCGGCGATGGCACGACCACCGCCACGGTCCTCGCCCAGGCCATCTTCCGGGAAGGCCTGAAGAACGTCACGGCCGGGGCTAACCCCATGGGCCTCAAGCGCGGGATCGAGCAGGCCGTCGAGGCCGTGGTGCAAGATCTCAAGACGATCTCCAAGTCCACCAAGGACAAAAAGGAGATCTCGCAGGTCGCGACCATCGCTTCCAACAACGACAAGACGATCGGCACCCTGATCGCCGAGGCGATGGAGAAGGTCGGCAAGGACGGGGTCATCACGGTGGAGGAATCCAAGTCCGCCGAGACGGTCCTGGACGTGGTCGAGGGGATGCAGTTCGACCGCGGCTACCTCTCCCCCTACTTCGTGACGGACGCCGAGCGGATGGAGGTCGTCATCGAGGACGCCACGATCCTGATCCACGAGAAGAAGATCAGCGTGATGAAGGACATGCTCCCGCTCCTGGAGCAGGTGGCCCGGTCGGGCAAGCCGCTCCTGGTGATCGCCGAGGACGTCGAGGGCGAGGCGCTGGCCACGCTGGTGGTCAACAAGCTCCGCGGCACGCTCTCGTGCGCGGCCGTGAAGGCC
Organism: Candidatus Rokuibacteriota bacterium; assembly: GCA_016179965.1. Classification (GTDB taxonomy): domain Bacteria; phylum Methylomirabilota; class Methylomirabilia; order Rokubacteriales; family CSP1-6; genus CSP1-6. Next base: position 22,957 of record JACPCF010000113.1, on the reverse strand, counting down.
CCCGGCTTTGGCGACCGGCGGAAGGCCATGCTGGAGGACATCGCCGTGCTGACCGGCGGCAAGGCCATCACCGAGGACCTGGGGATCAAGCTGGAGAACATCAAGCTGGAGGACCTGGGCCGGGCCAAGAAGGTGGTGGTGGACAAGGACAACACCACCATTGTGGAGGGGTCGGGCAAGTCGTCGGCCATCGAGGGACGTATCAAGCAGATCCGGGCGCAGATCGAAGAGACCACCTCCGACTACGACCAGGAGAAGCTCCAGGAGCGCCTGGCCAAGCTGGCCGGCGGCGTCGCCGTCATCAAGGTGGGCGCGGCCACGGAGACGGCGATGAAGGAAAAGAAGGCGCGGGTGGAGGACGCTCTGAACGCCACCCGGGCGGCCGTCGAAGAGGGCATCGTTCCCGGCGGGGGCGTGGCGCTGCTCCGGTGCGCCAAGGCCATTGAGAAGCTAAAGCTGGAAGGCGATGAGGCCGTCGGGGCCAACATCGTCAAGCGGGCCCTCGAGGAGCCGATCCGCCAGATCGTGGAGAACGCGGGGCTCGAAGGCTCCGTGGTGGTCGAGAAGGTTAAGGCGGCGCAGGTGCCCACATACGGTTTCGACGCCGAGGGCATGGACTATGTGGACATGTTCCAGGCGGGCATCATCGACCCGACGAAGGTGGAGCGCATCGCGCTCGAGAACGCGGCCTCGATCGCCTCGCTGCTGCTGACCACGGAGGCGCTGATCACCGACCTCCCGGAGGAGAAGGAGAAGACCCCGCCGATGCCGCACGGCGACATGTACTAAATCCGAGACGCCCGGCGCCGCTCCGGTGTCGCGCGTTCGATACGGCCCCCGCCCGACCCGGGCGGGGGCTCTTTTTTTCGCCGGGGGCCTTGACGGGAGCCCGTTCCCTCTGCTCTACTCAAGGAGAAAAAATTTCCGGAGTTCGTATGCCTGTCACAGAAAGCATTGCGCGAATCCAGTCCGGCGAGGAGCGACGGCGCAGCATCATCAGCTTGCTGAGGCGGTCCGGGTCGCCGGTGGTCGGGTCCGACTTCGCGAAGCGCCTGGATGTCTCGCGGCAGGTGATCGTGCAGGACATCGCGCTCCTCCGGGCCCGCGGCCACAAGATCCTCGCCACGCCGCGCGGGTACCTGATGCTCGACGACGCTCCTCGCGTCAACACCTCGGTGGCGTGCCGCCACAGCACCTTCGAGGAGATGGAGGATGAGCTGTCCACGGTCGTCGGGCTGGGCGGGACCGTCGTGGACGTTGTGGTGGAGCATCCGCTCTACGGGGAAATCCGCGGGCTCCTGATGCTGCGGACGCCCGGCGACGTGGCGAGCTTCATGGTTCGGATGCGGACGAGCGGCGCGGAGCCCCTGTCGCGCCTGACGAAGGGGGTGCACCTGCACACGCTGGGAGCCCCCGACGGGGCGACGCTCGAGAGAGTCAGGGAAGCGCTGCGCGCGAAGGGGTACCTGCTGGAAGGCCAGGAAGGGGGTGAGGCGTCTGCGCCCGTATGAGATTCTGGTGATCATCGATCCGCGTCCCACCGACGAGGAAGTGGCCCAGCTGTTGACCCGCCTCCAGGAGAACCTGAAGGAGCTCGGCGGCGAGACCACGCGGGTCGAGAACTGGGGGAAGCGTCGGCTGACGCACGACATCAAGAAGCAGCGCGAGGGGACCTATGCGGTCTTCGAGGTGTCCGCCGAGCCGTCCACCATCAAGGAGTTCGAGCGGCAGCTCAAGCTGAACGAAAACGTCCTGCGATTTCTTTCCACCCGCGTGCCGGTCCGGAAGAAGGCCCGTCCGGCGAAGACCGGGGAGGTGCTCGAGGAGGTCCGCTGATGGCCAGCCTGAACAAGGTCTTCCTGATGGGGAATCTCACGCGTCCGCCCGAGCTCCGGTATACTCCCAGCGGGACGCCGGTGGCGGACCTGCGGCTCGCGGTGAACCGGGCGTACACCACGCAGAGCGGGGAGAAGCGGCAGGACACCTGCTTTCTCACCGTGGTGGTCTGGGGCCGGCAGGCGGAGAGCTGCGGCGAATACCTGGACAAGGGGAGCCCCATCCTCGTGGAGGGGCGGCTCCAGACTCGGGACTGGGAGACCAAGGACGGCCAGCGGCGGAACGTGGTGGAAGTGGTGGCCGACCGGGTCCAGTTCATGGGGCGGGGGAAGGCGGCGGTGGCCGTCGAGGGCGAGCCCGTGGAGGAAACGCCGCCCGGCGCCGAAGAAGTTCCTTTCTAGGACAGGGCGAGCGGAGCGCACGGCCGGCCCAGCGATCGTGGAAGCGGAGACCGGCCGAGGGACTCAAGGGGCGTGATATTCCGGCGGGGGAGAGACCCGGGTGCCCGCCCCGGGTGACAAGGAGGCAGCCATCGCAACGACAGGGGCGAGACCCGTCAGGCGGCGCCGCTTCGGGCGGCGCAAGGTATGCAAGTTCTGCGTGGACAAGGTGGACCTGGTGGACTACAAGGACGTCCGGCGGCTCCGAGGCTTCGTCTCCGAGCGCGGCAAGATCGTTCCCCGGCGGATCTCGGGGAGCTGCGCCCGGCATCAGCGCCAGCTGACTCGCGCCATCAAGCGGGCCCGCTCCATGGCGCTGATACCCTACACGGCGGAATAGTCGGCGGGGACCGGCCATGAAGGTGATCCTGCTTGACGACATCCCGAAGCTGGGCCGGCGGGGGGAAGTGCGGGACGTGGCGGAAGGCTACGCCCGGAACTATCTTCTCCCCCACAGGTTGGTGCTCCCCGCGAGCCCGCAGAACCTCAAGCAGATCGAGCAGATCAAGCAGCACCAGGAAGTCCGCTCCCAGCGGGCCAAGGCTGAGGCCGAAGGGCAGGCGAAGGGCATCGAGGTGCTCACGTTCTCGGAGGTCCGCCAGGCCTCCGAGGAAGGTCGGCTCTACGGCTCCGTAGGGGTCTCGGACGTGGCGGCGTTCCTCGCCCAAAACGGCATCAGCGTCGAGAAGCGGCGCATCGGCCTCGACGAGCCCATCAAAGCCCTGGGGGAGTACGCGGTGCCGATCCGTCTGCACCACGCGGTGACCGCCTACCTGAAGGTCAGCGTCACCCGCGGGTAGGCCGTGCCAACTGACTTCGCCACGACCCACTTCGTGGGTGCCCGCCATGGATGGCCTTCGGCCACCGATCAGCGTCGGTTGTCGCCGATCCTCACGTACAACTGCGTACGCTCCGGTCGGCTCCTCCCTCGGGCCTTGTCTGGCTCGTCATTTGGCCCGGCACGTCGAACGCACGGGCGCTAGGCCGTGGCCACCCTCACGGAGCTCCTGACCTCCAAGATTCCTCCCCACAGCCTGGAGGCGGAACGAGCCGTCCTTGGCGCCATCCTGCTCGAGCGGGAGAGCCTCCCCAAGGCGGTCGAGATCCTCAAGCCCGCCGATTTCTACAAGGAAGGCCACCGGAAGATCTTCGCCACCATGATCGGCCTCTTCGAGCGCTCCGAGCCGGTGGATCTCCTGACGCTCTCAGAAGAGCTCCGGCGCTCGGGCGAGCTGGACGAGGTGGGGGGCCCCGCGGCGCTCGCCTCGCTCGTCGAGGACGCGGCCACCGCCGCCCACCTGCTCTCCTACGCCGCCATCGTGCGCGAGAAGTCCCTGCTGCGGGAGATGATCCAGATCGCCACCGAGGTCGTGCGGCAGGGGTACGAGGCCAAGGAGGACGTGGACACCCTCCTGGACCAGGCCGAGCAGCAGATCTTCCAGCTCTCCGAGCGCCGCATGCAGGGCACGGCGATCCAGGTGCGCACGATCCTCAAGGAGACCTTCGAGTACATCGAACGGCTCTACGAGCGGAAGGAGCACGTCACCGGCCTCGCCACCGGTTTCGACCGGCTCGACAAGCTGACCTCGGGGCTCCAGTCGTCGGACTTCATCCTGGTGGCCGGGCGGCCCTCCATGGGGAAGGCGCAGCCACTTGACGCCAGGGTCAGGACGTTGACTGGGTGGAAGCGGATGGGCGACCTGCGGCTGGGCGACGCGCTCGCGTCCGTCGACGGTCGCCGCTCGCTGGTCAGCGGGATCTTTCCCCAGGGCCCCACGCAGGTATACCGCGTGACCTTCTCGGATGGCCGCTCGACGGAATGTACCGGTGATCACCTGTGGCGCGTGCACTACCGCGGGTGGCGCGAGCCGCGGGTGCTGACCACTGACCGTGTGGCACAGATGCTTCGAGCCAAACGCTACCGGCACCGGTTGTGGATCGATCTGCCGTCAGGCCAGTACAGGCATTCGGAGGTCCTTCCCGTTGATCCGTGGCTGCTGGGCTGCCTGCTCGGCGACGGGAACCTTTCGGGCAGCAGCCTTCGGTTCTCGACCTCTGAGCAGGAGATGCTGGAGCGGGTCCTCGAGCGGGCCGGGCACGGATTCGTGCTCCACGCCGCTGGAGGTTACGACTGGCGCATCGTGCAGGCCGCTGGCGCGCACCGCGAAGGCGTTGCTGGTGTGACGCCCAACACAGTGATGAACGCCCTGAGAGATCTGGGGCTTTGGGGCATTCGCAGCGAGGAGAAATTCATCCCGGACATCTACCTGAACGCCTCTGGCGAAGCTCGCCTGAACCTCTTGCGCGGTCTCCTGGATACGGATGGGTGGGTCGAACGCTGGGGAAGCGTGCGGTTCTGCTCGGCGAGCGAGCGCCTGGCACAGAACATGGCCGAACTCGTGCGATCCCTAGGGGGCTGGTGCTCCGTCCGAAGTAAAGAAACGACGTATAGCTATGGGGGTCAGCGGAAGGCTGGCCGACGGGCCTTCGTCTGCAACATTCATCATTTCAACCCCAGGTCGATCCTGCAGCTCTCCGTCAAGCGCGGTCGGGCATTGAGCGCGCCGCGGCGGCGACGGCGACCCGTGTTCGTTTCGATAGAGCCGACGAGGGTGACAGACACCCAGTGCATCTCCGTCACGCATTCGTCCGGGCTCTATATCACTGACGACTACATCGTGACGCACAACACGTCCTTCGCCCTCAACATCGCCAAGCACGTGGGGATCGAGCTCAAGAAGCGCGTGCTGGTCCTGAGCCTGGAGATGTCCCGGGAGCAGGTGGTGCAGCGGCTCCTCTGCGCCGAGGCGCGCGTGGACTCGCGACACGGCGGGGCTCACGGTCCTCGAGGCGCGGGCCAAGGCGCGCCGGATGAAGGCGGAGCACGGGCTGGACCTGGTCCTCATCGACTACATCCAGCTCATGCGCGGGCGGGGGAGCATGGAGAACCGCCAGCAAGAGATCTCCGAGATCTCGCGCGCGCTCAAGGCGATGGCGAAGGAGCTGCGCGTCCCCGTGGTGGGTCTATCCCAGCTCTCACGGGCCGTGGAGACCCGGCCCACGCGGGAGCACCGCCCCCAGCTCTCCGACCTGCGCGAGTGCGTCCCCGGCGAGACTCTCGTCGTTCTGGGGGACGGCAGGCGCATGCCGATCCGGGAGCTCGTCGGCACCGCGCCTGAGGTCCTGGCGGTGTCCCCCGACGGGAAGATCGTCACGGCGAAGAGCGAGAAGATCTGGCTGGTTGGCGTAAGACCGGTCTTCTTGCTCTGCCTGGCGAGTGGCCGGGTGATCCGGGCAACGGAACGTCACAGGTTCCTGGCTGCGCGAGGGTGGGAGACCGTGAGCGAGCTTTCGGTCGGCGACCGCGTTGCGATCGCGAGGAGGCTTCCTGAACCCGCCTTCCCGGACTCTTGGCCCGACCTCCGGGTGACCCTGCTCGGCCAGCTGATCGGCGATGGCAGTTATCTGAAACACCAGCCCCTTCGCTATACGACCAGCTCGGAGGAGAACAGTCGGATCGTGGCGGAGGCTGTCCGCGAGGAGTTTGGCGGCGACGTCAAGCGCTACGCGGGACGCGGAAGCTGGCACCAGCTTCTCATCAGTGGGAACGGCAACCGATCGCATCCGGAGAAGCTCAACGGATGGCTTCGCGAGCTCGGGATCTTCGGCCAGCGGTCGTACGAGAAGCGCGTGCCCGAGGCGGTCTTCCGGCTCTCAAACCGTCAGATCGCCTTGCTCCTACGCCATCTCTGGGCCACTGACGGCACGATCGCGCCCCGGGGGAATGGGAGAGGAAGCCATAGCGTCTTCTTCAGCACGAACAGTCCCCGCCTGGCCAGTGACGTGGCAGCACTCCTGTTGCGACTCGGCATCACAGCTAGGATCTCCTCGGTGAAGAAGGGCAACTACCGGCCGAACTTCCTCGTGGGCGTGTCGGGGGCGAATGATCAGCGTCGTTTCCTTGAGGCGGTTGGTGCCGCTGGCCCGCGCGCGCCCCAGGCTGAACGCCTTCGAGCGTTGCTGGTGGGGGGCAGGCCCAACACGAATGTTGGGCGGAGCGCCCATTTCAAGTTCGTGCCCTCGCGAGCGCTGCTCGCGGAGTACGCGGAGATCCTCCGGGACGAGGAGCTGTACGCCCGCGCTACGAGCGATCTTTTCTGGGACCGGATCGTGGCCATCGAGCCCGACAGCGAGGAGGAGGTTTTCGACCTCACCGTGCCCGGACCGGCCTCGTGGCTCGCGGACGGGATCGTCAGTCACAACTCGGGGGCCCTCGAGCAGGACGCCGACCTCATCATCTTCCTCTACCGGCCCGAGCGGTACAAGGAGCAGAGCGAGATCCCGCCCGACCAGCAGAACCTGGCCGAGGTCATCGTCGGCAAGCAGCGCAACGGCCCCACGGACACCGTCCGCCTGACCTTCATCCCCCAGTACGCCAGCTTCGAGAATCGCGTCGAGTCGGATCGCCAGCCGTACTGAGGCCCAGCGCCCGCGGCAACCAATTCCTTGACACCGTGGGGGCGCTTCTCTAGGCTGGGGCAGTCCGCGACCCTTCGCCCATGCGACTGTACACGCTGAAGAAGCTTCTCGTGGGGTCCCCGATCCCGACGGCGCAGGCGCGCCACGAACGCCTCGGCAAAGCGACCGGCCTCGCGGTCTTCGCCTCTGACAATCTCTCCTCCGTGGCGTACGCCACGGAGGAGATCCTCCGTGTCCTCATCCTGGCCGGGTCGGCGGCGCTCGCCTTCTCCGTTCCCATCGGCTTGGTGATCGCCGCGGTTATCCTGATCGTCATCAACTCCTACAGCCAGAGCATCCTGGCCTATCCGCAGGGGGCCAGCGACTACATCATCGCCAAAGAGAACCTCGGCACCGCCGCCGGGCTCACAGCCGGCGCGGCACTCCTCATCGACTACACGCTGACGGTCGCGGTGAGCGTCTCGGCCGGCGTCGCGGCGGTCACCTCCGCGGTCCCCCTCCTCTACCCGTACCGGGTCGTGCTCGGCGTGGTTCTGGTGGTGGCCATCGGGCTCGCAAACCTCCGAGGGGTGCGCGAGTCCGGCCGCCTCTTCGCCGTCCCGACCTACCTCTTCATCGGCGGCTTCTTCCTGCTCCTCGGTGTCGGCCTTGCCCGCTACGTCGCGGGCGGCGTCCCGCCTGCGCCCGCCGCCGGCCCCCCGGCCGTCGCATCGGGGGTGGGCCTCTTCCTGCTCCTGCGGGCGTTCTCCTCCGGGGCGGTGGCCCTCACCGGGATCGAGGCCGTCGCCGACGGGGTCACGGCCTTCAAGCCCCCCGAGGCCCGGAACGCGCGGATCGTGCTCCTGTGGCTCGGCGCGATCATGGCGACCCTCTTCGCGGGCGTCACGTTCCTGGCTTCCGCCTTCGGGATCGCCCCCAAGGACGAGGAGACGGTCGTCTCCCAGCTCGCCTGGCAGATTTTCGGCGGCGGGGCCCTGTACTTCTACGTCCAGGCCGTGTCCATGATCATCCTGGTTCTCGCCGCCAACACCGCCTTCGCCGACTTCCCCCGCCTGGCCTTCTTCATGGCGCGGGATGGCTTCCTGCCCCGGCAGTTCGGCAACCGGGGCGACCGCCTCGTCTTCTCCAACGGCGTCGTCATCCTGGGATTGGCCGCCGCTGCGCTGATCGTGATCTTTGAGGGGAGCACGCACGCGCTGATCCCGCTCTACGCCGTCGGCGTCTTCACCTCGTTCACGCTCCACCAGACCGGCATGGTTCGCCGTTGGCTCCGCCGCCGCCCGGCCGGCTGGTGGTGGCGGAGCATGATGAACGGAGCCGGGGCGATCACGACCGGGGTGGTGGCGCTGGTGGTCCTGACGACGAAGTTTATGGACGGGGCGTGGATCGTGGCGATGCTGGTGGGGGTCTTTATCGTCCAGTTTCTCACGATCAAGCGTCACTACCGGGTCGTGGCGGAGCAACTCTCGCTCGAGCGACTTCAGGAGGAGCCGGCCTTGACCCACACCGTGCTGGTGCTGGTGGGGGATCTCCACGCGGGGGTCGTGCGCGCCCTCCGGTACGCCCAGAGTCTCTCGCCGACCTCGAAGGCGGTGTACGTCGAGACGGACCCCGACAAGACGCGGAAGCTGGAGGAGAAGTGGACGAAGTGGGGGTGTGGGGTACCGCTGGTTGTGCTGACCTCCCCCTACCGGTCGCTCCTGGGGCCGTTTCTGGAGTACCTGGACCACATCCAGAGCCAGGGGGAGAACCATATGGTGACCATCGTGCTGCCGGAGTTCATCCCGGCCCGGTGGTGGCAGCATCTCCTCCACAACCAGACGGCGCTCCTCATCAAAGGGGCGCTGCTCTTCCGGAGGAACGTCATCGTGACCGACGTTCCCTACCACCTCGCCCACTAATCTCGGAGGGGGGCTCCGCCCCCCTTCGAGTAGCGACGGGGTCAGGCCCTGAGTATTTGAGTATTGCCGGACTGGGCCGTGGCCAGCGCACCCAATAGTCAATTACTCAGGCCTGACCCCTAGTCGCCGAAAGTCGGCCGCCACCGCGATCTCGCAGCCCGCCCCGACGGCGGCGCCGTTGACGGCGGCGATCACCGGCTTGTCGATCCCGCGGAGGGCGCGCGTCACCCGCTGGAACGTGCCGTAGACGACCTCCTTCACGCGCGCCGGCGCCATCGTCGGGATCTCCTGGAGAAACGCGAGGTCGCCGCCGGCCGAGAACGCCGAGCCGGCGCCGGTGACGATCACCGCCCGCACCGTCGGGTCGGCGCCCGCCGCCTCCAGGGCGAGGGCGAGCTCGCCCATGCTCTCGACGGTGAGCGCGTTCAGGGATTCGGGACGGTTTAGGGTGATGGTGCGGACTCGGTCCTCCCGAGCGACGAGCACGGAGTCGGTCACGGCGCGTACCTCGACTCGAGGCGCTGGTGCTCGGGGAGGCCGACCAGGTCGAAGTACTCGTCGAAGCCCATGAGGCGGTCGCGGACGCGGACCGTCGTGCCCTCGTCCCGCAGCGTCTCCAGCACCTCCTTCACCGCCTTGGCGGCGGCCCAGAGGGCGTCGGTGACCCAGAGGGCGATCTTGTACCCGAAGCCCTCCAGCTCTTTGCTCGTGCAGAGCGGCGTTTTCCCCGCGACGAACATGTTGGCGACGAGGGCCACGCCGGGAAGCTCCGCCGGCGCGCGCCGCACCTCCTCCAGGCTCTGGAGCGCCTCGATGAACACGCCGTCCACGCCGAGCTTCTGGTAGGCGCGGGCGCGGCGGATCGCCTCGTCGAAGCCGAGCGGGCCCCGCGCGTCGGTGCGGGCGATGATGAGGGTCCGGGCGTCGCGCCGCGCCTCGAGGGCCGCTTCGAGCTTCTTCAGGTGCTCGTCCAGCGAGACGACCTGGCGCGGCCCCGGGATGTGCCCGCACTTCTTGGGCCACACCTGATCCTCGAGGACGATGCCCTGGGCCCCCGCCGCTTCGTACTCCTGCACGGTGCGGCGCACGTTCAGCGGGTTGCCGTAGCCCGTGTCGCCGTCCGCCAGGAGGGGAATCCCCACCGCGCCCGCCATCGCGCGAACGGCTTCCACCATCTCCGACATCGTGAGATAGCCGACGTCGGGCAGTCCCAGGCGGCTCGCCGCCACGAGGAAGCCGCCGAGCCCCACCGCCTTGAACCCCAGGCGCTCGGCGATCTTCGCGGACAGGGCGTCGTACACCGCCGGGATCACCAGGATGCCGTCCCGGCGCAGCAGTTCTCTCAAATGGGTGGGCATGGCCCACACATTACCTGAGCGGGAGCGGGAACGGCAACTCCCCCTCGCCAATCCCTTCGCCCCTCTGGTAGACTTAGGCGTCGCGCGCCCTCCGCGGCGCGGGTCCCATGAACATCCAGCTCTCGCCCGAGATTCCCCTCGACGTTCCCCAGACGCTGGCGCGCTATCGGATCTGGGGGGAGGACCCCTGCAACCGGCTCCACGACGGCGTGTTCCGCCGCGTGCTGGCGCTCGACGGGGAGCTCCACGGCTACGCCCTCCGCTGGTCCGGGCCGCCTGACGACGCTCGGATCACCATCGCCATTCCGGGCTCGCGCTCAACCCGCGCGGCCGCGGCGGTACGCGCGGAGGTCGGGCGCCTGCTATTCCTCGACGCCGACGTGCTCGGTTTCTACCGGGTGGCAAAGTCGGATGCGGGGCTCCAGGCCCTGATCGCTCCCTTCTACGGGATGCGTCCCACGCTGGCCCCGACGCCCTTCGAGATGCTGGTGGGCGCCATCACCGCTCAGCAGGTGAACCTCGCCTTCGCGGTCACGATCCGGAGCCGGCTCTGCCGGCGCTTCGGCCGCCCGGTCCTGGTTGAAGGGGAGCGCGTGTACGCCTTCCCCGCTCCCGAGGCGCTGGGGAAGGCGAAGGTCGGCGACCTGCGCCGGATGCAGTTTTCCACGCGGAAGGCCGAGTACATCATCGGGCTGGCCCGCCTGGTGGCGCGCGGGGAGCTCGACTTCGAGCGGCTTGCGACGCTTCCCAACGAGCAGGTGATCGCCGAGTTGACCCGAATCCGCGGGTTCGGCCGCTGGACGGCGGAGTGGTTCCTGGCGCGCGCCCTCGGACGGGGAGACGTCTGTCCCGCGGGAGACCTCGCGGTCAGGAAGTGTTTCGCCCACTTCTACTCCCGCGGTCGCGCGCTGTCCGAAAAGGCCATCCGTCGGCGGGCCGCCGCCTGGGGTCCCCATCAGAACCTGGCGGTTCATTACCTCCTGGCCGGGCTCCGGCGCGCGCGGGCCAAGGCGGGGGGCGGCGCGTGAGCGTGGCATTGCGAGCCGCAGGACGTCGCGGGGCCGCAGTGCGAGCCGCAGACCGGCCTGGGGCTGGGGCTCCAGCGGGTGAGGCGAGCGAAACCCGAGGATCCCCGCCGTGCGAGGCGAGCAGATGAGCGCGGAGCCCCTCCGGCAGAAGGTCGTGCTGGCCGGTGTCATGCTGGCCATCTTCCTGGCGGCCATGGAATCCACGGTGGTGGCCACCGCCATGCCGACCGTCATCGCGAGCCTGGGCGGGATCCGGATCTACTCGTGGGTCTTCTCCGCCTTCCTTCTGACGTCCACCATCACGATGCCGCTCTGGGGGCGATTGTCGGATCTCTTCGGGCGCCGCCCCACCTACCTCGCGGGCGTGGCCATCTTCCTCCTGGGCTCGGGGCTCTCGGGCCTCTCCCAGAGCATGACCCAGCTGATCGTCTTTCGCGCGCTCCAGGGCCTGGGCGCCGGCTCGCTCATCACCATCGGCATGACGCTGGTGGGCGACCTCTTCGCCCTCGAGCAGCGCGCCAAGAAGCAGGGGTACATCTCCGGCGTGTGGGGCGTGGCCTCGCTGGTCGGGCCGGCGATCGGCGGGTTCCTCGCCGACTACGTCTCCTGGCGCTGGGTCTTTTACATCAACCTGCCCTTCGGCGCCCTGTCCGCGCTCGCCATCGCCTGGGGGCTCTCCGAGCCGGTGGCCCGCCGGCGGGCGGTCTCCATCGACTTGCTCGGCACGGGGCTCTTCGCGGTGGCGATCTCCTCGCTGCTCGGGGGGCTGGTGGAGGGCGGGCGCGCGGCCTCGTGGCTGACCCCGAGCGTCCTCGGCCCGCTGGGGCTGGCGGCGCTCTTTCTCGTCCTGTTTGTCGCCGTGGAGCGGCGCGTCGCCGAGCCGTTGATCCCGCTCGAGCTCTTCAAGAACCCCATGGTTCGGGCGGGGGCGGTGACCGGCTTCCTCTCGGGGATGGCGATGTTCGGGGCCATCTCCTTCATTCCCCTGTACCTCCAGGCCGTGGTCGGGGCCACGGCGACCGAGGCGGGGTTCGTCCTGACGCCCTTCGTGCTCGGCTGGGTCTGCTTTTCGATCCTGAGCGCCCGGCTCGTCCTCCGCGTCGGGTATCGCGGGGTCGTCGTGACCGGCATGGCGAGCCTCACTCTTTCCTTCCTGCTCCTGTCGGAGTGGGGCCAGGGACTCACCCGGCTGGGGGCGGTGCGCGACGTGGTCTTCGCGGGCTTCGGCATGGGGATGGTGATGGTGCCGATGCTGATCGCCGTGCAGAGCGCGGTCCCCAAGCGGGATCTCGGGATCGCCACCTCCACGGTCCAGTTCTTTCGGACGATCGGGGGCGCCGTGGGGGTGGCCGTGATGGGCGCGGCGATGGCGCATCGCCTCCAGGGCGAGCTGCTGGCCCTGCTGGCGGCCTCGGGCCAGGGGACGCGGCTCGCCGCCCAGGTGCAGGAGCTCGTGGCCCAGCCCGACCTGATCGTGAACCCGCACATCCGCGAGACGCTGGCACCCGCGCTCCTGGCCCACATCCGCCTCGCCCTGGCCCACGCGCTGCACGGCGTGTTCGTCGTGGGGCTGATCGTCTGCCTCCTGGCGCTGGCCTCGGCGTTCCTGGTGCCCTCCGGCCGCGCGCGCGATCTGGCGCGCGCGGAGGAGGCGGCGCCCACCCCGGGGTCGTAAGGCCATGTCCCAGGACGCGCCGCTCCTCGAACGGCTCGCCCGCCTCCCGGCCGTGCCGGTCGCCGACCTCCTGGGGCTCCTCGAGCGCATGGCGCGCCCGGACCAGGACCCGCTCCTCGCCCGCCTCGTGGCGGTGGACGAGGACGGCGAGCGGACGACGCCCGCCCTGGTGGCGGCGGTGCTCGAGCATCTCCAGGGCCACCCGGAGTTGACGTGCTATCAGGCGCTGCTCGAAGCGCTGACAGGCATCTGGAACGCCGCGGTGAGGGCGGCGGTCGTGGCGCGGCTCCGGGCCGCCGGCCTGCCGTCCGACGATCTGCTGCTGAGGCTCCAGGCGCTCTCACCCACCCTCGGCTTCGCGGCGGAGAGCCCGGAGTGGGCGCGCGAGTGGCTGGCCGATCCGGTGACCCAGGACGCCGCGCTGGTGGATCAGTGCCTGGTGCGCCTGCTCCTGGCGATGCGGGGCATGGCCGAGTCCCGCGCCGCCGCCCTGACGGAGGAGTGACCATGGGCCACTTTCACGAGAAGAAGGCCGAGAAGAAGCGGGTGGATGGGCTCGTCCTGAAAGCCCCCATGAAGGTCTTCGGGGCCTTCAGGGAGCTAGGCAAGAAGGTCTTCGCCGACGGCGCGCTGTCGAAGAAGCACAAAGAGCTGACGGCGCTGGCGGTGGCGATCTCCCAGAACTGCTTCGACTGAATCGAGCATCGCGTCGAGGAGGTCCTCGACCAGGGCGCGACGGAGCAGGAGATCGCCGAGACGCTGGACATCGGGCTCCTGATGGGGGGGACGCTGGCCGCCAAGTCGGTGCGGCACGCGTTTTCGGTGATGGAGGAGATCAAGAGAGGAGGAGTCGAGCATGGCCGTGATTCCCGATAAGCACAAGGACCTGTTCCAGAAGAAAGCGTTCGCCCACCTGGCGACGGTCGGCGCCGACGGGAGTCCCCAGGTGACGCCCGTCTGGGTGGACTTCGACGGCACCCACATCCGCTTCAACACCGCCAAGGGGCGCGTGAAGGACAAGAACCTCCGCCGGAACCCCCGGGTGGCGCTGTCGATCCAGGACCCGGACAATCCCTACCGCTACATGCAGGTCCGGGGGCGGGTGGCTGAGATCACCGAACAGGGGGCCGACGCCCACATTGACGCGCTCGCCAGGAAGTACATCAACCAGGACAAGTATCCCTTCCGCCAGCCCGGCGAAGTGCGGGTCCTGTACAAGATTCTCGCCGAAAAGGTGCACACGCTTGGCTAGGGCGTGATATGCGGGCGGAGCCGTACCTCAGCACCGTCACGGAGGCCGAGCTCCGGCGCGAGCGGGAGAAAGCCCGGGCGCTCCGGGCGAGCCAGTGGTGGAAGCGGCGCATCGCGGCCGGCCGCTGCCACTACTGCGACCGTCAGGTGGGGCCCCGCGCCCTCAGCATGGACCACGTGGTGCCGCTGATCCGCGGCGGGCGGTCCACCCGCGGCAACGTCGTGCCGGCCTGCAAGGAGTGCAACAACACGAAGAAGTCGCTCCTCCCCGTGGAGTGGGAGGAGTACCTCCGGCGCCTGGCCGAGCGCGAGGACGCGTGAGGGGCCGCCACGTCATCCTCTACGACGGGGTCTGCGGGCTGTGCAATGGGCTCATCCGCTTCGTGCTGGCCCGCGACGCGCGGGGCGCGTTTCGCTTCGCCTCGCTCCAGAGCCCCTTCGCCCGTGAGTTCCTGACCCGCCACAACCGCGACCCGAGCGACCTGGACACGCTCTACCTGATCGCTCACTACGCGACGGAGCGGCAGGCGATCCACACGAGGTCCCGCGCCGTGCTCCTTATCCTGAGGGAGCTCGGGGGCCCGTGGCGGGCGGCGGGGATCTTGGGCCGCCTGCCGGCCTTTGTCCTGGATCGCGCGTACGACCTCGTGGCGCGGACCCGCTATCGGATCTTCGGCCGGTACGACGCCTGTCCGCTGCCGCGACCGGAGTGGCGGGACCGGTTCATTGACGTATGAAGCGCCTCGGGCAATCTGGCGCAACTATGACAAGTTGACCTGTCTTCGCCTTCCCACCGATCGCCCAGAAGCGGCAAAGTCCCTGTTTCTCTTAGGAATTCCGCCAGTCCTCTGCCTGGCATTTCCATTGCTCGTCTATGGGCGGGAAGGAGGGACGATCAGTATGGGTCGCGATCGGCGACGGTACCCGCGGGTCGGCGTGGCGCTGGATATCAGCGTGGAGGCTGCCAGCCGTCGGTGGGACGCCAAGACGGTGGACCTAAGCCCCTACGGCGTGAAAGTCGCGCTGCCGGCCAACGGGATTAAGCTGCCCCCCGGGACCACCATTCAGCTCCGGCTCATCCTGCCCGACGGGGATGCTCCGCTCGCCCTCACGGCGAGGGTGGTTCGCGCCGACCGCGACGGCATTGCCCTCTGCTTCGAGCACCTGGAACCGGTATACTTCGAGCGCCTCAAGGCGGCGGTGGACTCGCTCCTGGAGCACCTTTCGAACGGGCCGGCCCGCGTCGAGGTGAGCATCAGACCCGTGAAGGAGCGCCGGAAAGTTTCCCGGACCGACGCCCAGCTGGAAGTCGCGTTCGACGCCGAGAAGCCCTACGACTGGCGCGGCAAGACGATCAACCTGAGCCCCTACGGGGTGAAGGTGGCGTTGCCGGCCTCCGCGATCCGGCCCTCCGAAGGGACCAGCGTCAAGCTGCAGCTGGCCGCGCCTCCCGACCCGGAGCCACTCTCGCTCAAGGGCATGGTCTGGCGGCGGGAGCCCAAAAGCATGGTGCTGATCTTCGTCGAGCTCGGGCGCGAGCAGCTCGAGCGCCTCCGGGACCTCGTCGAATACCTCCAGGCCACGCCCGCCTAGATGCTCGGAGGGGGGCGTTGCCCCCCCTTCCGATTCCTCCCCCCAGGGTTGCGCGGGCAAAGCCCGCGCTCGAAGGAGCCGCCTAGGCGCGCGTCCGCCCTTCTCTGACCGCCCGCGCGACGTCCACCGCCCGCGCGAACCGCGCCCCCGGATACCGGCGGATGTGCTCGATGAGCCGCTCCAGCATCCGGAGCCGGTGCTGCCGCCCGATGATCTGCGGGTGCATCGTGTAGCACACCGTCCCCCCTTCGGCGTACGCCGCCTCGAACTCCACCCGCCAGATCTCGAAGACGCGGTCGGGATCGGCCAGGCCCACCCGGTAGGCCGGCCGGGAGGCGAAGAGGAAGTACGGCGCGTCGTCGAGCTCCCAGGAGACCGGGATCTCCACGAGCCTCCGTGGCCCGTCGTCCACGGGGACGAGGTAGGGCGCGTCCCACGCCATCAGGCTCGAGTCGTAGAGGAAGTCGTGCTCGGCCAGTAGGGCGAGCGAGCGGGCACTGAGGTCCCAGGAGGGCGAGCGGTACCCGACGGGGCGCTCTCCTGTGAGCGTCGCGAGGATCTCGAGGCCCTTCTCCAGCGCGGCGCGCTCCTCTTCTTCGGTCTGCTTCGCGGGCGACACGTGGAGGTACCCGTGGTGGGCCACCTCGTGTCCTGCCGCGTGGGCGCGGCGGACGAGATCCGGGTAGCGCTCGGCGGTGATCCCGGGGACGAAGAACGTCGCTTTGATGTCGGAGCGGTCGAGCAGCGCCAGGATGCGCGGCATCCCGAGGTTCGCCCCGTAGGCGCCGCGCGAGAGCGTCGAGGGCGTGGTGACTCCGTACGAGCCTTCCCAGAGCGCCTCGGCGTCGAAGTCGAAGGTCAGCAGGACGGTGCAGCTATCGCGCATGCTCCCCATAGGGGACGCCCAGCACGTGGATGATCTTGCCGACGGAGATGAATTCCCCGATCACCCACGAGAGCTCGAGAAGCTCGTCGTCGTTGAAGCGCTCCCGGAGATCGGAGAAGAGGGCATCGTCAATCTTGTGGTGGTCGAAGTACATCTGGTCGGCGTAACGGAGGGCGGCCTTCTCGCGCTCGGTGAACGCCCCGTGCTCGTAGTCGGCGAGGGCCGCGACGGCGTCTTCGGTGATCCCCTGGTCCCGTCCCGGGGTCCAGCGGGTGGACATTCAATAGTGGCACTGGTTGAGCTGGGCCAGCCTGAGCCGGACGAGCTCCTTCGTTCGGAACTCGATCAGTCCCTTCCGCACGAGCGGCGAGTAAAACTTGAGGAAACTCTTGAGCGTGTCGGGGAGCCGCCCGAACGTCCGGATGAAATTCGGGTCGCCGCCCAGGGCCTGCCATTTCGCGAGGATGACCTTGAGCTCAGCGTCGAGGCGTTCGGCGTCCACCATCGGGATCCGCATGCGCGTGCCTCCTTTCGACCGGCGCCGCTAGCCTAGCCCTCAGGCCCTGGACGGGTCAAGCGCCGCCTTCTGCTTCTTCCTGTTCGGCCGCCCCTGTATTGATCATTGGACATTGACAGATCTGCTCCCTGGTGGCAATTCCGTTCGGATAGCATGAACACCTATTTCCCCCTTGACAGGGAAATTAACACAGTGTTAACTGCTATTACGGCGCGGGACTGGAGTCAGCGGTGACCTCATCGGTGCCACCGTACTCCTTGCGCCAGGCCCTGGAGATCTTCAAGCGGGCCTTCACCGACGAGGGGGCCGTTCTCCCCACCCAGCAAGCTCGATGTGAAACGAGGCGAGTGGACCTATCGCGTGGTGGGCCGCGACGCCGAGGGGCGACCACTGGCTATCGTCTTTGTTCCCCTGGACGAGCGAACGGTGAAGCTGGTCACGGGCTTTCACCCAGGCCGGAAACGGGGCTAGAGAACGGCGCCCATGAGAACTCTTAAGTGCGAGCGGTGTGATGGAACGATGAGGCCTGCCCGAAAAGACTGGCCCTATCCGCAGAGCGGATTGCCCAACGTGATCCTTCAGGGCCTGCGGGTCTATGTCTGCCAGACCTGCGGAGCGGAGACCCCGGAGATCGCCAACCTCCTCCAGCTCCACAGGGTGATCGCCAAGGCTCTCCTGACCAAGCCTGCTGTCCTGACAGGACCGGAGGTCCGGTTCCTCCGGCGACATGTGGGGCTGAAGGCGAGGGAGTTTGCCGATCAGCTCGGCACCACCCCGGTCACCGTCTCGCGGTGGGAGACTGGGACAATTAAGATCGACCTCAAGACCGATCGGCTCATCCGATTCCTCTGTATCCGGAGGTTGGAAGAGAAGGCCAACCATTTGCTCCTCCCGGGCCTGTTGGAGGTTGTGATGGGTGTCCGGGCGTCTGCTCGCCGTTCGGTCCCGATCCGCATTCCTCGCCGCCAGCTCCAACAGGCTGGTGAAGTCTTCGCGTCAGTCTGAGGATGCACGTGTATTGATCATTGGACATTGACAGCGGGCGCGCTGCGGTCAGAATGCCCTCACCAAATTTCCACTAGGGAGGGTGTCATGATCGCAAGACTGTCGCTCGCGCTCCTGCTGTCCAGCGCGTTGGTCGTGGGCGGGGTGTTCCCGCCGGCCCACGCGCAGCCCCAACGGTCGGCGGCGACCGCGCCGGAGGGGAAGGTCAACATCAACACCGCGTCGAAGTCGGAGCTGATGAAGCTCAAGGGGGTCGGCCGGGAGGTCGCGGAGAAGATCATCGCCTACCGCGAGAAGAACGGCCCGTTCAAGAAGCCGGAGGAGATCCGCCAGGTGAGCGGGGTCGGCAAGGGGATCTGGGACGCGAATCGTGAGGCGATCACGGTGAAGTGAGAATTTTTCTTGGACACGTCTCCTGCGGCTGACGTAGGATTGGGGGAAATCGGTCGGAGCGCACACAGGCTCCTTGAGGTGTCCCCGCCGGCAATCCCGCCGGCGGCGACCTGACCGAGCCCCGGGCCGGGAGTCGGCGTCCGGTTGGGGGTGGTGGGACTCGGGCCCGCGTGGAGGGCCTCGCCGAGAAAGGAGGTGGTCCAGCCGTGTGTACATGTACCCCTACGGTGATCTGTGAGGTGGTCGCCTCCTAAGGCACGTCCACGCCAGTCCCGGGTGGCGGCCTGGGAGGACCCAGGAACCACCGACCCCGACGGTCCCGCCCACACCAGCGGGGCGGCTCGGCTCTCCGCCGCCGCAGCCACCGTCGGGGTTCTTTTTCCACCCCCAAAAAAGAAACGGCCCGCCGGAGTTGCCCCCGGCGGGCCGCCAAGTGGTCCAGCGAGCGCGTTAAACCTTGCGGACGTTGGACGCTTGGAGCCCCTTGGGCCCCTTGGTGACCTCGAACTCCACGCGATCACCCTCGCTCAGGCTCTTGAAGCCGTTGGCTTGGATGGCGCTGTAGTGGACGAAGACGTCCTCTCCGCCCTCTACCTGGATGAAGCCGTATCCCTTCGCGTCGTTGAACCACTTGACCGTGCCCTGTGCCATACTCCCTATCCTCTTTCTTCTGGGGCGTCGAGCCGCCCCGGTGATACCCGACCCCCATGGCCGGGCTGACCCCCTCTGGGGGGCAAACGAAAACGCCGGAGGACCTCGGTCCTCGCGGCGTCATACCCTCAAACCGAGCGATTCCTTGTCACGAATCAAAACCGAAAAAAACCATAACCCGGTTCGGGGAGGCCTGTCAACCCCGATTTCAGCGGGCTCGGCCGCGCTCCCGGCGGAGGGGCTGGCCCAGGTGGCGCTCGATCGCCCGGAGCTGCTCGCCCTCCTCGGGGGCGGCGAAGCTGGACGCCAGGCCGCTCGCCTCGGCCCGAGCGGTGCGCCCGATCCGGTGGATGTAGTCCTCAGGCGTCGCGGGCAGGTCGTAGTTGATCACGTGGGAAATGTCAGCCACGTCGATCCCTCGGGCGGCGATGTCGGTGGCCACCAGCACCCGGTATTGGCCCGCGCGAAAGCCGTCGAGGGCCCGCCGCCGCTCTGACTGGCTCCGGTCCGCGTGAAGCCGCGCGACCCGGTGTCCAGCGGCGCCGACAGCGCGCGCCAGCCGGTCGGCCCGGTGCTTGGTGCGCGTGAAGACGAGGACCTTCCCGCGCTCGCCCCGGAGCAGGGAGAGGAGCAGGGAAGTCTTCTCGTCGCGGTGCAGCGGATAGAGGATCTGGCTGACCTTGTCAACGGGACGCGACGCGGGGCCGACCTGGACGCGGACGGGCCGGACCAGGTGGCCGCGCACGAGCCGCTCCATCTCGGGCGGCATGGTGGCCGAGAAGCAGAGGGTCTGCCGGTCCAGCGGCACGTGCTTGAGGATGCGCTCGATCTGTGGCGCGAACCCCATGTCGAGCATCCGGTCGGCTTCGTCCAGGACGAGGATGCGGATGCTCCCGAGCAAGACGCTCCGGCGCTCCAGGTGGTCGAGCAGGCGGCCCGGCGTGGCCACGAGGACGTCCGGCCGGCGGCGGAGCGCCTCGAGCTGAGGCCCCATGGCCTCGCCGCCGATCACGGTGGCGGCGCTCACGCGGCGCCCGGCCCCGAGGGCGTCGAAGGACTCCCGGATCTGCAGCGCCAGCTCGCGCGTCGGCGCCAGCACCAGGGCGCGGAGCCCCGCTCCGCCGGCCAGCCGCTCGATGATGGGGACCGCGAAGGCGGCCGTCTTGCCGGTGCCGGTCTGGGCGCAGCCGATCACGTCGCTGCCGGCCAGGGCCGGAGGGATCGCCTGGGCCTGGATCGGCGTGGGAGCCTCGAAGCCCGCGCGTCGGATGTCGGCCAGAATCTCGGGAGAAAGTTTCAGCAAATCGAAAGTGAGCATAGTTCTCCGATTTCTCGTGTGGGAATGTCTGGTTGAGTGGCAGGGACCCGGGCCCGAAGGCCCGGGTCCCTGAGCGAAGCGGAGATCGTTAGATCTTCCGAACGTTGGCCGCCTGGAGCCCCTTGGGCCCCTTCGTCACCTCGAATTCCACCTTGTCGCCCTCGGCGAGGGTCTTGAAGCCCCCTGCCTGAATGGCGCTGTAGTGGACGAACACGTCCTCGCCACCTTCCTGGGTGATGAAGCCGTAGCCCTTCGCGTCGTTGAACCACTTCACGCTTCCTGTTGCCATGCTGCTGTACCTCTTTCTTGGGGCGATGCCCCTGTGTTCCCTGGCCACCGTGGCCGGGGTGTCCCCAGGAATTTGGGGACAAACAAAAACGCCGGAGGACCTAGTCCTCACGGCGTCAACTTCGAATCTGCTCGAGTATGCAACGCGCTTGGAACCTAGAACCGACACTCACACTACAGGATCATTCGCCGGGAGTCAAGCACTTTTTTCGATCCGCTTGGTGACGGCCCGGGAGCCGTTCTTGGTCCCGAGCCAGCCCGGGATGGCCACGGAGAAACGCCCGGCCGTGCCGCCGGCCACGCTCACGTGGAGGTCCTCCACGGAGGCGAACTTGGGGATCAGCTCGTCCGGCCCCGGGGGATTGTCGGTGAACCGGAGGTTCGTGCCTTCGCCGCTTTCCTGGTCGGGGAGGAGCTCGCGGTACGGCCGCCGGATGGTCTCCACGAGGAAGCGCTTCAGGTCGGCCTTCGACCAGCCGTCGTCGGCGAACGTCCGGGCGTGCTCCGGCCCCACCACGAGCATGGTCTGGGAGTAGAGCGGGAAGTGCTTGGCGTTCCAGAGGCACGCCATGGACCAGCCGAGGGAGCCCGCCAGACTCTTCGCCGTGCGGCTCGCGTGGTCGGAGATCCCGTGGGGGGCTTCGCCGGCGAAGAGCGTGACCGCGCTGTCCTCGGGGCGGAGGCCGCGCTCGACGTGGAGCGGCTCCCAGGGACTCGCCTCCTCGTGCTCGGCGATGCAGTAGGTGTAGCGCCCCGGGTGGCCGAAGGTGGACATGGAGATCTCGCCGGCCCGGGCGCCGCCCAGATTCATCATGACGAGCCGGAGGGCCCGGCCGATCGTGGCGTTGGCGCGGCACCCCGGACCGAAGACCCCGAAGCCGGCGTTGAGGCCGATCCGCGACCGGATCGGGCCGTTGACGATCATGAGCGGCGCCGCGAAGTGGGTCGTGGCCTGGAGCCCGTGGAGGTTGAAGACGGGATCGCAGGCCGCCTCCACGGCGGCGAGCAACACGGGCATGTAGTCCGGCCTGCACCCCGCCATCACAGCGTTGACGGCGATCTTCTCGACGGTGGCGCGGCCGTAGTTGGGGGGGACGAGGCCGATGAGCTCGTCCGGTTGACGGCGCGTTCCGCCGACCATCCGCTCGACCCGCGCCTGCGTCGGCGGCACGACGGGCAGGCCGTCGGTCACACCCTTGTCGAACCAGACCTCGAATTCGTCCTGGCTCACGGTGCGCTCATTGTAACGCGAGAGGGGTATAATCAGGCCGACGATGGGCATGACCGTCACCGAGAAGATCCTGGCCGCCCACACGGGCCGGACCGCCGTGGAGCCCGGCGAGTTCATCATCGCCCGCCCGGACATGGTGATGGGCAACGATCTCTCCACCGCCGGGGCCATCGGCGTCCTGAAGCAGATGGGCGCGGCGAGGGTCTTCGACCCCGCGAAGGTCGTGATCGTCTTCGACCACATCGTGCCCGCCAAGGACATCCAGGCCGCCGACCTCCTGAAGGGGGTTCGTCAATGGGTCAGGGAGCAGGGGATCCCGCTCTTTTACGACGAGGGGCGGCAGGGGATCGCCCATATCATCCTGCCCGAGCAGGGGCTCGCGCTGCCGGGCGACCTCATCATCGGCGGCGACAGCCACACCTGCACCTACGGCGCCCTGGGCGCCTTTTCCACCGGGGTCGGCCACACGGACCTCGCGGGGGTCCTGGCGCTGGGAGAGATCTGGCTCAAGGTGCCGGTCTCGATCAAGTTCACCTACCACGGCCGGCTCGGACCCTGGATCATGGGCAAGGACCTGATCCTCGCGACCATCGGAAAGATCGGCATCGGCGGCGCGCTCTACCAGGCCATGGAGTTCACGGGGCCGGTCCTGACCTCGCTCGGCATGTCGGAGCGGCTCACGATGTGCAACATGGCCATCGAGGCCGGCGGGAAGTCCGGCATCATCGCCCCCGATGAGGTGACGCTCGCCTACGTGAAAGAGCGGGCCAAGCGCCCCTGGAGCGTGTACCAGTCCGATCCTGACGCCCGCTATGCGGCGGAGCACGACTTCGACGTGACGGGGATGCGCCCCCAGGTGGCCAAGCCCTTCTCGCCCGACAATGTGGTCCCCGTGGACGAGGTGGCCGGCACGCCGCTGGACCAGGTGTTCATCGGCTCCTGCACCAACGCCAAGCTGGAAGACCTCCGGATCGCCGCCGGGATCCTCCGGGGGAAGAAGGCCCACGCCGGGACGCGGCTCATCGTGATCCCGGCGAGCACCTGGATCTGGAACCAGGCCCTGAAGGAGGGTCTCCTGGAGGTCTTCGCCGAGGCCGGCGCCGCCAT
>JACPCF010000050.1 GCA_016179965.1 Candidatus Rokuibacteriota bacterium | reverse complement strand
CACCATCCCCCAGCGCGCCA
This sequence comes from Candidatus Rokuibacteriota bacterium, assembly GCA_016179965.1. Classification (GTDB taxonomy): domain Bacteria; phylum Methylomirabilota; class Methylomirabilia; order Rokubacteriales; family CSP1-6; genus CSP1-6. Next base: position 3,742 of record JACPCF010000050.1, on the reverse strand, counting down.
TCGCCGTCACCTCCTTAGGCCTTGTAAACCCTGACACGGGTGGAGAAGAAGCCAGCCAGGCCGCCCAGCCGGTCATTCTCGTGGACCAGGATCTCGTTGGGGTTGACGCCGCGCCCCTTGGCGTAGCGGCCGTAGGCCCTGTGTCCGAGTTCGAAGGGCATGTTCACCACCTGGGGCATCGCGCCGGGGTAGAGCTTGGCCCGGGTCTTGATCTTCCCCACGACCGACTCCACCCAGACGGGGTCGCCGTCCCTGATGCCGAGCTTCTTGGCCGTCTCGGGGTTGATCTCGACCCAGGAGTCCCACCGGACCCCCACGTGGACGCCCAGGATCTCCTGAAGCCACGGGCTGTTGGCCCCGCGCCCCTCGGCGTGAGTCATGAGCTTATAGGTGTTGAGGAGGAGGGGGTACTTTGCGGGGTCCCCGATATGTCGGATCGGTTCGTAGTGGGGGAGATAGACCTCATCCCCCCTGGCCTTGAGCTGGACGCCCCTCAGGATCTCCTCCAGGGCCTGCTCCTCGGTGAGGGCCTTCCTCTTCTCCTTGGTCTTCTCGACCTCTTTCTTCGCCAGCTCCTCAAGCTTGTGCTCCAGGTTCTGGGAGAAGAACTCGAAGCGCTTGGACGGGGTCTTGAAGCCGTGCTCCCAGTCCCTGAACTTGTACGGCGGCGCGGCCCAGAAGCCTTTCTCCGTGAACTCCTCCCAGAACTTGTCGAAGGTGGGGGCGACGATGTTCCCCTTCTGGGCCTCGTGAAGCCCCTTCACCTTCTCTCTGATCAGCTCCCGGTAGTCTTTCCAGGGGAAGGACCGGGCGACGCTCCCCCCGATCCGCTTTGCCAGCTCGATGAGCGCGTCTCCCGTGTTGCGCGTGTCGAAGAGGGGCTTGACCACCGGCTGGCGGAGGCTGATGACCGGATACCCCAGGCTCGGGTAGATCACGTCGTCGTGCCAGCGCTCAAGATAGGTGTCGTCGGGCAGGATCAGGTCGGCGTACGCCGTGGTCTCATCCAGGAAGGGCGAGAAGCTCACGATGAACGGGATCTTCTCGATCGCCTTCTCCCAGCGCCGGACATCCGGGGTGGAGAACATCGGGTTCGTGTAGTAGAGCAGGAGGGTGTCGAGCGGGTAGGGCCCCTCCCCCAGGATCATCTCGGGCATGTCCTGATAGACCTTGCCCGCCAGCGGGTACTTTTTGGTCCCCGCGTAGTCGATCCTGGGCTGCTTCCCCCCGCCCTTGGCGATCTCGTCCAGGACCACCTCGGGCCACTTCGTGAGCGGCGGGCCGTGCTGGACGATCACGCCCCCCGACACCTCCAGGCTCCCCACCAGGGCATTCAGGGCGTGGATCGCCATCCGGTTGTAAACGCCGTTGGTCTGCATGCTGGCCCCGCGCTCCCCCGCCGCGATGGCCGGCGGCGTGGTGGCGAACTCCCTGGCGAGGCGGATGATGGTGGCCTCGGGGACTCCCGTGATCTCGGCGACGCGCTTGGGCGGGTACTGCTCGAGGACCAGGGTCTTGAAGCCCATGTGCTTCTTTCCGGTCTTCTCGTCAACCCAGCCCTCGAAGCCGAAGGTGTGCTCGGCGACGAACGCCTGGTCGTACAGCTCCTCCTTGACGATGACGTGGGCGATCCCCAGCGCGAGCGCGGCGTCGGTCCCGGGGTTGATGGGAATCCATTCGTCGGCCTTGGCCGCGGTCACGGAAAAGCGGGGCTCGACCTGGACGATCTTGGCCCGGATTGGCCGCTCCCGGCGCATGTGGCCGAAGGCGCGCAGGAGGCGGGTGGTCGGCCGCCAGGCCTCGATGAAGCCCCCGCCGAAGCAGAGGAGGTAGTTGGTGTTGTCCCAATCGTAGCCGGCGTAGGCCTTGAAGCCCTGGGTGAGGTAGTGGGCCTGGGCTGTCCCGTCCGCGCAGATGGAGGAGTGGCCGACGTGATTGGGGGAGCCGTAGGCATCCAGGAAACGATCGAGAAGGCCGCCCATCTGGCCCCGGTTTCGGCCGCTCATGACGACCAGCCGGTGGGGCTCCCCCTTTGCTCTGAGGCCCCTCAAGCGTTTTGCCACCGTGTCGAGGGCCTCATCCCAGGAGATCCGTTCCCATTTCCCCTCGCCGCGGGCGCCGACCCGCCGCATCGGACCTTTGATCCGGTCGGGATCGTAGAGGATCTGGAGACCGATGTGTCCCTTCGGGCAGAGCCGGCCCAGGTTGATCGGGTGCTCGGGGTTCCCCTCGATCTTCACCGCCCTGCCATCCACCACCCGGACGAGGATCCCGCACCCGGCCGGGCACTGGAGACAGACATTTGGGACCCAGCGCTCCTCGGGGGCCTTCGGCGTCTTCTCCTGGCTGGCGCCCTTCCGACTCGGGAACTGGGTGGCAAGCATCGTGCCGGCCCCCGTTGCCGCTGAGACCTTCAGAAATGCCCGCCGCGTGAGTGCCATTGCCCGATCCCCCCTAAAAACTCGCCGCGTTCGCATCCATGTCCGGCCAGGCTCCTGTCACGTGAAAAATGGAGCAAGCGGCGTGCCACTCCTCCTGATCGATAAACCCCCTGGGAAACCGAGCCTTTCAGAGAGTCGGGGATTGGAACTGGGGCGGTCGGTGGGGTGCTCTTGCCCCACCCGGGTGCCCCTTTCCCCAGCGGCGCCCACGAACCCGATCGAGCTTCCGAACAGATGATCGGTTTCCTCTTGCTCTTCCTGTTCCGATGGCCGCCTCCGGCTAGGCGATGTGACGCGGGGCGAAGCTCATCGAGGTGAACGAGCGCTTGTAGGGCGACTCGCCGATCTTCGTGATCCGTCCCTTGCCGAGCTTGAAGCGGTAGCGGTTCGTCACGGGGTCGGGGACCCTCGGAACCACGGAGTTCGCCGGATTGCCGGAGAAGCCGAAGTAGGCGAACGTCACGCCCTTCCGCACCGCGTCGGTCACGATCGCGACGGCGTTGAAGCTCCCCGTCGTGGTCTTGATGTGGCCGGCCTTCCGGAGCTCGGTGAAGGAGAGCTCGTTGTCGTCCACGCCGAGATACCCCCCGGTCTGAACCAGGACGTGGTCGTTCTCGATGGCCACCAGGTCCCCGGACTCGATCCCGCGCGCCTTGGCGTCCTCTGGGTGGATTTCTAGAAATTGGTAGGGCCACCGCTGCATGATGTAGGGGCGGCGGAGGTCGTCGAAGTTTGATTGCCAGAGCTCGTTGATCCGGCCGTTGGTCACCCAGAGCTCGTCTCCGACGGGGCTCACCGCCTCGTGGAAGTCCTGGAAGTCCTCCCAGTAGCTCCGGAGTAGGATCGCCTTGCCCGTGTGAGTGTCGAAGGTCGTGAGCCACTTGGGATGGACCGTGACGCCCTCCGGGGGCCCGAGCTGGAGCGTCGAATCGTGGAGCCGCTTGGTCCCCACGAGCGCTCCGCCGACCATCCGGATGGGCGTCTGGATCCCCTCGGTCCCGTACTGGCCCAGGAGATCGTGCGCGCGCTTGCCCTCTTGCTTGGCCTTCACCACCAGCGGGTGATAGTTGAGGACACCGCCGCGGCCGAATCGGGCCGACTCCTCGAAGATGTCGTTGGAGTCCTTCCAGTCGAACCCCTTGAACCCCATCTCCCGGGCGAAGCCGGCGATGATCCACCAGTCGGGCCTGGCCTCCCCCGGTGCGTCGTAGAACTTCGAGTAGAGCCGCAGGCGGCGCTCGCCGTTGCAGCGGGTGAAGTCCTCCTCACCCCAGGTCGCGGCGGGCAGGACGAGGTCGGCG
>JACPCF010000101.1 GCA_016179965.1 Candidatus Rokuibacteriota bacterium | reverse complement strand
GGCGCCCTGGTCCTCGGGCGAGAGCCGCCCGAAGGCCCCCGCCCGCCGGAGCGGGTACCAGACGGCCCACGGCCAGGCCGGGTTGAGCGCCGTCCGGCGGGGGCGCTGGAGGAGCCAGTCCTCCAGATCGGTCTCGAAGCCCGATGAGTAGGTCCGGCCGAGCATCGTGAGCTCGGGCTTCAGGGCGAGGCCGGCGAAGGGCTCGGCGTTGAGCAACTCGCGGAGCCCGTTCACGAAGAACGTCGGATCCTCGCTCATCGCGAGGATTCCGATCCCGCGCGGGTTGTTGACGTCCTGGTAGAGGACGGCCTCGAGCCGGCTCGCTTCGAGCGCGCGGACCAGGGGCTTCGGGTCGCCGCAGCCGCCGAACGCCTGGAGCTGCATCCAGAGGCGCCGGCTGGACACCTGGCCCTTCGCCCCGCGCTCCTGGACGTCGATCTTGATCTCGCCCGGTGCGCTCATCCTACCCGCCGCGGGTGTGCATTTCGAGGTGGGGGTCCTTCTTCAGCTCGCCGATCTGGACCAGCGGGGCGCGGTTCGCCATGGCGAGACGCTGCTCGGCGCCGCGCTCGGCGCGCTGCTGCCACGTGGGGATGATCAGGGACTTCAGCTCTTCCTTCGAGGCGCCGCGCCGGAAGGGGCCGCGAAGGTCGGTCCCCTGCTTCGCGTAGAGGCAGAGGTACCACATCCCGTCCGCGGTGAGGCGGCTCCGGTCGCACGACCGGCAGAAGGGGGCGGTAGTGGAGGAGATGATCCCGAAGAGGATCCCGTCGGAGAGGGCGAAGCGGTCCGCCGGAGCCGTGCTCTCCTCGACGACGGGCTCGATGGGGCCGTAGTGCCGCTCCAGTCGCTCCAGTATGGCCGTCCGTGACAGCACGGCGTCCAAGGACCACAGCGTCGCGCCACCCACGTCCATGTACTCGATGAAGCGGACCTCGGCGCCGACCCGCTTGCCGTACTCGATGAGGTCCACCAGCTCGTCGTCGTTGGTCCCGCGCATCACCACGCTGTCGAGCTTGAGTCCCTTGAAGCCTGCCCGTCCGACCGCCTCGATTCCCTCGAGCACCCTCGCGTGAGTGTCGCGGCGGGTGAGCTGCTTGAAGCGCTCGGGGCGCAGCGTGTCCAGGCTGACGGTGACCCGATGGAGACCCGCCTCGTAGAGCGCCTGAGCCTGCTCGGACAGCAGAACCCCGTTGGTGGTCATGGCGAGATCCCGGATCCCGGGCTTGGCCGCCAGCAGTCGCACCAGCCGGGGTAGGTCCCGGCGCAGGAGCGGCTCTCCACCCGTCAGCCTCACCTTGTCCACACCCAGCTCTACAAAGACGTCCGCGAGCTGGCTGATCTCCTCGAAGTGGAGCAGGTCCTCCCGGGGCAGCCAGACGTACTCCTCCTCCGGCATGCAGTACTGGCAGCGGAGGTTGCAGCGGTCCGTGACCGAGATCCGGAGGTTCCTGAGCGGCCGGCCGAGGGTATCGAGGTAGGCCACGGCGGTCAGACTTCGACGAAGACCGAAGTCCCCTCCACTTTCACCGGGAAGCAGGCCACCCTCACCGCCGGGTTGTTGGTGTTGGCCCCCGTGGTGACGTCCCAGCGCCAGCCGTGCCACGGGCACGTCACGATCGGGCCCTCCAGCTCGCCCTCCCCCAGCGGGCCGCCGCGGTGGAGGCAGGTGTTGTCGAGGACGTAGTATGCCCCCTCCACGTTGAAAACGGCCAGGGTCTTCCCGGCCGCTTCGACGACCTTGCACTCTCCCGGCTTGAGATCAGCCGTCTCGGCCACTTTGGTCAGGGTGCCCATCCCGCTCTCTCCTCATCAGGCGTTAGCCGAGGGACCAAAGAATCTGCTCCAGGTGGCGCCTTATGCCGGCACGGGCTCGAGGCCCGCCTTCTGGTATTCGCGGATCAGCCCGGCCTTCTTCACCCCAACGTCGAAGTGGTCCCACGGGAACACCTCGCCCAGGAGCCGGGCGCGCGTCGTGTAGAACCCGGGGTCGCCGTCCCACTCCCTGAGGGCTCGACGCCAATCGCCGTTAAGCTGCGCGGCAACCTCCAGGAACTTCGCCACCCGCCGGTCCCCCCGCGCCAGGAGAGCCTGGAGGTAGGCCTCCCGCGGGTTCTCGTGGAGCACCCGCACGTTGGAAAAGCGCGCGACCCCGCGCTTGATGACCCCGAGCTTGTCCTCGAGACTCCGGGGCTCGTCGAACGGCGCCCACTGGAACGGCGTCCAGGGCTTGGGGACGAAGGAGGAGATCGAGAGCGTGAGCTTGCCGAACGGGTGGCCGTCCGGATCGAGCACGCGCAGCCTGTCCAGGAGGCGTTCAGCAAGATCCGGGATTGCCTCTATATCCTCCAGGGTCTCGGTGGGGAGCCCGATCATGAAGTAGCACTTGAGGTTCGGAATGCCGTGGCGCCTCAGGAGGTGGCACGCCGCGTAGAGCTGCTCGTCGCTGATCGTCTTCCTGATGACCTGCCTGAGGCGCTCCGTCCCAGCCTCGGGCGCCATCGTGAGGGTCCGGTGGCCGCCGCGCTTGAGCGATGCCACTAGGTCTTCTGTGAGGCTGTCAGCGCGCAGCGACGAGATGGACACCTCGACGCCGTGCTCCTCGAGGATCTTCATCAACTCCCCGATCCACGGGTAGTCGGAGACGCACGCCCCCACCAGGCCCACGCGCTTGCCGTCGTTGGCGATCTTGGCGACCGTCTCCCTCAGCGACTCCAGGCTCCGGTGACGGACCGGCCGGTAAATCTCGCCCTCCAGACAGAAGCGGCACCCTCTGCCGCACCCTTTACCCACCTCCAAGAGCGACATATGCCCGTACTCCGCCCGCGGCGTCTTCAGGAGCGAGATGGTCTCGAACTGGTTCACGTCCTTCAGGCGGCGCTTGAGCACCACGGGCGGCACGTTCGCGTGCCGGGGAACGACGGCGGCGACGCTCCCGTCATCGGTGTGGCGGACCTCGTAGGCATGGGGAAGATAGATGCCCTGGATCGAGGCGAGCCGGCCCAGGAAGGCGTCCCGCTTGCGGCCGGCCGGGTCGAGGCCCTCGAAGGCCTCGCGGTAGGCGGCGACGATTTCGGCGACGATCTCCTCCCCCTCGCCCACCACCACGAAGTCCATGAAGGGAGCGATGGGCTCGGGGTTGGCGAAGGCGCACACGCCCCCCATGAGGATCAGGGGATCCTGGGGCCGGCGCACCTCCGGGCGCAGCGGAATGCCGGCCATGCTGAGCAGCCGCAGCACGTTGATGTAATCGCCCTCGTAGGTCACCGAGAACCCGACGAGGTGGAAGTCGGAGAGGGGGCGCTGGGACTCGAGCGAGAACGGCGGGGTTCGGGTCCTCAGATATTCATCCAGGTCCTCGGGGTCGGGGAAGAAGACCCGCTCGCAGACGACGTCGGGGAGGCGATTGAGGTAGGCGTAGATGGTCTGGAAGCCCAGGTTGGACATGCCGACCGCGTACGTGTTGGGGTAGACCAGGGCGAAGGAGATCTTGCCCCCCCAATCCTTGACGATCCCTCCCTGCTCGAGCGCCAGGAGGGCCTGCGCCTTCTTCCTCAGGTCCCAGGACATGTATCTCCTTTGTAGCAGATGCTCTACCGGGGGGTCAAGGCGGACCTACCCCTTGATGACCCCCATCGGGCGGAGCCTGGCGACCCGCTTGGAGATTCCGAACCGCTCGACTACCTCCACGACCTCCTGGACGTCCTTGTACGCCTCGGGCATCTCCTCCTCGAGGGCGTCCCGGCCCGTGGCGCGCGCCAGGATCCCCTTGGCTTCCAGCTCCTGATCGATGCGCCGCCCGCGCGCCGCCTTCACGGCGGCGGTGCGACTCA
>JACPCF010000100.1 GCA_016179965.1 Candidatus Rokuibacteriota bacterium | reverse complement strand
ATCGTAGAACACCTGGGACGCGCCGCCCGGGCACCTCGGGCCAGACCCGGGCACTCGGAATCCTCGATGAGCCAGGGAGAAGACGGCTATGAGAACGTCTCTCCTCACGCTCCTGGGAGCGGCGGTCTTGTCCTGCCTCCCGATGCCTGGCGAGGCCGAACCGGTGAGCCACGTCTTCAAGCGAGTGAATCCCTCCGTGGTGGTGGTCCGGACGAGAGAACGGGACGTAGGGTCGCAGGAACAGGGGACGGTCAGGGTCTTGGGAGTCGGGTCGGGAGTGTTCATCTCGGCCGAGGGGCACGTCTTGACGGCGGCTCATCTCGTGCAGACGGCGGACGAGATCGTGGTCGAGTTCCTGACGGGTGAGATGGTCCGGGCGCGGGTGGTCGCCTCGGAGCCGCAGGCCGACGCCTCGCTCCTTCGGTTGGAAGGGGTGCCTCCCGGAGCGCGGCCGGCCAGCCTGGGGGACTCGGACGCCGTCGAGGTCGGCGATCAGGTCTTCATCGTGGGGGCGCCGTACGGGATCGGCCACACGCTGACCGTCGGGCACATCAGCGCCCGGCATAAGCCCAATACCGTGTACAGTGGGATGGCGCTCGCGGAATTCTTTCAGACCGATGCCGCCATCAACCAGGGCAACTCCGGCGGGCCCATGTTCAACATGGCTGGCGAGGTCATCGGGATCGTCAGCCACATCATCTCAAAGTCGGGCGGCTTCGAGGGGCTCGGGTTCGTCGTCACCTCGAACATGGCGCGGCGGCTCCTGCTGGAGCAGAAATCGTTCTGGACCGGGCTGGACGGCTACGTGCTGTCCGGCGATCTCGCCAAGGCGTTCAACGTTCCCCAGCCCGTTGGCCTCCTTGTCCAGCGCGTGGCGGAGGGGTCGCCGGCCGCCGCCATGGGCCTCCGAGCCGGGACCATGAAGGCGACGATCGACGGCCGGGCGATCACCGTCGGCGGGGACATTATCCTCCAGGTCCAGGGGATCCCGGTCGATGACCACGGCGCGTATGAGCGGATTCAGGAACGGCTTGGCCGGCTCCACCCGGGGGCACTGGTCACGATCACGGTCCTCCGGGAAGGGCGGCAGCTCCAGCTGACCGGCCAGCTTCCCTGAGATGTAGACCTGGCTGCGGTGGTCCGCCCTCTGCAGGGTTCCCAATCGCATCAGACCCATGAGGCGAGGAGAGGAGGACATGATGCCGAAAGAGGTTATTCGCGCCACGCCCGTGACCGTCATCGACAGCGAGGTCGTGGTGGGGTTCGACCGCGGAAAGCTCGAACGTCTGCTGGGCCTGTCGTAACGCTCGATAGGAGAGACGGGATGCCGAAGGCCTGGTGCCAGGGCTGAGGGCAGGAGATCGAGATCCCGGTCGGGATCAAGAGCGGAGACCTCCTCGACTGCCCGAACTGAGCGGGTCTCACGCTCCGGGCGAGCGAGCGGGACGGGGTCTGAAGCCCGTGGGCTCGTTCACCTTCAACCCCCGGCTCTCCCGCCTGCCCGAGTGGCTCGTCTCGCGCGACATCACGCTGGGCGGGGGCCGCCTCGGTCGTCCAGGACGGCCATGAGGGAAGTTTTCACTTGACTGTTACAGGCCGTAGTGCTACACATTGTAGCGGTATGGTTCCGACGGTCTTCAGGCCTTCCGAAAAAGGGCTCCGAAAGGTGTTCGGCGATCTGGAAGCCGACGTCATGGAGCTCGTGTGGCAGCGCGGGAGCGTCACGGTGGCCGACGTCTGGCAAGCCCTCCGGAGAGAGCGGGAGCTGGCCTACACCACCGTCAAGACAGTCATGAGCCGGCTTGCCGAGAAGGGGTACCTCAAGCGGAGCACGAAGGAGCGGGCCCACACGTACGAGCCTACCATGGGGAGGGACGCCTTCCTCCGCGCCGTGAGCGAGGAGGTTCTGGAGGGCCTGTTTGTGGACTTCGGGGAGCCGATTCGGGCCCACCTCGTCAAGGCTTTGAGGGAGCGCGACCTGCCGGGCCTCGAGCGGCTTGAGGCGCTGGTCCGGGGGGAGAGGCGGCGGCGGAAATGAGCACGGATCGTAGGGCGTTCCGGCCGGGGCATCTGGCATGGCTCGCGCTATCGGGGCTGGCGGCGACGGCTCTGCTGCTAGCCGGCAGCGTGGGGGTGGCCCTTCAGTCCGACCCGTGGGGCGCGGCCCCGCAGCGGCTGGTGGACGCTTGCCTGCTCTTCTCACGGTCGGTCGCGACAACCACGTGGTCGTGGGTGACCCACCATCCCTTGGGGGCTTTCGCACTAGCCTTTCTTGCCGGCTCCATGGCCTGGGCTCTGGCCCGCCTCGCGATGGCGCTCCTGCGGGGCGGGCGGCTCGGCAGAAAGCTCTCGGCGTATGAGGCGGGGGCGTTTCCTCCTCTCGATCGGGCCCTCCCGCTGGCTCCGGAGGTCGACCCCACCCAGATCGGCATCATTCCTTCCGTGACGCCCGAGGCGTTTACCGTAGGCCTCCTGCGCCCGAAGATCTGCCTGTCGCAGGGGCTCCTCCAGAGCCTGCGGGAGCCGGAGCTCCAGGCCGTGCTCCGGCACGAGCATGCCCATGCGCGGGCCCTGGATCCGCTCCGGCTGGCTGCCGTGCGCTTCCTCTCGGACTTCCTGTGGTTTCTCCCCGTGAGCCGCCCTCTTGCCGATGCCTTCTCGGGTATGGCGGAGCTCCGGGCAGACGAAGCGGCGGTCGTGGCTGGAAGCGATGCCCTGGAGCTGGCATCCGCTCTTGTGAGGACCGCCCGTGGCGTCGCGGCGCCGCGCCTGGCTCCCGCGCTCGGCGGACTGGCGCTGGTGGAGGAGCGGGTGCTGCGCCTCCTGGGCCAGGATCCGAGGCTTCCCATCACGATTCGGTGGGGGCGTGGCTTGGCCAGCGCCGTCATCATTGCCGCGCTGGTGGGCCTCCTCGTGAATCCCGCCTCCGGCACGGCAATCGGAAACGTCCCGGATCGGATGGCCGTTATGCATTCGATGATGACCGGCGTGCTGACGGACTGCGCACGCGAGACGGCTGCCGACCCTCTCCCGGAGCATCGCCCGGAGAACTGCGTCAGTGGGATGCGCGGCGGATCTCTCGGAATCCACGGCGACTCTGGCAGCGTCTCATACGATGGCACGAGCGATGGTCGGAGTTAGAGGGTTCGCCAGGCTTCCCGTTGTCGCGCTTGTCCTGGTGGGCGCGGTCCTCGTAGCCTGCGTCGCGGCGCTGGCGGAGGCGGTCTCCCCCATGACCAGGGCCTGTGGGGCGGTGGCAGGCGAGGAGCTGAGCGCATCCAAGGCCGCGACCCCGGGTCTGCTGGCGGTCCCGGTCGGTCATGAGGCGCTAGGCGTGGAGCTGTCGCCGTCGGGCTGCGCTCCGCGCGATCTCGCTCCCGCTCTCTTCTCTCTCCAGGTCCGGGGCGACCTCGCGTCTCGCGCCCCCCCGATCCTCCTGTAACCCACCCCGGAGTTCTAACCCCCTGACGGTTCGGTCACGCACCGGCCCAGTGTCGGTTCGCCGTGGCAGGCCGTTCCCGGCGGGGAGCGAATTACACCCTGACGAGCTTGATGGAGGCAGAACGGATCATGAAACGCATTGTTGCAGTGCTTGCGATAGCTTTAGCGATCGGCCTGGGAGCTTTTGCTTTGGCTTCTGATCACGGGGAGACGGAGAACCCCGCTGGCCAGCGGCATGGCGTGAGGGGAGGGATGGGCGAGATGATGGGCGGCCCCAGCGCTGAGCGGCCGCTGATCAGCCTCGCCCTCCAGAACAGGGACCAGCTCGGGCTGACGCCAGATCAGGTGAAGGCCCTGGAGTCTCTTCGGACTGAGTTCCAAAAGGAAGCCACCCGGAGGTCGGCTGACCTCGAGGTGGCCGAGACGGGGCTGGCGGAGCTCCTCCGCGCCGACGCCGTGGACCTGGCAAAGGTGGAGACCAAGCTGCGGCAGATCGAGGCGCTCCGGACCGACATCCGGCTGAGCCGGGTCAAGACGCTCGAAAAGGGGAAGGCACTCCTGAGCCTCGAGCAGCGAAAGAAGCTGGACTCGCTCGCCCCGAGAGCCTCGGCGGACACTCCGGGCAGCATGATGGCGGGCCGCGGGATGGAGGAGATGCAGCGCTTCATGAACTCTGAGCGGATGCCGCAGGCGATGAGCGCCATGATGGAGATGGCCCGGCAGATGGGGAACGGCGATCCCATGGCCGGGATGGTTCGGATGATGGAGATGATGAGCATGATGGGACAGATGGGCGGGATGATGAAGTAAGAAATCGCCCAGCGAAGGAGGAGCCAATGGCAATTGAAACGACGGAGAAATACTGCCCGATCTGCGGGAAGCCTGTCACGGACCCGACCTGGAAGCGCTTCGGGGAGTGGTGCTGCTCCGAGCCGCACGCCGAGGAGTACGTCAAGGAGGTCAGGGCGCAGCGCGTACAGGTCGCGGCGGCCCCGGGCCGGTCGGTTGCGCCCGAGGAGCAGGCGCGCCCGGGATGGGTCGGCCGGCGGCGCGGCGGCTGCTGAGGAATTGCCTCCGCGGAGCGGGGCTGCTGCTTCTGAAATAGCGATGTGGTGGTGCCATCTTCTCCTTGGTGTGCCCTTGATCATCGCGGGGCTGTTCCTCTTCCTGCCCTGGGCGACGGCGCTCCCCGTCGCCTCGGTCCTCGCGGTGGGGACGGCCGTGATCGCGTATCACGCGGCGCGGGCCCTCCGTGAGCGCTCCGTCACGGGGAAGGAGGCGTTGGTCGGCCGGGTGGGGGAAGCCGTGAACGATCTGAGCCCCCAGGGCCTGGTCAGGGTCGGCGGGGAGCTCTGGGTGGCGGAGGCCCCAGAGCCGATCCGCCAGGGGGCCCGGGTGCAGGTCGTCGAGGTATCCGGGGCCAAGATGAGGGTGCGCCCATGGGGATCATGAGGGAGTGGTATATCTTCCTCAGCCAGCTCAGCGCGACCCTGGGGGAGCCTCTGAACCAGTTCGCCGACCAGATCAATTTTCCGCTGGTCAGCGCGGTCCTGTTCGGCCTGATCGGCGCCACCGCGCCCTGCCAGCTCACCACGAACCTCTCCGCGATCGCTTACGTCTCCCGGCGGCTC
>JACPCF010000083.1:23884-24663 GCA_016179965.1 Candidatus Rokuibacteriota bacterium | reverse complement strand
AGCGCGAAGACCATGCCCGGCTCGAGCGCGACCGGGTGCTCCAGCGACACGAGCCGGCTCATCACCGGCTGCTCCCAGATCGACAGCCCGACCCCGTGCCCGTACTGGAGGCCAAAGCACGCCTCCTCGTCGGGGAAGCCGAACTCCTGGGCGCGCGGCCAGGTCGCGGCAATGTCCGCGGTCGTGATCCCCGGCTTGACCATCGCGATGGCATGGTCCAGGAGGTCGCGGCAGCGCTTGTAGGCATCCACCATGGCATGGGACGCGCTGCCGACAGCGAACGACCGGTAGTAGCAGGTCCGGTACCCCATGTAGGAGTGGAGGATGTCGAAGTACGCCGGGTCGCCGGGGCGGAGCGCGCGGTCCGAGAAGACGTGCGGGTGGGGGTTGCACCGCTCGCCGGCGATGGCGTTGACGGCCTCCACGTCCTCCGAGCCCAGATCGTAGAGCGTCTTGGCGGCGATCCCCACCAGCTCGTTCTCCCGGAGGCCCGGCCGGAGGGCGCGGTAGAGCTCTTCGTACGCGGCGTCCACCATCATGGCCGCCGTGTTCAGGAGAATGATCTCATCGCGTGTCTTGATGCGGCGCGCAGCCTGCATGAGCTGCTGGCCGTCCACCACCGTGAGCCCCTCCCGTTGGAGCGCGGCCAGAATCGGCAGCTCGATCACGTCCACGCCGAGCGGCGCGTTCTGCAGGCCGCGCGCTTCGAGCTCGCGTCTGATCTTGAGCGCCAGGTCCTCCGCCCGCCCCATCTCCGGCGTCATCGCGCCCCGGAGCAA
>JACPCF010000083.1:0-23849 GCA_016179965.1 Candidatus Rokuibacteriota bacterium | reverse complement strand
CAGCCACGGGCAGTAGAGCTGATGGTGCTTCGCCGCCGAGCCGAAGTCCCACATGATCGGCTCGTCGCCGCGCGGGAGCAGCGCAAACCGGGAGAGCTTGTCCCGCGCCCACTCCCCGATCGTGGTGCTCGTGATGTAGCGGATGTTGTACATATCGAAGCAGAGGAGGCCGCCGAGCTCGGACCCATCCAGCGCGGCCCTCACCCGCGCGAGTCGCTCCCGCCGGAGGCGCTCGAAGTTCACCCGCTCCTCCCAGTCCACCCCCATCGTCCCGTACGTCGGCCGCGCCATCACGCACCTCCCGCCTTCGGGCTCGGGCCGAGCCCGCTCATCCTCGCAAGGACGTCAAACACGACGGCAAAATCATACTCCGCCAGGCCCAGACCCCGCGCGGCCGTCAGCATCTCGTACGTCAGAGCCGTCGTCGGCAGGGGAACGCCCACGCTCCGGCCCAGCTCCAGCGCCAGCGCCAGGTCCTTCTGCATCATGGGAACGTTGAACCAGGCCTCCGCGGGCATCTTCAGGACAAACGGCCCGCGGTACTTGACCATCGGAGAGGCCACCACGCTCTTGAGCAGCGTCTCCACGGCGCGCTCGCGCTCGATGCCCGCCTTCTCCGCGAGTAGGACGGCTTCGCTGAAGGCGAGCATCTGAACCGCCAGGCCGAGATTGGTGGCGATCTTCATCGTCACGGCGAGCCCCAGCGGCCCCACGTGGGTGATCGTCGGGCCGATCGCCAGCAGGTAGGGGCGCACCCGCTCCAGCACGGCGGCGTCGCCCCCCACCATGATCGACAGCTGGCCCGCCTCGAGGGTGGCGACACTGCCCGACACGGGCGCGTCCACCATCGCCGCCCCGCGCGCCGCGACCAGCGCGGCCAGCTCGCGGGTGGCGGTCGGGCTCACCGTGCTCATCTCGACCCACGCCGCCCCGGGGCGGAGGCCCGCCACGATGCCGTCCGCCCCGAGGGCCAGCGTCCTGAGCGCCGCGGTGTCGGTGACCATGCTGAAGATGACGTCGGCCGCCTCCGCGACTGCCCGGGGCGACTCGGCGAGGCGCATCCCGGCCGCCACAAGCGGCCGGGCCTTGGCGCGGGTTCGATTGTAGCCGACCACGCGATGGCCGGCGTCCACCAGGCGCTTGGCCATGCGGCCGCCCATCGCCCCGAGCCCCACGAAGCCCAGCGTCATCACGAGCCCTCGTCGGAGACTGCGATGGCACTGATCTCGAGCTTGCAGCGCGGATGCGTCGCCAGCCGCGAGACCTCGACCGTCGTGGTCGTCGGCAGGTGGGCCCCCAGGTAGGACGCCCAGACGCGGTTGAGCTCGTCCTGCTCACGGGCATCCGTGAGGTAGCGCGTCACGGAGACGAGGTCCGAGAGCGCGCAGCCCGCCGCCTCGAGCGTCTTCTTGAGGTTCTCCATCGTGAGCACCGCCTGCTCATGCATGCCGGCGGGCAGGTCGAACTCCTCGTCGCGGTGCGGGTGGCTGTGATAGACCGGCGCCGCCGTCACGCCGGAGAGGAAGACCAAACGGCCCCGGCGCACGACGATTCCCGGGGCGTACGGCATGACGACATCCGTTCGCCGGTCGGAGTGGTGCACGATCCAGATGTCCTTCGCCATGGGCGTCAGCGGGGCCGGAACGTAGCCGAACGCTACCAGGGGGGACCGGGCGTGTCAAGGCGCCCCTGGACGGCCGGGAAGAACAGGTTTACGTTGACGTGTGCGACAGATCTCGGGTAGCGTTCCAGCCATGGCGATCGCCGCGCCGCCGCTCGACGGCCTGACGGTCCTCGACCTCTCGACCCAGCTCTCCGGGCCCTACTGCTCCATGCTCTTGGGCGACCTCGGGGCCGACGTGATCAAGGTGGAGCGGCCGGGCAAGGGCGACGACGCCCGCGCCTTCCCGCCCTTCGTCAACGGCGAGAGCGCTCCGTTCATGACCTTCAACCGGAACAAGCGGAGCCTGGCGCTGGACCTGAAGCACCCCGCCGGCCGAGAGCTCTGCCTCAAGCTGGCGGCACGCGCCGATGTGCTCCTCGAAAACTTCCGCGCGGGCGTGGCTGAGCGCCTTGGGGTCGGCTACGAGCACGTCTCGGCGGTGAATCCCCGCATCGTGTACTGCTCGATCTCCGGATTCGGCCAGACCGGCCCCTACCGCGAGCGCGGCGGATTCGACCTCATCGCCCAGGGGATGTCCGGGTTGATGTCCATCACGGGAGAGGAGGACGGGCCGCCGCTCCGCGTGCCGATCCCGGTTTCGGACATCGGCGCTGGGATGTTCGCGTCCATCGGCATCCTGGCGGCCCTGGCCGCGCGGGAGCGCACGGGCCGGGGTCAGTGGGTGGACACCTCGCTCCTCGAGACGCCGATCGCCTGGTCGGTGTACGAAGCCGCGAGCTACTTCACCACCGGCGAAGTTCCCCCGCGGCTCGGGGCCGGCCATCGGACCAGCGCCCCGTACCAACCGTTTCGTACCAAGGACGGGTGGCTTACCCTCGGCGCGGCCTCCCAACAGCTGTGGGAGAAACTCTGCGCGGTGCTGGAGCTGCCGGAGCTCAAGAAGGATCCGCGTTTCTCCACGGGTGCGGAGCGGGTGAAGCACCGGAAGGAGCTCGCGACGCTTCTCCAGGCGCAGTTCGACCGGGAACCCACCGCCCACTGGCTCGCGCGCCTCGAGGCCGCCGGTGTCCCCGCCGGCCCGATTCTCACCTACGACCAGGTCTTCGCCGACCCCCAGGTGAGGCACCGTGAAATGGCGGTGGAGGTGGAGCACCCGGTGGCGGGCCGCTCGCGGGTGCTGGGAGTGCCGATCAAATTCACCAAGACCCCGGCCGCGGTCCGGCGCCCCGCCCCCACCGTGGGCCAGCACACGACGGAGATTCTGAAGGCCCTGGGATACTCCGAGGACGAGGTGGCCCGGTTGAGGGCCGAGGCGGCTATCGGGTAGAGGGGCGCGCCGATCTGCCGGCGGGGCGCCGCCCTCTGGCACGAGGCCCGCGCTGGGCCCCCGCGCTGGGACGAGCGAGGGCATAGGCGCGGTACTCCATCTGTTGGGTGATCCGCTCCCGCGCCTTCTCGCCCCAGAATCGCTCTACGAGGTAGAGCCCGAGGTCCAGCGCGGATGCCACGCCCCCGGCGGTGATCACGTTGCCCTCGTCCACGATCCTTCCCTCGCGCACTACCTCGCGGCAGTACGGGGCCAGGAGCTCGTAGGCGTTGTGGTGGGTGGTGGCGCGCTTGCCCTGGAGGTAGCCGGCCTTGCCCAGGAGGAGCGCTCCGGTGCAGACGCTCGCGATGGGCCGCTCGGTCCCCCAGCGCTTGAGATAGTCGATGCACCAGTCGTCCCCCATCAGCCGCCGCGTCCCGAGGCCGCCCGGGACGTAGAGGAGATCGAACCCCGAGAGATCGCCGTACACCGCGTCGGGCGCGAACTTCATCCCGGTCTCGTCAGCGATCTCCGACTGGGTGCCGATGATCCGATGGGTCACCTCGGGATCGATCCCCATGAGGGCCACGCGGCGCAGGCTGTCGTAGGCGCCGATCAGGTCGAGGAGCGTCAGCCCGGGGAAAACGAAGAACGCGATCCGCTTGATGGGTCTCATAGGATGCCGGCCCGCTGGGCCCGCTCGACGATCTTGCGGGCGCCCGTCAGGTGGGGCACGTCCACCATCTGCCCCTTGAAGGCAAAGGCGCCGCTCCCCTTCCGCCGGTGCTCTTCGAACGCGGCGATCAACTCCTGGGCCTCCTGGACGTCCTCCTTCGACGGCGTGAAGACCTCGTTGATCACCGGGATCTGGCTCGGATGGATGGAGATCTTCCCGGTGAACCCCATCCAGACCGCCTCCTGGCATTCCCGCCGCAGCCCCTCCAGATTGGGAATGTCGGTGTACACCGTATCGAGCGCCTGGACGCCCGCCGCCGCGGCCGCCAGCGCCGTCATCACTCGCGCGTAGCGCGGGATGTCGAGGTAGCGGCCATCGGCATCTCGAGTGCGGGGCAATCCCATGGCAGCCGAGAGGTCCTCGATCCCCCAGGAAACGGCCGCGATGCGCGGGCTCGCCTGGGCCACGGCGCCAATGTTCAGCAGGCCCTCGGGCGTCTCGGTGGCGATGAGCACGAGCCCGGTGGAGCCGAACGGCAGGCCGTGCTGTTCCTCGAGCCGATCGAGAATCGAGGCAACGGCCCGGATATCCGCCGCCATGCGCGGCTTGGGAACGACGTAGCCGTCGGGACGCCCCGCGATGGTCCCTTCGAGATCCGCCTCGCCGAACCCGGTGGCCGTGGGGTTCATGCGGACCCACCGCTCCCGGCCGCCGAAGTCGAGCGTCTGGAGCCAGCGGAGCACGATCACCCGCGCCTGGGCCTTCTTTTCGACGATGACCGCATCCTCCAGGTCCAGAATCAACGCGTCGGCCGGGAGCGTGAGCGCCTTGGCGATCATCTTCTCGTTCCCGCCGGGGACGAAGTGGAACGAGCGCCGCGGGCTACTCATGCCGGAGGCCCGGGGAGTCGGCGGCGCATCATCTCCTCGGAGGGGGGCTCCGCCCCCCTTCCGATGCCTCCCCCCGAGGGGTGCGCGGGCAAAGCCCGCGCCCGAACAAGCACGGAAGAGTGTCTCATGCGGGTTGACCGGGAACGCGGCGGCGCATCATCGCGGCCCGCCGGCAGCGCATGACGATCTCGCCGCGCTGGTTCTTCGCCCGGTGCTCGAAGATCACGATCCCCCACTGGGGGCGTGAGCGGGATTCGCGCTTCTCGATCACCTCGGTCTCGGCGTAGAGGGTGTCGCCATGGAACACGGGCTTGGGGAATTCCACCTTCTCGAAGCCGAGGTTCCCCACCGTGGTCCCCAGCGTGGTGTCCCCCACCGAGAGCCCGACGGCCATCCCCAGGGTCAGCAGGCTGTTGACCAGGGGCTTGCCGAACTCGGCCTTCGAGGCCGCCTCGAAGTCGAGGTGGAGCGGCTGAGGGTTCATGGTGAGGCAGGTGAAGAACACGTTGTCGGCCTCGGTGATGGTGCGCCCCGGCTGATGCTGGAACACCTGGCCGACGATCAGCTCCTCGAAGAGCTTGCCCGCCATAGCCCCCCTAGCCTAGCGGGCTCGCGCGGCCTCAGCAAGCCCTCTGCCGCTTGCACTCGGCGCCGAGGCTCGCTAGGCGCTCAGAGCCCGTACAAGCGGCGGCAGTTCTCGCCGAGGATCTTCCGCTTCACCCGATCCGTCAGAAACTCCGTCGTCGCGATGGCCTCGGCGGACTCGGGGAAACGCGAGTCGAAGTGCGGGTAGTCGGTGGCGAAGACGAGGCGGTCCTCGCCGATGAGATCGATGACGCGCGGGATGATCCATT
Organism: Candidatus Rokuibacteriota bacterium; assembly: GCA_016179965.1. Classification (GTDB taxonomy): domain Bacteria; phylum Methylomirabilota; class Methylomirabilia; order Rokubacteriales; family CSP1-6; genus CSP1-6. The sequence continues at coordinate 18,499 of JACPCF010000083.1, read as the reverse complement.
CATCCGGATCGCAAGAGATCCAGCACTGGCGCTCGAAATAGGCTGAAGGCTTCAGCCTGAGGTGCCGGAGCTCCACAGCCCCCAGGACCTCGTAGTGCCCGTCCATCCGCCAGAGGTGATACGGCAGCCACCCCGCCCCCGCCTCGAGGAAGACGACCCGGAGGCGCGGATGCCGCTCCAGCACGCCGCCCATGATCAGCGTCATCGAGGCCATCATCTGCTCGAAGGGGTGGGTGACCACGTGCTTGTAGACGTACCCGTCGACGCGATCGGCGCCGGCGGTCGGCAGCGGGGAGGAATTGGCCTCGTGGATGCACAGGGGCACGTCCTGGCGCTCGATCTCGGCGAAGACCGGCTCGTAGAGCGGGTTGTGCCAGTTCCGGTCCTGGTGGGGACCGGGGCGGACGAAGATGCCCTTCATCCCGAGCTGCCCCACGGCCCGGGCGATTTCCTTCTGGGCCCAGGCGAGGTCGTGGAGATACACCATGGCGACGCCGTGGAGGCGCGCAGGAGCTTCGGCGCAATACGCGGCAAGCCAGTCGTTGTAGGCGCGACAGAGGGCCGAGGCCAGCGCTCGGTCTCGAGTGGCGCCGGAGCAGAGGAGCCCCAGCGTGGGGAAGAGCACCGTCTCGTCCACGCCTTCGCGATCCATGTCCTTCAACCGCGACTCGGGGTCCCAGCCCCGGGCGAGGGCGTCAGGGAAGCGCTCCCGCTCCAGCCGGCGAATATGGGCGCGCACCGCCGGCGACATCCGGTCCTCGCCCGGCAGCGTGATCCCCTCCACGATGAACCGGCCGCGGCCGGCGTCCACGCGCGGAGCGCGGTCGCCGAACTCGGCGGCCAGCTCCGCCCAGAGCCCCGGGGGCTCCATCACGTGGCCGTCAGCGTCGATGACCGGGAACCCGTACCGGGCGCTCATGCCTCGGAGGGGGGCTTCGCCCCCCTTCCGAACCTCCCCCCTGGAGATTGCGCCGGCAAAGCCGGCGCTCGAACCAGGGCGAGCTGGTTACCCGAAGACCGGGCTCCCGCCAGAGGACGTCTCATCCCGCCCCGCTATTCGACGGCGACGCTCGTGACGGTGAACTTGCCGTCCTTCTCCTCGAGGGTCAGGGTGCCCTTCCCCTTCTTTTCGGCGCCGCCCGCCCTCACCGTGATCTCGTCCACCGTAACGCCTTTGACCTTCCCCTCAACTCGGACGGTCGAGAGGCCGCGGAAGGGAAGAACCAGCCGGACATCGGCCTTCCCCGCTTCGGCGTCAAGCGTGTAGCCCGTACTCCCAACCTTCACCGGCACCTTGCCGGCCGCATGAGCCTTGACCGCGTCCCAATTGCCCTTGCCCCAGCCCAGCAGAAACTCCTGGGCCACCTGGATGTGGGGCGGCGCCTGGGCCAGCGCGGGGACGACACCGAGAAGGGCGACCAGCGAGACGACGGCGATCTTCCCTGACCGAGCCATATGAAGACCTCCTAGCGCTCCCGACTCTACCGGGGCCTGGCGCAAGTTGTCAACACGCCGCAGACTTCAAAACGGGGTTCCGAAGGGCCTCTCCTATCCACAAAATACCCACATCTGGTGGATAAAAAGACGACTTCCTGCGAGATATAGTGTCAAGACAGCACAAATGGACAGAAAGTCCTCTGTTGACAGGGGTTTGGGCTTCGTCTAAAGTGGGTGTTCGGGTAACCAGCCAATGATTACCGTCCCCGCTCACCGGGTAAAACAGTTCGGGCTCGAGTTCTACCAGGCGTCCTTTTCAGTCAAGGACATCGACCGCCTGGTGAAGTTCGAGGTGCTCGGCTACGCGGGCGGGATGCCCAAGGAGCCGCCGAAGGCCAAGCGCGCCTCGCGGGCGCGGGTCAACTGGGAGCTGCTGGAGAAGCGAATCGGCGAGAGCGAGGGCGCCTATCAGCGACCCGTGATCCGCCGGAAGATCGAAGAGCTCGCCACCTACTACCGGGAGTGCAAGGAGGCGGGAACGCTCCCGGCGATCCCGGGCGCGGTCATCATCACCTCGGAGAAGCGCTTCACCTTCACCCCAATGGCGAGCCACCACGACCTGGGGCTGCTCCAGATTCCCGAGGAGCACGGGGTGCTCCGGGTGCTCGACGGCCAGCACCGGCTCTTGGCGCTCCACGCCCTGACCCAGGCCGGAGAGGTCCTGGGGATCGAGGTCCCGGCGGTCCTCTTCGACACGCTGGACGCCCGGCAGACCGTGGAGCTCTTCGTCACGATCAACGCCAAGCACACGCGGCTCAACCCCTCCCATATCGTGAGCCTCGCCGGACGCAAGCTCTATCCGGACCCCAATCAGGCCCTGGCCCACGACGTCATCCGCTCGCTGAACGAGGACGAAACGTCCCCGCTCCACGGCGACATCAAAATGCTCGGGACGGGGCGCGGCAGGGTTTCCCAGGCCCCGCTGGCCGAGGAGATCGTGGATTTCCTCGAGACGGTGGAGACCGTCGGCGGGAGCGCCCGGATCCAGGAGCTCCGCCAGGGAGCCAAGCGCTTCTTCCTGAACTACATGAAGGCCGTGGGGAGCGTCTTCGCGAGCGCGTGGGCCGGCCGCAAATATTCCATCAAGACGGGCGCGGCCCTCCGGGCCTTCATCCGGGTGGCGCCCGACGTGATGGCGCGGGCAAGGGGGCTCCGGAAGGACCCGTTGGATCTGCACGCGATCCGCGAAGCCATCAAGCCCTGGGGCACGCGGCTCGGCGACCGGCGCTTCGAAACCGAAGGCGAGTGGCGGCAGAAACTGGCGGGTGGCACCCGCGGAACGGTCGAGACGCTGACGCGGGAGTTACGCGAGGCGCTCCGGAGCTAGCCCGTCGGACCGCTCCCCTCCCAGGGGAAGTTCACGGCGAGAATCTCGTAGGTCTTCTTTCCGCCGGGGAGCTGCACGGTCACCGTCTGCCCGACCTCCTTGCCGATCAGCGTACGGGCCAGCGGCGACATGATCGAGATCTTCCCCTTCGCCGGCTCCGCCTCGTCCGAGCCCACGATCCAGTAGCGCACCTCCTTGCCGTCCCCGTCCTCCAGGCGCACGGTGGAGCCGAAGGTCACCCGCTCCCCATCGGTCGGGGGATCGATGACCTCGGCATGACCCAGCTTCAACTCCAGCTCGTGGATCCGTCCTTCGATGAAGGACTGCTTTTCGCGGGCCGCGTGGTACTCGGCGTTCTCCGCCAGGTCGCCGTGGCTCCGCGCCTCGGCGATGGCCCTGGTGATCCGGGGACGTTCCTCGCGCTTAAGCCGCTCGATCTCCGCCTTGAGGCGATCAAAGCCCTGCCGGGTCATGGGCGTCCTCTGGATGGTCACGGCCCCTTATTTTACGGCATGTTCACCAACTTGACAGCCGAAGATTTAGATGATTAACTACGTAGGCCGTTGGAGGTCCCGTGCACGACGATCTGACCGACACCAGCCGCCACCTGGTTGACCTGCTCACCGAGCTCCTGTCCACCACCTTCCGCCAGATCCTCTGGAAGCAGGCGCTGGAGCTGGATCTCAACTACTCCCAGGCCCAGGTGCTTTTCCACGTCGCCAAGCACGGCGGCGCGCTGATGAGCGACGTGGCCCGGAGCTTCGGCATCACGCTGTCCGCCGTGACACAGGTCACCGACCGGTTGGAGTCCAAGGCCTTCCTCCGCCGCGGCGGGGACCCGCGCGACCGCCGCCACGTCCGCCTCGTCCTCACCCCGAAGGGCGAGCGCCTCGCCAGGAAACTGGAACAGCTCCAGGTCGAGGGCCTCGCCCGCGTGCTCCAGCGCCTCACCCCCGCCGACCGCAAGGATGTGATCCGCGGCCTCGAGCGCCTCCTGGCCGCCGCGCGGGGCGATGATCCCTCGGAGGGGGGCGACGCCCCCACCCAGGCCTTCGGCCCGGGTACCCAGATGCCTCCCCCCAGGGGTGCGCGGGCAAAGCCGGCGCTCGAACAGAGGCGAGCTTAGTCATGGCGGTAGGAGATATCTCCCGCACCGCTGCGCTACTGATCCTGGCGCTCCTGCTGGCAGCATGCGGCCAGTCCCAGGCCCAGGATCCCGCAAAGAAGGCCGGCGGCGAGCGGAAGCCGCTCCCGGTGACGGTGGCGCGGGTCGAGGGACGCGCCGTCCAGCGAAGCGTGGAGACCGTCGGGAGTCTCCTGGCGTGGGAAGAAGTACAGGTCAAGTCCGAACTGGCCGGGACTCTGGCCCGACTCCTGGTGGATTTGGGCGACCGCGTGGCAGCCGGCGCCGTCCTGGCCGAATTCGATAAGCGCGAAGCGCGGCTCACCACCGAGCAGACCGAGGCCGACCTCCTGGCGATCCGCGAGTCCTTGGCTCGGGCCCGGGCTGCCACCGAGTCCAGCCGGGCAAACCTGACGCGGGTCCAGGACCAGCAGGCGACCCTCCAGGCCGAGGTCGCTCGGGCCCGCGCCCAGATCGAGTGGGCCGGCCTCGAACTGGAACGGAGTCGCCAGCTCCTCGCCAGGGAGCTCATCGCGACCCGCGATGTGGACAACGCCCGGACCCTGCACCAGGTCGCCCTGGCCCAGCTCCGAATGACCGAGACGGCGCTCAACCAGCATCCTGACCAGGTGCGTATCGCCCAGGCCCAGCTCGATTCCGACCTGGCCGCGCTGAAGGTCGCCGAGGCCCAGGTCAAGCAGCGGGAAGCCACCCTCGGCCTAGCCCAGAAGCGGATGGGAGACACAACCGTGCGCGCCCCGCTGGCGGGGCTGGTGGCCCGCCGGCACGTTTCGGCAGGCGAGTACCTGAAGGAAAACGCGCCCCTCTTCACGCTGGTCGTCGCCGATCCGCTCAAGTACACGGGGACGGTGCCCGAGCGGTATGCCCCGGAGCTTCGAGTCGGCCAGACGCTCCAGCTCACGGTGGAGGCCCATCCGGGCCAGACCTTTTCCGGCCAGGCCACGCGCGTGGCGCCCGCCGTTGACGTCCAGACTCGAAGTCTCTCTCTCGAAGCCCGGGTCCCCAACACGGATGGCCGCCTCCGCCCCGGCTTCTTCGCCAAAGGCGCCGTCCTGACGCGAAAGGATGAGGCGGTGACCTTCGTCCCGGCCGAGGCGGTGACCTACTTCGTGGGCATCACGAAGGTCTTCGTCGTGGCCGACGGCAAGGCCCAGGAGCGCCTGGTGAAGGCCGGGGCCCGCCAGGGCGCCTGGATCGAGATTCTGGGGGGGGTTAAGGCCGGCGAGGCCGTGGCCACGACCAACCTCCCCCAGCTCTTCAACGGGGCGCCCGTCACCGTCGTTCAGAAATAAGCATGGGCTTTCTCGAAGTCTTTGTCCGCCGGCCCGTTTTCACCACGATGCTCATCACCTCGCTCGTGGTCCTGGGGGCGGCCTCCTTCATCCAGCTGGGCGTGGACATCTTCCCCAAGGTGGATCTGCCCACGATCACGATCACCACCCGCCTGCCGGGAGCGAGCCCCGAGGAGATCGAGAGCCAGATCACCAAGCCCATCGAGGAGGTCGTCAACACGATCAGCGGCCTCGACGAGCTCCGCTCGACCACCATCGAGGGCCAGTCGCAAGTCTTAGTGACGTTTGTGCTGGAGCGGAACGTCCAGGAGGCGGCCAACGACGTGCGGGAGAAGGTCGCCACGGTCGTCCGGCGCTTCCCGGCTGGGACGGAGCCACCGGTCATCGAGAAATTCGACCCGGATTCGGCCCCGGTCATGGCGCTCGTGGTCTCGGGTCAGCGCTCGGCCCGCGAGGTCACCGAGATCGCCGACAAGCGAATCAAGCGCCAGCTCGAGACCGTGAAGGACGTGGGCGCCATCACGCTGGTGGGCGATCGGAAGCGCGAGATCCAGGTGCTGGTGGACCCGCACAGGCTGACGGCCTTCGGGCTGTCGATCCAGCAGGTCAAGGACGCGCTCTTCCGCCAGAACGTCGAGATCCCGGGGGGGCGCGTGACAGAGGGTGGCCGCGAAGAAGGTCTTCGAACCCTCGGCAGGATCGAGTCGCCCGAGGCCTTCAACGACCTGATCGTCGCGGACTTCAAGGGCGGCCCCGTCCAGATCCACGACATCGGCACGGTGCTGGACGCCGAAGAAGAGGCCCGGACGCTCTCGCGTCTCAACGGCCAGAACGCCGTCAGCCTGCTCATCCGAAAGCAGTCGGGCACCAACACCGTGGGCGTGGTGGACGCCGTGAAGAAGAAGCTCGTGGAAGTCCAGCGGGGGCTCCCACCCGACATCCAGTTCGAGATCGTCCGCGACCTCTCCCGCTTCATCAAGCGCTCCTTCCACGAGGTCCAGGACCACCTCCTCCTTGGCGGGCTCCTGGCCAGCCTCATCGTCGCGGTCTTCATCGGCAACCTCCTCTGGTGGGAGACGGCGGCGATCGCGGCCATCGTGGCGGCGGTGGCGGCGGCCTTCCTCCAAGGAAACCCACAGCTCCTGCTCCAGGTCACCGGCGTCGCCATCCTCGCGACGATGATCTTCTTCCTGGCCGTCCGGAGGCTCCGTCCGGCCTTCGTCGCCGCCCTCGCCATCCCCTGCTCGATCATCGCCACCTTCACCGCCATGCGCATCGCGGGCTTCACGCTCAACAATCTCACGATGCTCGGGCTGGCGCTCTCCACCGGCATCGTGATCGACGACGCCATCATCGTGCTCGAGAACATCTTCCGCCACACCGAGGAGGAGGGGCGCTCGCCCTTCGAGGCCGCCGTCACGGGCACCCGCGAGATCGCCCTGGCGGTCATGGCCACGACGCTCTCCCTGGTCGTGATCTTTCTCCCCGTGGCGTTCATGGGCGGGCTGGTCGGCAAGTTCTGGAACTCCTTCGGGCTCACCGCGACCTTCGCCATCATCGTCTCGCTCGTGGTGGCGTTCACCCTGACCCCGATGCTGGCGGCCCGGATCCTGTCGGGACGGCCCGAGGAAGAGACCGCGCGGACTTCCAAGGAGTCCAGGCTCTACCAGGCCATGGAGCAGTGGTACGAGGCGGTCCTCGCGCGCTGCCTCCGCCACCGGGTGGTGGTGCTGGGCGCCACGCTCCTAATTCTCGTGGGCGGCTTCTTTCTGCTGAGCCGCTCCAATCTGGAGCTCGTGGTGGACGACGATATGAGCGAGTTCGAGGTCGTCGCCGAGGCGTCGCCGGGCTCGTCGCTCGAACGTACCACGGAGATCGCCCAGGCGCTCGAGGCCGAGCTCCGGAAGATCCCCGAGGTGCGGACCCTCTTCACCACCATCGGCGTCCGCGGCCAGTATCAGTCCAACGTCACGGACATCTCGATCTACGTGGGCCTCGCGCACTTGAGCGAGCGCAAGCGGACCCAGGACGAGATCAAGCAGGAGGCCAGAAGGCGGCTCGCCGTCTTCCCCGGGCTCCGGATCAGCGCCCAGCAGATCGGCCTGATCGGCGGCGGGGGCTTCCGGCAGACCCCGTTCAACCTGATCCTCCGCGGGCCCGACCTCCAACAGCTGGACACTTACGCCCGGGCGGTCATCCGAACGCTCTCGACCAAGTCCGGCTTCGTAGACCTGGACACGGCCCAGACCCAGCGCCAGCCGGAGCTCCAGGTCCTGATCGACCGAAAAAAGGCTTCCGACCTCGGCGTCAAGGTGGAGAGCATCGCCTCGGCGCTCCGGACGATGGTGGGCGGCGAGAAGGCCGGGTTCTACCGCGAGGCGGGCGAGCAGTACGACGTCCGCATCCGATTGCTGGAGTCTTTCAGGAAGGACGCCTCGGTTATCGCGGACCTCGCCGCCCCGGGCGCCGGCGGCCAGCTCGTGAAGCTCTCCAACGTGACCACGTTGGCGCCCGGGATGAGCCCCGGCCAGATCGAGCACTACGCCCAGCAGCGCTCCATCACGATCATCTCGAACCTCTACCAGAAGCCGCTGGGGGAGGCCCTCAGCGAGGGGTACGCCGCCGTGCGTGAGCTCAAGATGCCGTCAGAGTACGGCATCGTCACGCTCGGACGCGGCAAGCTCCTGGCCGAAGCCATCCAGAACTTCCTCATCGCTTTCGTGCTCTCGCTCGCCTTCATCTACATCGTGCTCGCGGCCCAGTTCGAGTCGTTCGTGCATCCGATTACGATCATGGTTTCGATGTTCCTGTCGATCCCCTTCGGCCTGCTGACGCTCCTGATTGTCGGGAAGACCCTGAACATCTACTCCATCATGGGGCTCTTCCTCCTGATGGGCGTGGTCAAGAAGAACGCGATCCTCCAGGTGGACTACACCAACGTGCTCCGGGAGCGGGGGATGCCGCGCCTGGAGGCTCAGATGCAGGCTGACCGGGCCAGACTGCGCCCGATCCTCATGACGACGCTGGCGATCATCGCGGGGATGCTCCCGGTGGCCCTCGGGCGGGGCGATGGGTCAGCCTCTCGGGCCTCCCTCGCCACGGTGGTGGTCGGCGGCCAGGCGCTCTGCCTCCTGGTGACGCTCCTGGCGACGCCGGTGATCTACTCGATGTTTGATGACCTGCGCGGTCTCCGCGCCTTCACCTGGATCCGCTTCCCCCGCTGGAAGGCGGCGCTGGCCACGCGCTGGCGGTGGGTCAACGGCCGAATTGCCAACGGCCGCCGCCCGTCCTCGTAAAGGTCTGCTTTTCCCCGGCCAGCCGTTTCGCCTCGCGACCCGCAGGTTCAACGCCGCAGAGCCCCAGTTCGACAACCTCATGCGTCAGAGGCCGCTGCGCCCGCGACCGTTAGAGGGACGGTGACGGCCACAGCGATGAAGCCGTGGAGAGGCCTCGGCATCCAGCCCCGGGTTGCCCGGTCCCCAGGGGACACGAACAGACGGGTCATAGTAGAATGGCTCCCGAGGACGCAGGACATGGGGACCTTCTCCGTCACAGCAAGACTCGCCAACCCCCAGCGGGCCGACCAGAGCCTGACGCTGGATCTCCTGGTGGACACCGGCGCCACGTGGACCCTGCTGACAGAGGATGTCGTCGCCCGGCTCGGCCTGACCACGCCCCGGCGGCGGACGGTCACCCTCGCCAGTGGCGAGCGTGTCGCCTACCCGGCCGGGCAGGTCGCGATCCAGTTGAACGGGGAAGAGGTCATCACTATCTTCCTGGCCGGGCCCCCCGGAAGCCTCGCTCTCCTCGGCGCCGTCACGCTCGAGGAGTTTGGTCTCGCGCCTGATCCCGTCAGGAAGACGCTGGTCTCTGTCGGCGGCCTGCTCGCCTGATCTCCCTATCGCCCCGACGACCCGTCGAAGCGCGGCCCCCTGAGGATTCACCAGAAGCGTTGGAGGGTTCCGCTTCGAGCGCAGGCTTTGCCTGCGCAACCCTGGTGGGGAGGTTTCGGAGGGGGGAACGCCCCCCTTCGAACTTAAAACCCCCAGGAAAAGACGTGGGTGGGGGTCACCTCCACGATCACCGAATCCTTCTCGTCAAGGGCAGCTTCGATCGGGTACTGGCGATACTTCTTGTAGAGCAGCGCGCGGATCTTCCTGAAGCGCGGGCCGCGCTCGATCAGTTTGACGGTCCCCTGGGCCATCACACCCTTCAGGTTCTCCCAGGCATCCGAATAGAGATCCACGGTGACCGTGACGCGCGGATTCGCCTGGAGGTTCAGCACCTTCCTGGCGTCGCTGCCAGAGGCGAAGTAGATCCGGCCTCCCTCAAGAACGTGACAGACGGGAACGTTGTGGGGCCACCCGCTCGCTCCCGTGGTGGCCACCCGGCAGACCCGCTCCCACCGGATGAACTCCGCTTCGGCCTTTTTCAGTCTCACGGCGGCCCAACGCGGGACGACACCTGGATCTTGGCGCCGGCCTTCAGGCTCTTCACCCAGTGCTCCCAGGCTTGGTTGCGCTTCTGCTCAAGCACTTGCTGGCGAAGCTCCTCCCGCTCCTTGTCGAGCCCGGCCGGCTCAGGCGCCCGGCGCTCCAGAACCTTGACCACGTAGATCCCCTGGGAGAGGGTGACGGGCTCGGACACCTTACCGACGGCCAACTGAAGGGCGGCCCGCATGACCTCTCCGGGAACCCGCCGGTCCGCGGCCGGCTCCGAGCGCGAGAAGAAGCCGGTATCCCCCGAGGGCAATCCCTGCTTCTTTGCCGCGGTCAGCAGATCCTCCCCTTTCTCGACGGCCTTGCTCAGCGCCTGAGCGCGGCTGAGAGCCAGGCCCTCGGCCTTCTCGCGCTTCACGGCGTCAGCCACCCTCCCCTTGATCTCGGCCAACGGAGGGACCGCCGCGGGACGCTGCTCGATCACCTTGACGATCGCGTACCCGCCCGGGGTCTTGAGGGGCCCCCCGACGCCGCCGAGCGCCAGCGAGAACACGGCCTCCTCCAGGGCCTGGTCCCGGCCGATTCCCTCGAGCGACTCGCCCCGCGCCAGGAGCGCCGTCTTGGGCTCGAGCCCCCGCTGCCGCGCCTCAGCGGGGAAATCCTTGGCGCCCAGGAGCGGGCCCTTGACCTCCTCGGCCTTGGCCAGCGCCGCGCGGTCGCTCTGCTCGCCCTGGAGTTTTTCTTTGATCTCCGCCGCGACCTCCTTGAGCGGGCGCCGGCCCCCTTCCTGGATATCCAGGACCTTGATGGCGTGATAGCCGAAGGGCGTGCGCGCGGGCTCTTTGGACACCTCGCCCTTCTTCAGGGCAAACGCCGCCTGCTCGAACGCCGGGACCACCTCGCCGCGCGCGACGTAGCCGACGTCGCCGCCCGAGCCGGCCGAGGCAGGGTCTTCCGAGATTTCCCTGGCCAGCTTGGCGAAATCCTCGCCCCCTCGGGCCCGCCTGATGGCATCCTGCGCCTTGGCCTTGGCCTTTTCTTCGGCCTCGCTGCCGCCGACGGGCGGCACGCGCACGAGGATGTGCGCCACCTTCACGCGCCGCGGCTTCTCGAACTCGGCCGCGTGCTCCTTGTAATACCGCTCCACCTGGGCGTCCGTCGCCGGCGTGACGAAGGTCTTCGGGCTCAGCAGCACGTACTGGAGCCGCCGCCGCTCGGGCTCCTGGAACCGGAGCGCGTTCTTTTTCAGGAAGGCCTCGACGTCCGCGTCGGTCGCGCCGACCTCGGCCAGGAGGGGAGCCACCTCGACCTGGGCCCACGCCGCCCGCACCTTCTCCCGCCTGAACTCGTACGCCTGGCGTATCTCTGCGTCGGAAACCTTTATTCCCTCCTTGACGGTGGCCTCCATCTTCTTTCGCACGAGCTCCCGCCGCTGGTCGGTCTCGAAGGCGGCGGGGTCGATCTTGGCGCGATTCAGGATGGCCAGGTAGCGGTCCCGCGAGAACCGCCCGTCTTCCTGGAAGGCGCGGATGGCCTGGATCTTGGCGCGCAGCTCCTCATCGCCGACCTGGATCCCCTCGGCCCGGGCGCGCTGGAGGATCAGCGTCTCGTCCACCAGGAAGTCCACAACCTGCTGGGCGATGCCGAGCCGCTCGGCGGTCTCGGTGGTGAAGCGGTCCTTGTAGAGCTGGCGGTAGAACTCGACGTACGAGCGGTAAAGGCGCTGGTAGCGCTCGAGCGGGATCTCCTCGCCGTTGACCGTGGCCACCGCGTTGGCGTCGCCGCCGGTGATGCTCCCCTTCCCCCAGACGAAGAAGGATGTGCCGACGAAGGCCGCGATCACCACCCACAGGGTGATCGAGAGGGCTTTCAGATTCCGTCGCAGCGCCTGGATCATCGGGGCTCGCCGACTAGAAGCCGAGGAGGGGACGGAGCCACGGCAGCGCGAAGTACACGAGAAAGGCCACCGTGGCGGTGTACATCATCGGGTGGACCTGGGCCCCCTTGCCGCGCACCAGCTTCACGAAGCAGTGGGCGATGAACCCCGCGCCGATGCCGTTGGTGATGGAGTAGGTGAATGGCATCACGGTCAGCGTCAGGAGGGCCGGAAAGCCTTCCTCCAGGTCCCCGAAGGGGATCTCGCGGACGATCTTGCACATCAGGTACCCGACCACGATCAGCGCCGCGGCCGTGGCCTGGGGCGGCACGACCCCGGCGAGGGGCGCCAAGAAGAGCGCCAGCAGAAAGCACACGCCCGTCATCACCGAGGCCAGACCCGTCTTGGCCCCTTCCGAGACCCCGGCGGCTGATTCGATGTACGTGGTGGCCGACGAGGCACCGGCGATGCCCCCCGCGGCGGCGGCCAGCGAGTCCACGAGGAGCACCCGATTCAGTCGCGGGAGCTTTCCCTCCCGGTCGAGCCACCCCGCCTCGCCGCCGATTCCGATCACCGTCCCCATGGTGTCGAAGAAGTCCGAGAGCATGAGGGAGAAGATCGTGACCGCCGCCGCCACCACCCCCACGCGCCAGAGGACCTCCACGTTGAGCCCCGCTCCCAGCGTCGAGAAATCCGGCAGCGCCAAGAGCGCCGCCGGGATGACGGCCTGGCCGGGAGTGGGGAAGGCTTTCCCGCCCGTCGCGCCATTGAGCCCGATCGCCACGAGGGTGGTGAGGAGGATCCCGATCAGGAGCGCGCCGCGCACGCGCGCGGCCTGAAGCCAGAGGGTCAGGAAGAGCCCCACCGCGGCGGCGGCGACGGGCGCGGTGGTAAGGTCGCCCAAGGTCACGGGCACGCCCGGCGGTCCCGGCTTCACGAACCCGCCGGACACCAGGCCGATGAACAGGATGAAGAGGCCGATCCCGACGCTGATCGCCTGCTTGAGGGCCAGGGGGATCGCGTTCATGATCGCCTCGCGGAAGCCGGTGAGAACCAGGATGGTGATCGCCACGCCTTCGAGGAAGACCACTCCCATCGCGGCCTGCCACGGAAGCTTCATGCCGGCCACCAGCTGGAAGGCCACGACGGCGTTGAGCCCCATGCCGGAGGCGACGGCCAGCGGGTAGTTGGCGACCACCCCCATGGCGATCGTGAGGAGCCCGGCCACGAGGCACGTGGCGGCCAGCGTGGGGGCGAACGGCGGCCCCTGCCCTTCGAGCCCCTTGATCCCGGCGAAGGAGAGGATCGCCGGGTTCACGAAGATGATGTAGGCCATCACCATGAACGTGGTGAGGCCGCCCATCAGCTCAACGCATGAACCCGGTATGCGCCACCATCCGGTGGAACGGGCGGACCGAGGGCCCCTCGATGTTCCAGGGGCGGACGAGCGTCTCGAAGGTCTCGACGAGCCCGTAGGCCGGATGCCGCTGGAGGGCCTCGGTGACCTGCTGGGACTGGATGATGGTCGGCACGTAGCAGAGGAAGATACCTCCGGGGCGGAGGGGCTTGAGCACCGGCTCGACGAGCCGCCAGGGCTCCGGCAGATCCAGGATCACCCGGTCCACCGGCTCTTCCTCCGCCAGCCCCTCCTCCACAGGCCCGAACCTCACGGCCAGGGTCGTGACTTCCCCCATCCGCGCGTGAATGTTGGCCAGCGCCCGGCGGGCGAACTCCTCGCGCTGCTCGTAGGTGATGACCTTGCCCTCGAGCCCCACGGCCCGGAGCAGCGCCAGCGTCAGGGCTCCCGACCCTGTGCCGGCCTCCAGCACGCGACACCCCGGATAGACGTCCGCCCAGAAGAGGATCATCGCCAGGTCCTTCGGGTAAATGACCTGGGCGCCGCGGGGCATCTCGAGGACGTACTCGGCCAGCGTGGGACGGAGGGCCAGGTGCCGCAGGCCGAGGGACGAGCGCACCCAGCTCCCGTCGGGGTGGCCGATGATGGCGTCGTGGGGGATCCAGCCGCGGTCGGAATGGAAGGTCTCGCCTTTTCTCAGGGTAAGGAGGTGGCGCTTCCCCCGCTGGTCGATGAGGAGAACCTGCTCGCCGTCCTGGAAGGCTTCGAGGACGCTCATCGCGCGATCCGACGCAAGTTATAGCACATGGCGCCCGGTGGAGGAAAGTCGTCGATCACGCGCGGCGGGGCTCGGGGAGAAACAGCGCCACGACGAACCCGGCGAGCGGCATCAGCGCCGAAATCCACAACGCGCTCATCAGCCCCAGGTGGTCCGCCACCCAGCCGAGAACCGTGGCCCCGACGCCGCCCGCGCCGATGGCGAAGCCCACGATGAGCCCCGACGCCATGCCGGGGTTGCGCGGCATGTAGGCCTGCCCCAGCACGACCGACACCGTGAAGGTGGACACCAGCACGAATCCCAACGCGCCGAGGAGGATGAAGCTCATGACCCCCCGAACCAGGAGGAAGCCGATGGCGATGGGCGTCGCGAGGAGGAAGACGCCGACGACGTAGCGGCGCATGCCCATGCGGTCGGCGATGGGACCGGCGACGAGGGTGCCCAGGGCCCCGGCGCCCAGGAAGACGAAGAGCAGCGTCCCGATCATCCGCGGGTCGCCCCCGAGCACGTCCAGATAGTAGAACGGGACGAACGTCGTCAGGCCGAGCTGGGTCCAGGAGCGGACCGTGACCATGAGGATCAGCAGTGTCATGGCCCCGGCCATCGTCCTGGCCGCCGGCAGAGCGGCCTCCTGGGCGCGGGGCGCCGGCGGCACCGAGAGCCGGGGGAGGACGGCCGTCAGCAGCGCCGCTACCAAGACGCCGGGGACGAGGAGCCCGAGGCTCCCCCAGAGCCCGAACCCTGTGACGAGCACCGTGATGAACGGGGGACCGATGGAAATCCCGACATTGCCCCCCGTGGAGAAGATGGATAGTCCCGTCGCCTTGCGGTCACCGGCGACTCGAGTCGCGGTGCGATACCCCTCAGGGTGGTACGCGGCGATCCCGAAGCCCGACACGAGCACGAGGAGCAGCACGACCCCGTAGGACGGGGCGAGACCGGTCAGCGCGAGCCCGAGCGACGACAGGAAGACGGAGAGCGGCAACAGCCAGCGCCGGGCGGTCTGGTCGGCGAGGTAGCCGAAGAGGGGCTGGGTCAGGGACGACGTCACGTTGGCCATGAGGACGATGGCGCCCGTGGCCGCGTAGGAGAGATCGAGCGCCGTCCGGAGAAACGGCAGCAGCGCCGGCAGCGACCCCTGGTTGGTATCGACGACGAAGTGCCCCAGGGCCAGGAGGCCCAGGAGCCGCATGTCGGGCTTGACGCGCCCCGCCGGCGCCGCAGCGACGGGAGTGGACATGGAGACGGCGGAGGCGGTCCGGTCCGGGGTCATGGACCTCCATGCTACACTAACTCCGCCATGGGCGTCCCGCTGAAGGTCCAGGAACTTGGCCACGTCTCGCTGTTCGTCAAGGACCTGGAAGCGTCCATTCGCTTTTACCGGGACATTCTGGGCCTACGGGACGTGGGTCGCGGCAAGAACGGCAGGATCGCGTTCTTCTCCGCCGGCCCCCACCACCACGACCTCTCGATCGAAGTGGCCCGCGCCGACGGCCCCGAGCGCCCGAGGGGCGCGCCGGGTCTCTACCACATCGCCTTTCAGGTGGGCACCACGCGCGAGGCGCTCGACGCGGCCCGCCGCTGGGTGGAGGCTCACGGGCTCACGCCGTTCGGCGAGATGAACGCGCGCGACAGTGCGTCCTTCTCGATCCGCGACCCGGATGGCCACGAGATCGAGCTCTACGTGGATCTCCGGGCGGGCTGACGCACCTGCCAGATCGCGCCGATTCCCGCCAGGAGCGCCACCCCCACGAAGCCGAAGGCCCAGAGGTAGCTCCCCGTCAGGTCGAAGATCGCTCCCCCGGCCCAGGCCCCGATCGCCTCGCCCGGCCCGGTGGCCAGCACGATCCAGCCGTAGATCGTGCCGAAGCTCGCCCCTGCGAACATATCCGCCGCCCGCGCCGCCGTGACGATCCCGCTCGACCCCTGCGCCAGGCCATAGAACAGGACGTAGCCGGCGAGCCAGCCCGGCCAGCCGGTCCACGCCAGGAGCCCCAGGTTCCCGATCCCGACGGCGGCGCTCGCGTACGTGAGCGTGAGCGTCGGCGCGCGCCCGAGCCGGTCGGCGAGCCACCCGGTCAGAAGCCGCCCGGCCAGGCTCACCAGGCTCACGGTGCCGAGAGCGGTGGCCGCCGCGGCGGGGGAAATCCCGACGCCCACGGCAAAGGCCAGCATGTGGACGTTCATGAGCGGGAAGGCCATCGCAGAGAAGAAGCGAACCGCGACGAGCCACCAGAACGCGGATGTCCGCGCGGCGCGCTTCAACCCGGCCTCTCGCCCGCCCGTCGCCGGCGCCGCTTTACTTCCGAGCGTTGAGGTGGGAAGACGCTGGAAGGCGTTGGCGGGGATCAGGATGGCCACGAGGAGAACCGCCCAGAGGGCGAGCGTCGTCCGCCAGCCATAGCCGGCCACGACGGCCTGAGCGAGCGGGATAAAGAGGAAAGCGCCGAAGCCGGTCCCCAGGTCCGCCACGGCGATCGCCTTGCCGCGCGCGCCCGGGTACCAGAGCGCCGCCACGACCATGTTGGGTTGGCTTCCGAGCGCCGAGAGGCCGAGGCCGGTGAGGATCCCGTAGGTCAGCAGCAGGACCGGCAGGCTACCGGCCCGGCTCGCCAGGAGCAGCCCCAGGCCCGCGAGCAGCGCCCCGCCCTGAAAGAGGCGGCGCGGCCCCACGCGGTCCAGCGCGTAGCCGATCGCGGGACCGCCGAACCCTCCGAGAAGCAGCACCGCCGATTGAACGGCCGCGACCTCAGCCCGCGAGGCGCCGAATTCCTCGATCAGCGGCAGGTAGAGCACCGCGAAGGCCATGACGATCCCGTTCTGGACCGCCATGGTGAGCGCGGCGATCGCCACGCTCCACGGGCCCCGCATCGAAACGCCCGGGGGTCGCGTCAGACGCTACTCGTCCCCGAACGCCGAGAGGCCTGTGATGTCCCGGCCGATGATCAGCGTGTGGATGTCGTGGGTGCCCTCGTAGGTGAAGACGGTCTCGAGGTTCAGCATGTGGCGGATGACCGGGTGCTCGTCCACGATCCCCGCCGCGCCCATGATGTCCCGCGCCATCCGCGCCGTCTCCAGCGCCATCCAGACGTTATTCATCTTGGCCATGGAGATCTGCTGCGCCCGCGCCGTGCCCTGGTCCCTGAGCCGCCCTAGCTGGAGCGCCAGGAGCTGCGCCTTGGTGATCTCGGTGAGCATCCAGACCAGCTTCCGCTGCACCAGCTGGAACTGGGCGATCGGCTTGCCGAACTGGACGCGCGTCTGGGCGTACTGGAGCGCCCAGTCGTAGCAGGCCATGGCGCAGCCGACAGCGCCCCACGCGATGCCATAGCGCGCCTGGGAGAGACAGCCGAGCGGGCCGCGGAGCCCGGTCACATTGGGAAACTTGTTCTCCAGCGGGATCCGGCAGTCCTGGAAGGACAGCTCCGAGGTGATGGAGGCGCGCATCGAGAACTTCCCGTGGATGTCGAGGGTCGAGAAGCCGGGCGTCCCCTTGTCCACGAGGTAGCCGCCGATCTCGCCGTCGTCGCCCTTGGCCCAGACGACCGCCACGTCGGCGATGGAGCCGTTGGTGATCCAGAGCTTCGTGCCGTTCAGGACGTAGGAATCGCCCTTCTTCAGGGCCCGCGTCGTCATGCCGCCGGGATCAGACCCGTGGTCGGGCTCCGTCAGGCCGAAGCAGCCGATGGCTTCACCCCGTTGAAGGGCGGGCAACCACCGCTCCTTCTGGGCCTCGGAACCGTACGTGTAGATCGGGTACATCACCAGGCCGCTCTGGACCGACGCGCACGAGCGGAGGCCGGAATCCCCCCGCTCCAGCTCCTGCATGATGAGGCCGTAGGCGACGTTGTTGAGCCCGGCGCAGCCGTAACCCTTGAGGTTGGCGCCGAAGATCCCGAGCTCTCCGAGTTTCGGGATGAGATGTGTGGGGAAGGTCCCCTCCCGGTGGTGCTCGGCCACGATGGGCAGGAACTCCGCCTCGACCCAGTCGCGGATGGCGTCCCGCACCATCCGCTCTTCCTCGGTCAGCAGCTCCTCGATGCCGTAGTAGTCAACCCCTCGAAACTTCTCCATGCCCCCCTCCCCTATCTGGAAAGGGAAGAAAGTACGCCAAACAGCTGTCTCGCCAGCTCCTCATGCTCTATCACATTATTCGGATAAATCTCCAGCGCCGCCATTTCGTACAGCGGCTGGGTCTTCACCGGCTCACCCGGCGCGTACGATCTCACGTCGAGCGCCTGGAAGCACGATCGCCCCTCTCCGGGTCGATCGGTGACAAAGACAACGTAAAGATTTGGCCACTTCGATTTGCTCCTTGCAAGCGGGCTGTTTTCTCCCCCGCGCTGTTGCAGCCCCAGGTACCGATCCAGGTCCGCCCGGTACTTCACCTCGATCATGAACGTCTGATACACGCCGGGCGCGTCGCGGCGAGCGAGATCCCCCTTCAGCGCCAAGAAATCAGGGACGAAATTGTCGTCCTTTCCGAGCTGGAGCGTCCCTCTCAAGTCGCTCTCCCTCCCGAACCGTGCCATCCGGTACAGGGCTCTCCTGAACATGGATTCGACGAGCGCCTCGGCGATCCGCCCTTTGATGGAACGAAGATCGAGACGCTTGCGACGGCGCGCCACGGGGGGAGAGACCGTTTCAGACGTTGGTGGGGATGGCCGGCGCGTCCTCGCCCAAGGCCTGCTCCAGGGCCTGGGCCAGGAGCTGGTCATGCTCGTGGGTCGCCGCGAAAATCCGGCACTGGGCCACTTTGCCCGGAAGGTATTTCAAGAGATCGGTGAGC